>CAZYOV010000204.1:0-3283 GCA_964649215.1 uncultured Dehalococcoidia bacterium
GGCGCCGGCGATGAGTTCGCCGGATTCCCCAGCTCGGGGCGGGCGACGCCGGTGCCAAACCTGTTCTTCGCGCGGCTGTTGCCGGACATCGAGAGGGCGGAGGAGCTGCTGGTGACGCTCTACATCTTCTACATCCAGGGCCTCCAGCGGCGCTCACCGTTCTTCGTTACCGGTGGCGAGCTGGCCGCGGACGGCACGCTGGTGCGGGCGCTGGAGAACCTTTGTGGTGAGGGCGGCGAGGCGCTGGGCCGCGGCCTCACCCTGGCCACGGAGCGCGGCTCGCTGTTGCGCGTCGAGGTCAAGGGCGAGGGTCGGACCGAGGAGGCCTACCTGCTGGCCACGCCCTACAATCGCCGTGTCGCCGAGCGTCTGGCGGGGGAGGAGCTGCGTCTCGACGAGCCGCTGCCGCCGGCGGCGCCCACGGCACCGCCGAACATCTTCGCCCTTTACGAGGAGAACGTCGGCGCTATCACCCCCCTCATCGCAGACGAACTCAAGGACGCTGAGGAACGCTACCCGGCGCAGTGGATCGAGGCGGCGTTCCGGGAGGCGGTGAGCTTAAACAAGCGAAGCTGGCGCTACATTGAGGCGATCCTGCGCCGATATGAAGCGGAGGGCCCTGATTATGAAGAAGCTGAACGAGATCCTGAAGCAGACTGGCTTGAACGCCGCTACGCCCGCGGCAAGCGCGGCGCCGGCCGGCTCCGCTGACGAGCCGGCAGACGACGTTTGCTCCTCCTGCGGCGGCGCTGGCTTCGTGCGCAAGAACGTTCGCCTGGGTCACCCCGATTTCGGTAAGGCGTTCCCCTGCCAGTGCACCGAGGACGAGCGCGTCGATCAGCGTCTGGCCCGCCTCCAGCGCTACAGTAACCTGGGCGCCCTGCTGCGTCTCACCTTCGACGACCTGATGGCGCGCGGACGCAGCCCCAATCCGCAGGATCAGGAGCGCTTCGCGCGGGCCGTGGCCGACGCCCGCGAGTTCGCCGAAGAGCCTTCCGGCTGGCTCGTGCTCAGCGGCCCCAGCGGCTGCGGTAAGACGCATCTCGCCGCAGCTATCGCCAACGCCTGTATTGAAGGAGGCCGTCCGGCGCTGTTCATGGTCGTGCCGGACTTGCTGGACCACCTGCGCGCCGCCTACCAGCCGGACAGCGAGATCGGCTACGACGAGCTGTTCGAGATGGTGCGTAGCGCGCCCCTGCTCATTCTTGACGACCTGGGGATGCACAGCTCCACTCCCTGGGCGGACGAGAAGCTGTACCAGCTTATCAACCACCGCTATCAGGGCCGCATGCCCACAGTGTTCACCACGGCCAGGGAGATCAGCGAGCTGGACCCGCGCCTCCAGACCAGGCTGGGGGACGTGTCGCTTTCCAGATTGCACCGCCTGGAGTCCGGCCCAGCGGGCGGACTCGGCGATCTGGACGCGCTCGACCTGCCGCTGCTGCAGCGGATGACCTTTAAGACGTTCGACCCGCAGCACCTTGAATCGGACCGTCAGGAACTGAAGCTGATCCAAGACGCCCAGCGGCAGGCCCTGAAGTTCGCGGAGGAGCCGAAGGACTGGCTTGTGTTCGCCGGTAAGGCCGGCCGCGGCAAGACGCGCCTTGCCGCCGCTATCGGCAACTACCGCCGCCAGGCGGACCCGGGAGTGCTGTTCGTCGTCGTGCCAGACCTGCTGGACCGTCTGCGCTCCAGCTTCAACTCCCAGAACCCGAAGGCGTTCGATGCTTTGTTCGAGCGGGTGCGGAGCGCTTCGCTTCTGATCCTGGACGATTTAGGCTCCCAGACCGGCACTGCATGGGCGGAGGAGAAGCTGTTCCAGCTCCTGAACTATCGCTACAACGCCTGCCTGCCCACGGTAATCACGACGAGCCTTACGCAGAAGGATATGAACGCTCGGCTGTTCTCACGCCTGACGGACCCCCAAGTCAGCACAGTACTGACGATGGGCAGCTTCGACTTCTTTGGTGGGGAGAGGGAAGGCGAGCGGGGGCAGAGCGGCAAACGGTTCCCTGCCCGCGGCCGCGGGCGGCGGGGCTAGGCCCGCTTGCGGCTGGTGTCGCGCCTGGACTTCAGCCAGTCGCGCAGCGCCCAGTTGGTTGTTTCGTAGGCCAGCTCGTTCCAGGGGATCTCCTCCGGCCGGAACCAGCGCGCCTCTAGCGCCTCCCGCCCCGGCTTCACCTCGCCGCCGGTGATGCGGCCGCGGTAGACGATGGAGACGATGCCGGGTGCCTGCGGCGCCGGCCGTGAGTAGACGCCCACCAGCTTGATAATGCTTACCTGGACGCCCACCTCCTCCCGCGCCTCCCGCGCGGCGCACTCCTCCGCCGTCTCGTCTATCTCCATGAAGCCGCCGGGGAACGTCCAGGCCCCGTAGCGAGGCTCGATCGCCCGCCGCATCAGCAGGATGCGGCCGTGCCGCTCCGGAATCACCCCCACGATGACCTTGGGGTTGACGTAAAGGATGTGGCCGCGGTCGCAGACCAGCCGCGGCCGGTCCTCGCTGGGCAGGAGGCGGAGGACGAGGGGAGCGGCGCAGTAGGGGCAGTACTGGAGGTCTTCGCCGCTGCCCGGAGACGGTTCGTCGGGCACAGGCGCTATGGGGACTCCCCGACCACCGGCTCGCCCTCGATCCAGACCTCGCCGCCCTCCCACACCTCCTTCTTCCAGATCGGCACGGTCTCCTTGAACCGGTCGACGAGGTGGTGGCAAGCCTCGAACGCCTCCTTGCGATGGGGCGAGGAGACGGCGATGAGCAGGGATGTCTCCCCGATCTCCAGGCGGCCGGTGCGGTGCTGCATCGCCACGTCGGTAAGAGGCCAGCGCCCCAGCGCCTCCTCCGCGATCCGGCGCATCACACGGGTGGCCATCTCCGGATAGGCGTCGTACTCCAGGTACAGCACCCGGCGCCCTCTGCTGTTATCACGCACGACGCCCAGGAACAGCGCCACGGCGCCGCTGTCGTCTTTGCGGACGGCGTCGGTCAGCCGTTGCGGGTCCAGCGGCTCCGGGGTGACCTCAAACAACCCTTCGGCAGGCTCAGGACGGCCGCCGCTAACGGGTGGTATCAGCGCCAGCTCGTCGCCGGCGCGCAGGCGGTGGTCAGTCGAGACGTATTCGGCGTTGACGGCGTACATCAGGCTGTCGGCCTGGTCGGCCAGCTCCGGGAAGCGCCGGCAGAGCGCCCGAAACGCCTCGGCCACGCTCAGCCCCTCACCCAGCTCCACTTCCGTCTCCCGCGTGCCCGCCAGCTCGGCCAGGCGGGCGAAGAAGCGTACCTTTG
>CAZYOV010000205.1:0-3251 GCA_964649215.1 uncultured Dehalococcoidia bacterium
GTTGCGCAGGCCGCGGGCGTAAACCTCCAGGTCGCTGCCGTCCAGGTTGGAGCGCAGGATGGCGGCGCTGCGCTCGTCCTCCTCGTAGCAGAGGTTGCAGGTAGAGCCGTTGGTGATGTAAAGCTTGCCGTCCGGGCCGAAGGCGAGGCCGTTGTTCTGGTGCGCGCGGTGAGGAAGGCCGCTGATGATCACGTGCTCCTCGTCGGCGCTACTGTCGCCGTCGCTGTCCCGAAGGACGATCACATCCCCTTCGATGGAGACGTAGACGCTGCCGTCGGGAGCTACCGCCAGCCCCAGGGTGAACCGCTCGTCGGGGTCGCTCCAGAACGTCTGCGGACTGTCGCCTAGGCCGTCGCCGTCCCGGTCCTCGATTACCTTGACCTTGCCTCTAAGCTCGGCGACGAACAGACGGCCGAACGGGTCGAAGACGAGGGAGGTGGGCTGGGTCAGCCCCTCGGCGAACTCGTAGGCGAGGAAGCCGGGTGGAAGGGAGATCCCGTCGTCGGGGGTCGGGTCCGGTGGGATGACGGGCGCTTCCGGCTCCACGTCCAGAGGCGGGCCGGGCACGAAGCCCGAGGCCCCGCCGCAGGCAGCGATCAGCGCTATCGCGGCCAGCAAGGCGAGCAGCGGCCCGCCCCGTCCCGGCCTACAACGCCGCATTCAGCGACTGTACGGCCGCGGCCACCCCAGCACCCGGCTCGACCTTGAAGCCCTGGCGGGCGAGCTCCGTCTCCAGGGCGTAGAGGAGGCCGAGCACGTTCTGGGCGGTGGCGTTGTAGCCCATCAGCCCTATGCGCCACACTTGCCCCTGGAGCGCGCCGATTCCGCCGCCGACCTCGATGTTGTGCTCCTGGAGGAGGCCGCGGCGCAGCGTCATCTCATCGACGCCCTCCGGCACCCGCACGGTGGTGAGCGAGGGGAGGCGGTGGCCCTTCTGGGCGTGCAGTTGCAGGCCCATCGCCTCTACGCCCGCCCATAACGCCTCGGCGTGACGGCGGTGGCGGACGATGCGCGTTTCCAGCCCCTCCTCCAGCACGATGCGCAGCGCTTCTCGCAGGGCGTAGAGCATCGTCATTGGCGGCGTGTGATGGTAGACGCGGGCCTTGCCGGCGCCCCAGTAGTTGCGCAACATGGAGACGTCCAGGTACCAGCTCCGCACCGGCTCCTTGCGTTTGCTCACCACCTCCATCGCCTGGGGGCTTAAGGTGAGTGGGGCCATCCCCGGTGGGGCCGACAGGCACTTTTGAGTGCCGCTGAGGCAGACGTCCACGCCCCAGTCGTCGATGCGCAGGTCGCAGCCGGCGAGGGAGGTGACGGCGTCCACCAGAAGCAGCGCGTCATGGGCATGGACGATGCGGGATATTTCCTCCAGCGGCTGGAGGATGCCGGTGCTGGTCTCGCCGTGGACGATGGCGACCAGTTTGGCGCCGGGATTGGCTTTGAGCGCCTGTTCTACCTGCTCCGGCTCGATGATGCGGCCCCACTCGGCCTCGACGAGGACGGGCTCGGCGTCGCAGCGGCGCGCCATCTGCGCCATCCGGTCGCCGAAGAAACCGTTGAAGCAGACGATGACCGTATCTCCCGGCTCGACGACGTTGTAGATGGCGGCTTCCATGCCGGCGGTGCCGGTGCCGGAGATGGCGATGGTCATGTCGTTCTCGGTGCGGAAGAGGGCGCGGAGGGGGCGCTGGGTATCGTCGAGGAGTTGGAGGAACTGGGGGTCCAGGTAGCCGATGACGGGGGCCATCATGGCGCGGTATACGCGGGGGTGGACGTTGGAGGGGCCGGGCCCGAGCAGCAGCCGCGACGGTACGTTCAGCTCGCCGAAGTCTTCAGTCACGAATCGTCTCCCTCGAATATGGCCTCTATACGATTGGCCTGCGTCTGTGCGAGTTCGATGGCTTCATCAAGCGAGGCGCCACGCTCGTAGGTCCATACCATCAAGCCCGCGCCAATGTTGTAGCGAAGGGTTACGAGAAAGTACGCCTCGGCAGGCTCGTCCTCATATGATGAACAGAAGTCCGTGCCAGGAGCAACGAACCGAAGTGCCTGACGCTCGTCGCCCAGTGGCGGCAACGACGAACTGTCGATTTCGATCCACGGAACCTCGGTCTCGGACTCCTTCAGATCTGTCTCGAAAACCTTCTGTAAGTCTTGCACCTCACGAAAGGCTCGTTTTGCCTCCTCTGGGGTCTCATACAAAACGACGGAATTAGTGATACAGACGACCGTTCCAGACTCTGCTTCGTCAGGCGGCAGTTCGAACTCTCTGAGGAACATTGCCTCAGCGCTTGGGTTAAACAGAGGCTCCACGAAGCCCCGAGTCTCCCCATCCTCATCCAGTAGGTTCAGCCCGGCCGGAATGTCCTCGCGCTGAAGTACCATCATGGGTAGGTCTCCCTCAGTGATGGTGGTCGGCGGTTCATCCGTACCGCTCCCGCAGCCAACGGCGAGCCCGGCGGTGACCACGCTTGCAGCCGCGGCCACGCTAAGCCGTCCCACTTACATCCTCCCGTGGCCGCCAGCGCAGGTAGGGCTTGCGGGCGGCGGCGGCCTCGTCCAGGCGGCGTAGGGGGGCGTCGTGGGGGGCGCCGCGCAGCAGCTCCGGCTCCTCCTCCGCCTCGCGGGCTATCGCCAGCATCGCCTCGCAGAAGGCGTCCAGCGCCTCCTTCGCCTCTGACTCTGTGGGCTCCACCATCAGCGCCTCGTCGACGATTAGCGGGAAGTAGATGGTGGGCGGGTGGAAACCGTAGTCGATGAGCCGCTTGGCGATGTCCAGGGTCTTCGCCCCTTTCGCCCGCCGGCCCGCCTTGGGCGGGGAGAACACGACCTCGTGCATACAGCGGCGGTC
The DNA here is from genome assembly GCA_964649215.1 of uncultured Dehalococcoidia bacterium. Taxonomy (GTDB): domain Bacteria; phylum Chloroflexota; class Dehalococcoidia; order SM23-28-2; family RBG-16-64-32; genus JADFNQ01. The sequence goes on from CAZYOV010000205.1 coordinate 2,852, forward strand.
GTAGGGAAGATGATAAGCGCGGCGCAAGCGGGTGAGGACGTAGTTGGCGTTAATGACGGCGTTATCGCTGATGGCGCGCAGCCCTTCGGCGCCCAGTGAGCGGATGTAGGTGAGAGCGCGGACCAGTACACCAAAGTTGCCGTGGAAGGCGGTGACCTTGCCGATGCTGTGCTCCGGCGCGGCCAGCCTGTACGACTCTCCGTCCGTCTCCACTACCGGCGTGGGCAGGTAGGGGGCCAGCGTGGCCTTGACGCAGACGGGGCCGGCGCCGGGGCCGCCACCGCCGTGGGGTGTGGAGAACGTCTTGTGCAGGTTCAGGTGCACCACGTCGAACCCCATATCGCCGAAGCGGGCGCGGCCCAGGAAGGCGTTCTGGTTGGCGCCGTCGCCGTAGAGGAGG
>CAZYOV010000206.1:0-3213 GCA_964649215.1 uncultured Dehalococcoidia bacterium
GGGATGTCCTCAGAGGCGACGTAGGTGGGGTTGGTGGCCGCGACCTGGAGGGCGACATCCTGGGCGAGTTTGCTGAAGTCCTCGGTACGGGCTACGAAATCGGTCTCGCAGTTGATCTCGACGAGGGCGCCCAGGCGGCCGTCGTGGTGGAGGTAGGTCTGGACGAGCCCCTCCGCGGTGGCGCGCTCGGCCTTTTTGGCGGCCAATGCGATCCCTTTCTTGCGGAGGATGTCTTTGGCCTTGTCGAAGTCGCCACCGGCCTCCTCAAGGGCGCTCTTGCAGTCCAGCATGCCTGCGCCAGTCAGTTCGCGCAGTTCCTTGACGGCCGCGGGAGAGACGGGCACGGTGGTCTCCTTATTCGCTATCGGCTTCGGCGGTCTTCTCGCTCTCGGTAGATTCGTCCTCGGGAGCGGGCTCCGCGGCTGGCTTCTCCTCGTCGGGATGCTCTTCTGGGGATGGCTCGGTGGGGGTGTCCGGTTCAGCGGGTTCGGCGGTGGCCTCGGGTTCCGGTGCGCCTTCGGCTGCAGGCGGCTCCTCCGCGGCGGTGGCGGGCTCCTCCGCGGTGGCAGTGGTGGGCTCAGCGCCGGGCTCAGCGCCGGGCTCAGTCACAGGGGCCTCCTGGGCTTCCGGTTTTGGCGTCTGGTTGTAGTCCGGCGTGGGCGCATCGGGGGAGGCGACGTAGCCGGTCTCTCTGTAGGCGGCGACCTCTACCTCGGCCTCGGCTTCATCGGCGGCCTTCTGGGCGTACTCACGGGCGGTGAGGCCTTCGAGGACGGAGTCGGCGATGCGAGCGGTGATGAGCTTGATGGCGCGGATGGCGTCATCGTTGGAGGGGATGGGGTAGTCGATGACATCGGGGTTGCAGTTGGTGTCGACGAGGGCAACGATGGGGATGTCGCAGCGCAGGGACTCGGCGATGGCGATGTCCTCTTTGGTGGTATCGATGATGAAGACGGCGTTGGGGAGGTTGGTCATCTCCTTGATGCCGCCGAGGTAGCGGTTGAGGCGGGCGATCTCATCTTCGGTGTGGAGGCTCTCTTTCTTGGTTAGGTGGTCAAGCTCGCCGCGGGCCTTGGCGTCCTCCAGCCGGACCAGGTAGTCGATGCGGCCCTGGATGGTGTGGAAGTTGGTGAGGGTGCCGCCGAGCCAGCGGGTGTTGACGAACGGCATGCCGCAGCGCCTAGCTTCGCTCTCGATGGTGTCCTGGGCCTGGCGCTTGGTGCCGACGAAGAGGAGGGTGCCGCCGGCGGCGATGAGATCGCTTGTGAACTGGCATGCGGCTTCCAGGCAGCCGACGGTTTTTTCCAGGTCTATGATGTGGATGCCGTTGCGTTCCGAGAAGATGAACCTCTTCATCTTCGGATTCCAGCGGCGGGTCTGGTGACCGAAGTGGACGCCGGCCTCCAGAAGGGATTTCATGGATACAGCGGTAGGCAAGCAGGTCTCCTTGTATGCGGGGAAGTGTCCGCAGGCGAGTATATCAGAGCGGTAAGAGACGAACAAGGAATGAGTGGGCATTGGGAGTGGGATGCCAGGCCTGCCTTACTGTTGCGTGAGGGTTAGGTTCCTGCTATATTCATGTTCGGAAGCTGCCCTGATGAGGGCGGCTTTCCATACACGGGAGGTGGATGTAAGTTGCCGATATACGAGTACCAATGCTCCAAAGGACACGAGTATGAGCGCGCCGAAGGTTTCGACGCGCCTACGGAGCAGAGGTGCCCGAAGTGCGGCGCCTCATCGCGACGGCTGATCAGCATGCCATCTGTGATCTTCAAGGGCTCCGGCTTCTACAGCACGGACAACCGCAAGGAGCAGGCGGGCGACAACGGCGGCTCCGGTAGCGGCGCGTCTGATGACCATGGGAAATCGCACGATGGGGGCGAGTCGAAGGAGTCGAAGGAGTCGAAGGAGTCGAAGGCGGAGGCTAAGACAGCGGACTGAGCGCTTGTCCCGCCGATAGCGCCGCCCTCTATGGGGGCGGTGTTTTTGTTTCTGGGACATGGGAAGGGCTTTACCCCAGCCTGAGAGCTGGGGCATGATTCTGGCATGCGAATCGTTATCCAAAGGGTGAGTCGGGCCGCCGTGATGTTGGAGGGGGAGGCGGTGGCGTCAATCGGTCGGGGGCTGCTGGCGCTGGTAGGGGTGGCTCGGGGAGATGGGGAGGCGGAGGCGCTTCGCCTGGCCCGGAAGTGCGCGGAGATGCGGATATTCGCGGACGGTGAGGGGAGGTTCAACCTATCGCTGCTGGATGTGGGGGGAGAGGCGCTGGTGGTGAGCCAGTTCACGCTGCTGGCGGAGACGCGAAAGGGACGGCGGCCGAGCTTTGTGGGGGCGGCGGCGCCGGAGGCGGCGGAGCCGCTGGTGGAGACGTTCGCCTGGGCGATGCGGGAGGCGGGCGTGCCGACGCAGACGGGTCGCTTCGGGGCGAAGATGACGGTGGAGCTGGTGAACGAGGGACCGGTGACGATTGTGCTGGACAGCGAGGAGCTGGAGCGGCCGCGGCGGGGTTAGAGATCACTACGGTTGCTAATCGGCTGACTCATAAATGTCCTCCAGGGAGTACTCAGGTCTTTCCCTCCTAACCCACAGTAGCCCGTTCGCGTGCAACTTAAGGGGTAAGTCGCGGTCGCTCGGTTTTGCCCGCTGTCCAAGGAGGCGCCGAACCTCCTCTGATATTTTGCCTGGGTTTAGTACGAGCTTGGGATCGACGCCATAATCCACGCTCAGCTGATGCATCCAGAATGTGGGTTGGGTTGGCTCTGCTTCTTCCCACGTGACGCCTGGAGGGTAGAGAAGGTAGGCGTCCCACACGGTACGGCGGAGGCCGAGGACCTTCGTGAAAAGCCTACCGGCTCGATTATCCGGGTCCCAGGCGAGGGCCATGCGCTGATCCCCGAATGCCTCCGTCTCCACACGGGCAGTCTCAGCGCTGTCCCCTTCCATTATGGGGAGCCAGACGGTGAAGCCTTTCAAGTTCTCGTCGTCGAACTCCTCGAAGATCGCACGGACAACACCTTGTCCGTATCGGCACACGGGTCACGTCGGCGATAGAAGCGCGACCAGCCTGACCGACCGGCTGGCGTTATTGAATTCCTCCCGCAGCTTGTCGAGATTCAGCTGTTCCATAGCTGTTGCTGCTCCTTTCGGTTTCGCCTGGGCGGGCGCCGATCATTGTGCGCCTGGGCTAGGCGGGTGTCAACGGCTTAACGCGGG
>CAZYOV010000207.1:0-3173 GCA_964649215.1 uncultured Dehalococcoidia bacterium
TCTTCCTTCTGTGCCTCGTCTTGGCTAGAACCTCGTACAACCCCATACGCAATCCCAGTAGGAGCTCCGGGGCCCGTCAGCCCGGGAGCCAGCGGCAATCACGATCGGCGCCCGGCTGGCTTGTATAAGCTCCTTCTTCCGCTTCCTGATCCGAATGAAGATCGTTTCCTCGAACCCCTGCGACGAGATCGAGCGGCCCCGGGTGAGTCCCGCTCCGCCACGGGGGCTGAGCGCCGAGGAGATCAGGCGCTTGCTCGCGGTTATCCCCGAGACACCCGGGGGCCTTCGGGACCGGGCGATAATCCTTACGCTGACGCTGACCGGCCGCCGCCGGCCCCTGACCGATTGCGTAGTAGGCGATGCTCACCCCGTCGCTGGTCTTCGCGTACTGGATGCGCGGCTCCATGTCACCGAGACTTCCTGGCGACGATCTGTGCCGCGGTTACCTCGCCTCTTTCATGAGCCCCTATCGTGCGCCCTATAATGCCCGCGAACACCTCGTATGTGTCCTCGCCGAACTCGTTGACGAACTCGCTCCTGGTCTGTTCGAGATTGCTCAGCCCTCTGCTCCAGTTGTCGAGGACTTGCTCTCGTCTTTCCGAAACATAGCTGACGTTGAAGCCGCACTCTTGGAGCATGGTGATGCAATTTCCGAGAGTAGTTATCCCTGGGTCGAACCACTCTTCCTCAACAGCCCGTCTGATCTCGTCTGTCGTCCTCGGCGTAACGAAGGCATCGTACATCATGATGGACCCACCAGGTTTTAGCGCACGGTGCATGCTAGCGAATAGGGCGGGCCAATCAGCGACATGAACCCACGCGAAGACATCCACAGCAACATCGAAAGCTTCCGAAGTGTAATCGTAGTCGACAACGTCACCGGCCCGGTACTCGATTAGGTGGTGCAAGTTGCTAGTCGCGGCTCTTCTCTCAGCGTCATCCAATTGAATCTGCACCAAGTCTATCCCCAACACATGACAGCCAAATTCCCCGGCCAGCAGCCTGCTTACTCCCCCACTCCCCGAGCAAGGTTCGAGGACTCGGTGCTTACCTGAGACGCCCGTGCGACTCGCTAGCTCCAGAACTTCATCGTCAAGAACGGGGCTATCAGTGGTTCCCAGGTCGAAGATCTCAAATGCCCTCCTGAACGCGGGATTGTAGATCTGATTCAGACGTTCCAATCTCTGCTGTGTATGAGCTTCCATCCACCACTCTCCTGCCCTATAGGAGGCCCTTTGGGCTGCACTGGTAGGCGATGCTCACCCCGTCCTTGGTCTGAGCGTACTGGATGCGCGGCTCCATCAGTCGGCCTCGAAGCCCACTTTCTGGTGCGTACCGTCGCAGAACGGCTTGTTCTTCGATTGGCCGCAGCGGCAAAGGGTTACTCGATTCCGCACCTCATAAGTGAATCCATCAGGCCATTGAATTGCGATTCCGCCTCGCACCCAGAGTGGGCCGTCCGGGGTCGCCGCAATCGAAGGATTGTACTCGGGTTCGACTGGCTCACCATCCTCCTTCAGAGAAAATTGCAAGCGACCGGAAGGACAGTTCGCCACCATTCTCTTTAGCCGCGCACGGACCTCAGGGTCGCTGGAGTCCTCGATCATTTCATGCACGTTCGCGAACCGCGTGCCACAGAAGCCGGCGTGCGTGCACAGGCTACGGTCATCTGTCATGACGACGCCTTCACCGACCTGCACCGTACGTCGATCAACGCTTAGTCCCCTGTCCGCCGTTAGGGTCCCGTCGAATCCGACCTTCTGGTGCGTTCTGTCGCAGAAAGGCTTGTGCGACGACTGACCACACCGACAGAGCTCGAAACGATCACCGGCTTGGTCTTGCTTGCCCTCGACTGGCTCCCACTCTAAGGCCTCGCCGTGCGTGCTCATTGCCGGGGCGCGCCCAGTCAGAATTGGGCCGCCTGGCACCAGGTAAGGGCCGTTTTCCGCGATTGCAATGTGGGGCTTAGATGCATCGGTCATTGCAGTGACCTCCTTCCTTTCTTAAGTTCCGCGTGCGCTCTCGCTAGGTTGTCTTCCTCGAAAGCAGGATGCCCTGGGGGCACGTTCCCGACACCCTTGGTCTTGGCGTACTGGATGCGCGGCTCCATGGCGGGGATATTGTACGCCTCTGGACTATCCCTGTCTCGGCCAGCAGGCGGTGGCTGCGGTAGGCGCGATTGTGCGCCTGGGCGGGGCGGGTGTCAACGGGGCGCTAGCCCCGCCGCATCCTCAGCACGCACAGCCCGCCCACGCTGAGTGCCAGTGCACCAAGGGCAGCGCCTATAGCAGCGGACGGCAGAGGCGATGAGGCTGAGCCGTCAGAGTGGGGCTGAGCTGTCTCAGCGGGAGGGCGCCGAAACCCTGCCATTTTCCTCGTATTGACAGGCTGATCCGTAATGGGTATTATCGGCAGCACGAACTTGACCCATTACGGTCTGCCGTTCAGGCTCATTGAATAGAGAAGGAGGACATGATGCTGAAGGTAGGAGTGATGATAGCGTTCTTGCTCGTTAGCCTGCTTGTCTCCGTGGGTAGTACCGCCGCGCAACCTACCAACTTTAGCGCGCACCTATCGGGTGGGGAGGAAAACCCACCGGTAGCTACCGGGGCCACCGGTCAGGCCGGTTTTCAGCTCAATGCAAGTGGCACGACGCTAAGCTTCAGGCTCGTCGTAGCCAACATCGACAATGTCGTCGCCGCTCACATCCACTGCGCCCCTGTGGGCGTAAATGCTCCTGTTGGTGTCACCCTCTTCAGTGGTGGCGGCGGAGGACCGGTGAATGGCATCCTTGCCCAAGGAACTATAGTAGGTCCCAACTCCATAAATGGCTGCGGCTGGTCTGATTTGGCCGCTGTCGTTGCCGCTATGCAGAGCGGTGGTGCCTATGTCAACGTCCATACGTCTCCGGGGGTTCCCAGCGGTGAGATTCGTGGTCAGATACGCTGACCAATAGGTTTCTCGCGGTCAACAACCCCTATTCCGCCGCCTTCGTTAGGCGATAGAGGCGAGCTAGGGAGCCCATTAGACCGGTGAGTTTGGCTTCACCGAGCGCAGTATAGCCACGCCTTGCCGCGATTGTGCGCCTGGGCGGGGCGGCTGTCAACGGGGCTAGCCCGCTTCCCGCCACCTCAGCTCGGCGTTCATCCCGACCCTCACCATGATGGGCTCCG
>CAZYOV010000208.1:0-2738 GCA_964649215.1 uncultured Dehalococcoidia bacterium
TTTATGCAAACAGGAAGGCGAGGAGCGCTGGCCTGGAAACCGAACTCCCCGCCAAAGAACACGCCTGGGCCTTTGGCCCTTAAGCGCAGCTGGATTATAGCACGTGAAAAGTCCCGCAGAACTATTCGAGAAGGCGTCAAGACGCCCTCTCCTCATAGCGTTGGTGGCCTTCGCCGTAGCGGCCGTAGCGGTTGTCGCCGTGGCGGGGATGCCCAGGGGCGCCGAGGCGGACCCCGCCATAGATGGGGAAGAGCAGGCCTTCCTGGGTCTAATCAATAGCTACCGGTCGCAAAACGGCCTGGGCACGCTCTCCCTCAACACTCAGCTCAACAACGCCGGCGACTGGATGAGCCAGGACCTGGCCACTAGGGCCGACTGCGTCTTCAGCCACACGGATTCCCTGAACAGGGACCCGTTCCAGCGCATGGCCGATTTCGGCTACAGCTACAACACCTGGAAGGGTGAGAACCTGGCGGCCGGCACGAAGACGGCGCAGGCCGCCTTCGATATTTTTAGGGGCTCGGCCGGGCACAACGCTAACATGCTGAACGCCAACTTCACTGTGATCGGCATCGCCCGCTTCTCCACCGGCGTCCCGAGGAGCTGCCCCCCGGGTGCCACCGACTACGGCTGGTACTGGACGACGGACTTCGGCGGCCAGGGCTCGGCTGCGCCGCCCGCGGCGCCGCCGCCGCCAGCGCCTCCGCCCACGCCGGCGCCGACTCCTGTACCTACGCCCGTACCTACGCCTGTACCTACGCCTGTGCCAACGCCTGATCCCACGCCGGAACCCACGCCTGAACCCACACCGGTTCCGACGCCTGAGCCCACCCCCACGCCTACGCCTGTCCCGCCGCCCAGCCAGGAGCTCATCGAGTCAGAGCTCAGCGCATATCTGCAGAAGCTGAGTGTGACTGGAGTGCAGGACTCCGTTCTGCGGACCGTCTCCTACTTTGCAGAGCGATACCTTGTGGTCAGCAACGGATTGCTGGCTCTGGAGACTGATGAGGATGAGGACTTCGAGGTCAGGCTGGCCGACGTCAGGATGGTCGGGCCGTGGCCGGCGGCGTTTAAGTCCTAGCTTCCGCCGGCGGCCTGACCGGCGGCTAGATCTAGCGCCCTCTCCGCCCGCACGATGACGCGGTGGCTGTAGTTCCCGCCGATGGGGTCGCTGTAGTCTTTCTGCCAGGTGCCGCCGCAGGTGATAAGTGTAAGCACGTCCTTGGACGTGGAGTCCATAACATCGATAACGTTGGGGTCATCGTAAGCGGTCGCCACGTTGCCGGTCACTCTGTATCGGAGCTGGCTACCATCATCTAGATCCAGCGTTATCTCGTCGCCGATCTGGAGCTCGCGAAGGTGGTAGAAGACACCCTCAACGGGCATGTCCCAGTAATACCAATCTACGTGGCCGGAGAACACGGCGTTGCTGCCGCGGCCGGGAGGGGCGCTGAAGGTGTACCACGCTACCTCATCGCCGGCGTTGGGGACCTCCGGATAGTTGTTGGCGTCCAACCCCATGGTGAGGACGGAGGCGTCCACCCCGATGCTGGGGATGCCCATTCGGGTGGGCGCCGGAGTGTCCGGTTCGCTGAGCGCCTGCGAATCAGGGGCAGGGGCCGCTTCGTGTTCCTGGAGGATCTCCTCCAGACTGCCCTCGCTGGGCAGATCGACGTTATCGTCGCCCAGGGCGACGAAGATGCTGACCAGTCCGGCGACCAGGAGTAAGGTCGAGGCGAAGAGGACCAGGCCGGTGATCGCCAGGCTTCGGTTGATACTGCTGAGCCGTTTGCGCATCGAATCAATATAGCGGCCAGTCATTGGGGCGGACGACCGCTTCTTTATTATACGACTATATGGCTATACGGCTGAGGGGCGGCGGCAGCTTTCCACAATAGTAACTTTTCCATATAGGGTGGCGTTCTACCAATTGACGGGGAAATAGGGTATCATACTGGGGCAACCACCTGGACAGCCGTTAGCAGGGGGCTGAGTGGGAGGAATGTCCCGTGAGCCCTAGCCAGGATGTTCACGGCGAGCGCGCAATAATCGACGCCGCTATCGTTGGCGACGAGGCCGCGCTGGCTGAGTTGTATAATCTCTATTTCCCCCGAGTGTACCGTTACATCCTTGCCCGCATGGGCAATCCATTCGACGCGGAGGACCTTACGGAGGAGGTGTTCCTGCGAGTGCTGGACGCCATCGGGCGGTTCCAGTGGCGGGAGGCGCCGTTTTCCGCCTGGCTGTTCCGCATCGCGCACAACGCGGTGATCAGCCAGCGCCGGAAGGAGGGGGCGCGAGGACGCTCGTCCCCGCTGTCAGAGGCGCTGCCGGTGGACTCGCAGGGGCCGGAGGAGATGGTAGCGAATCGGTTGGCCTTGAACGAGGTCATGAAGGCGGCGGACACGCTCCCTGAGGCGCAGCGTCGGGTGATTGGCTACCGATTCGCCGCCGGGCTGACGGTGGCGGAGACGGCGCGGGCGATGGGTAAAGGCGAGGGGAACGTAAAGGTAATACAGCACAAGGCGATAGCAAAACTAAGGGAGATGCTCACCCAGAGGCCTAAAGTTCATGGGGAGAAGCGAGTTTGAGGAGATCTTTGAGGAGTGCCTTTCAGCGTTGCTGGAGGGCCGAAGGAGCATTGAGGAGAGCCTCTCCCTATACCCCGCCTGGAGGGGTCGCCTAGAACCTCTGCTTAGGGCCGCTGAGGAGATAGCGGCTGGCCTGAACGAAGTTCA
>CAZYOV010000208.1:2748-3114 GCA_964649215.1 uncultured Dehalococcoidia bacterium
ACGTCAAGGAGCGCGGCCTTCAGCGCTTCCTGGAAGCAGCGCGCATGAGGCGTCGCCTGCAACGGATTCTGTCGTTTCAGGCGGAGAGAACGCCCTGGTGGCGATGGGCCTCGGCCGGACTCGCTGCGATGGTCGTCATCGGTGTGCTGACGCTGCTGAGCGTGACCCTGATGGCGGAGGATGGCGAGAGGCTCAGCCGGGAAAGCGTTAGCGTCAGCCCTTACTTCGCTATGGAGAGGTCCGCTGCTCGCGCGGCTCCGGTGCAGACTCCTCTGGAGGTAGTGCAGGAGCGGGTGGCGGTCCTGGAGGACTCGGTTCGGGATGGAGAGTCGGTGGGGGTGGCGTTTCTGGAGGCGCTGGAGGAGG
>CAZYOV010000209.1:0-3099 GCA_964649215.1 uncultured Dehalococcoidia bacterium
GTGAAGAACCCGGAGTGGTTCGACGTGATCGTGGTGGAGAACATGTTCGGCGACATCATTACGGACCTGGGGGCGATGATCCAGGGCGGCATGGGCGTCGCCGCCGGGGGGAACATCAACCCCGAGGGCGTGTCCATGTTCGAGCCGATAGGCGGCAGCGCGCCCAAGTACACGGGCCAGGGTGTGGTCTGCCCGCTGGCGGCGATCGGCGCGGCGCAGATGATGCTGGAGCAGCTGGGCGAGGCGGAGGCGGCCGAGCGGGTGGAGGGGGCGGTGGTGAAGGCGCTGGAGAGCGGCAAGATCAAGTCGCTGTCGGCGGGTCAGATGGGGCTGTCGACGTCGGAGGTGGGGGAGCTGGTGGCGGGGCTGGTGTGAGTGAAGCGCCTGGAGTCTAGTAAGGATCGTCAGCAAGTCGGCTCGTTGACACCGGTTCGGCTTCCGCGGACGGCTCGTGGCTGCGGTAGTCCAGGTAGCTGACGGTGCTGTCCCTCGAGACCCGCAGCACGAAGTAGCCGGCGCGGTGCCAGCGGCCGTCGTTCGCGTCCACCATGACTGCGAGCACCGTCCCTTCGCTGAGCTCGCTTGGAACCAGCCTGAGGTCGCTGCCCAGATGCCAGGAGAGCGCTCCTAAGCCCTGCCGGACAACAGCGCGCCCGCGGCCACCGAAGAAGGGCGCCTTCACGTCCTCCGCCAGGGTCGCCATCAGGCTCTGCTCGGCCTGGGGCGAGCGGGATAGCAGCCAGTCTGACACCAGCTGTGCGAAGTGCAGCAAGAAGGACTGCAGACTTGCGCGTGACAGCGCGGCCCGCCCGGCGCCCCAGGGGTCTCCACTCGCAGGGGCAAGGGGCGGGAGAGGGGTTGTCTTTGGGCTTCCATTATTGGCCTCGACCGGCGCCTGCTCCTGCGGCGTGGTCAAGGCTGACTCGATCGCCGCCAGCAGGGCCGTTTCGTCGGTCGACACCACCTTCACACGGCGATAATCGAGGCCGCCGCCGACGTCCAAGTTCACGGACTCCAGGTCCTTGCCATGCGAGTAAACTATGAGGCGCGCCTCCGGGAACTCGCTCAGCACGAGGTCTGCCACAGCATGCGATTCCTGACCGTTGTCTAAGCTCAGCAGAACCAGTTGGGGTTGGAACGCCCGCGCCACCGTCACCATCTCCTCCCCCAAGTCTGTCCCGCCCAGCGCAACAAACCTCCGACTGACGAGGAGCTTCTGGATCTCCCCCTGGCTGGTGGCGTCGTTGTCTATCACCAGGACACGGGAACGGGCTGGCATTCAGGCAACCTACCTTCCATGAGTCGGTCTCGCTATATAAAGACAACAATCGAGACATCGAACCGTTACAATTGACATTCATATGTCACTACCCGTGTCGGTGCGGGTTGTCAGCGGCGACAATGACCTATTCGCTGTGTTAAATTGGCAGACGCTCGCCCCGATAGCCTTCGGAGGAGGACATGCCTGATAGCCCCAGCTACGAGACGATACTGTACGAGCGGCGCGGCCGTGTCGGCCTGATCACGCTGAACCGGCCGGAGAAGCTTAACGCATGGAACCCCCGGATGGAGGGCGAGTTCATCGACGCCGTGAACGGCGCCTCGACCGACCGTGAGGTGGGGGCGCTGGTGGTGACGGGCGCGGGCCGGGCGTTCTGCGCCGGCGGCGACATCAGCGGCTGGTCGGACGAGATATCGAGTCGGGGTGAGCGGCCCACGTCTTCGCCTCTGCTGAACCGCGAAGGGAGCCCGGAGGTGCCGATAGCGCTGAGGCGGGGCAAGCCGATCATCGCCGCCATCAACGGCCCGGCGATCGGCATTGGCCTGACGATGCCTCTCGCCTGCGACATCCGTATCGCCTCGGATAAGGCGACCTTCTCCGCCCGCTTTGTGAAGGTGGGCCTGACGCCGGAGTGCGGCAGCACTCGCTACCTGCCGGCGGTGGCCGGCCTGGGCAACGCCCTGTTCCTGGCCCTGACCGGGCGCATCGTCGATGCGAATGAGGCAGGGGAGAGGGGGCTGGTGGACAGGGTGGTGCCTCACGAGAAGCTAATGGAGGAAGCGATGGCGCTGGCGGAGGAGATCGCCGCCAACCCCGGCGACGCCGTCTGGGCCGCCAAGCGGCTGCTCCACGAGAACGCCGCGGAGGATGATCTCCGGCGCGTGGTGACGCAGGAGGGGTTCGCTATCCGGGAGATGCGCCGGACGCCGGACCACGCTGAGGCGGTGCAGGCGTTCATGGAGAAGCGGGAGCCCCGGTTCAACCGATGACGATTCGCTGCCGCTCAAGCACGGCGGATGCGGTGCCTCCCCACACCGACGTATTTCCACCCGCCCGCCTTCCCCTAAGGTCTATCCGCCAGGGCGGACAGGCTCTTAGAATCCGGCCCCTCCTCTCCACCGACGGAGCCAGAGGTTGGTGGAATGACTGACCGCTGGGGCATTACGTTTCCCCTGGAGGGCGTGCCCCTCCTGGAACACCGTGAGGTGCTCCAGGAGGCGGAGCGACTGGGGTACACGGACGCCTGGACGGCGGAGGTGGACGGCACGGACGCCTTTGTACCGCTGGCGCTGGCGGCGTCCTGGACTAGCGAGCTGCGGCTGGGCAGCGCCATCGCCAACGTGTTCACGCGGGGGCCGGCGCTGCTGGCGATGGAGGCGGCCGCCGTGGCGGAGGCGGCGCCGGGCCGGTTCTGCCTGGGGCTGGGAACAAGCTCGCCCGCTATCGTCGAGAGGTGGAACGGGGTGCCTCTGCGCCGTCCACTTGGCCGGATGCGGGAGACGCTGGAGTTCCTGAGGCAGGCGTTTGCCGGCGAGAAGGTAGCGGTGGAGGGGGAGTCTGTTCGGGTGAAGGGTTTCCGGCTCTCGCGTCGGCCGGCGCAGCCGCCGCCGATTTTTGTGGGAGCGCTGCGGGAGAGGATGCTGGCGCTGGCGGGGGCGAAGGCGGATGGTGTCATTATCAACTGGCTTGCCCCCGGCGACGTGCCAAAGGTGGTCGGCGTGGCGAAGGAGGCGGCCCGGGCCGCGGGCAAAGACCCGGAAGCGCTGGAGATCGCCTGTCGCATCTTCGTCGTGACGGCCGCCGACGAGGCGACGGCG
>CAZYOV010000210.1:0-3085 GCA_964649215.1 uncultured Dehalococcoidia bacterium
GGTGCGCAGGCCGTGGGGCGGGTCCACCTCGGCGCTGATGACGAAGCGGCCGGCGGCCAGCTTCTCGCGCAGGGTGACCGGCTCGGCGGAGACGTCAGGGGCGACGGCGGTCTGGTTGGGAGTATCGCTCACAGTACAGTCAGCTTAGCGGATGGCCGGAGGGGCTGGCAAATCGGCGTCAGGCGCTGGCGGCCGCCGCCGCCTTCATCTCGGACACGATGAGGTCGTAGTCCCCCTGTGGTATCTGGTGCAGGTTCCCCTGGAAGGCGGAGGCGGCCAGACGGAGGCTAGCTAACAGCTCACGTGTTCGCAAGGGACTATAATTCGTGGTATGGGGATTTCCATAACGGGCCTGGCTGGAGGTGTGTTGGGCTTCCTGGCTTTTCTACTGCCGCGGCTGTGGATAGGCATAGCTTACCTGAAGGGCGAGGGCGCGGAAACGGACGAGAGCTTGCGTGAGTTTTGGGAGTTCGCCGCCGTTAGCTTGGTATACGTCCCAGCCATAGCGGCGGCGCTGGTGGTGCCTCTGGCCGCCAGGTGGGCCGTCATGCTTTTCGTGGCCGGCGTCGCGCAGGCGCTGGCTTTCCCGTTGGACGCGGCTCAACCCGGGGTGGAGTACGTCCCTTTGCTAGCGTTGCCGGCTACGCTTCTGCTTCTAACAGGGGCGGGGACAAGCTTCAGGCGCTGGCGCGAAAGCCCTGCTGGTAGGGGCGACAGTCTCTAAGTCTATCGCGGCCGAGCCAGTCTCCAGGCAATTGCAGTGCTCTACGCCTTGACGCTGGCCGCCGCCTTCATCTCGGACACGATGAGGTCGTAGTCCTCCTGCGGTATCTGGTGCAGGTTGCCCTGGAAGGCGAGCCGCCAGTGCTCCGGCGGCCACTTCTTCGGGTACTCCATCCGGGGCGCTATCTGTTTGACGTCCAGGTACTGGTCTGGGTTCAGGACGATCTCCGGCTTCACGTTGACGCGGAACGGGTAGTCCTCCTGGGGCTTCTTCTCGCTCTTGAACACCTTCGTGTGGTCTTCGAAGTACTCGGAGGTGACGCCGGCGAGGCCGCCGAACTTCATGATCTTCGTGAGGTAGAAGATGAGCTTATCGCCGGGCTGCATCTTGGCGACCTCGTTGCGGCGGGTGCTTTTGAAGCCGAAGATGTCGAAGCCGCGGGCCTCGGCGATGCGCATGTTCTCCTCAGCGCCGACGACGATCCAGTAGTTGGGCAAGACCAACCTCCTCCCTGGTTGTAGCGGAAGGGTTTAGCCTTCCAGGGCTGTGGCGGCCTGCCGGCCGCCGCTACATTACAGAAGGCCCGGGCCGTAGGGCCGCGGGCCTCGCGTTTTCGGTGTTTCGTCTAGTGGCTGCAGGGCTTCGCCTGGCCGCCGCTCTCCGCCGTGTCGAAGCTGGTACCGCAGGCGCAGGACTTGACCGCGTTGGGGTTGAAGATGGTGAAGCCGGCCTTCATCAGGTCGTCCACGTAGTCGATCTCCGCCCCTTCCAGCAGAGGGGCGCTATCGGGATCGACCACGAGCCTGACGCCGTCATGCTCGATTACGAAGTCTTCCTCGTCGGGCTTGTGGGCCACCGCCATGCCGTACTGGTAGCCGGAACAGCCGCCGCCGACGACGAACACGCGCAGGGCGGCCTCGCCCTCCAGACCTTTCTCCTTGAAGAGCTCTTTGGCCTTATCCGTGGCCTTGGCGGTGATCGTCAGCATCCGCGTACCCCTTCTTCGATTTGGAAAGTGGTTACTTACTATACTCTACGGAGAGCGTATCAGACAGATAGGAGGCTGTCAACGGCTATCTGGGGGCTGAAGGCTCAGATTGCGCCGCCTTGGACTCGGCCTTCTCCGCCACGTGGCCGTCGACCTTAAGCTGAGCGAGAGCGGCGAGACGTTCCAGAAGGGGCGCGTGCAGGGCAACATAGAGCTGCGCATGTCAATGTATGGCTGGCGGTTGTATAGATGATTGACTGTGTGCAGTGATATCGGTATGTTGGTTCCGTCTGAGGGTCTCCAAACGCATAGTCAGAAAGGCGAGGTGATCGATGACTGAAGAGAGAAAGGGCGGCATATTCGAATCGGTAAAGGAGGGCGTGGTCGGCGCTATCCGCGGCGTGGGCGATGTGGCGCAGGCGGTGGTGGACACGGTCAGCGGCACGCTGGTGACGGCGCTCAAGGGCGTGGGCGAGATAACGAGCGCGGCCACCGAGGTGATCTTCGATACCGTCCGGGGCGTCATCCAGGGAGCCGCGGACACGGGCGAGGACCTGTCGAAGGCCGCTAAGGGCGTCGTCGTGGGCGTCATCCGCGCCACCAAAGAGACCGGCACCGAAGCGTTGGGCGCTATCTCGGCGACCGCGGGAGCGGTGGTGAAGAGCACATCCGAGGTGAGCGGCGACGTGGCCGGCGCAGCTCGGGGCGCCGTGGAGGGAGCGATCGAGGGTGCCAGGGAGGTGGGCTTGAGCGCCGAGGAGGCGGCCTCTGCGGCCGCGTCGGGCGCGGTGGAGGCCGCCGGTGGGCTGGGCGGCACCGTCGTGGAGCAGGTGCGCAACGCCGTCACCGGCACCATCTCCGGCGTCAAGGTGATCCTGCGCGAGCCGTTCAAGGGCGAGGACGAAGAGAAGAAGTAGGCGGCGGGGATATTCGGCAGCGGAGGCGAGGGGGCGCCGTCCTGCTCGTGTTCCGGCGCGCCAGCGGCTCGCGGGTGCGGCTCCCCCTTGCACTCAGGCGCTGTTTCGGCTAAAAATACATTAGCACTCCGCCCCGGCGAGTGCTAAAGTCAGCCCGGTATAACGGCAGCCAGAAGGAGAGACTCTCGCTATGGCCAAACAGCTTCTGTTCGATGAGGCCGCGCGCCACGCTATGAAGGCCGGTGTCGATGCCCTCGCCGACGCCGTAAAGATCACCCTTGGCCCTAAGGGTCGCAACGTCGTCCTGGAGAAGAAATTCGGCTCCCCAACGATCACCAACGACGGCGTCACCATCGCCAAAGACATCGAGCTGGAGGACCCGTTTGAGAACATCGGCGCTCAGCTCGCCCGTGAGATCGCCTCCAAGACGAACGATATCGCCGGAGACGGCACCAC
>CAZYOV010000211.1:0-3047 GCA_964649215.1 uncultured Dehalococcoidia bacterium
GCGCGGGTGCAGCGGACGGCGCTGGCGGCGATCCGGCAGGGGGTAGCCAACGCCTGCCATGACTGCTCCGACGGCGGTCTGGCCGTGGCCCTGGCGGAGATGTGCCTGGCGGGTGGACTGGGCCTGGACGCGTCGGCGGCTCCCGACGTACAGCGGTTGGACGCCGCCCTGTTCGGGGAGGCGCAGTCGCGCATTCTGGTGGCGGCCCCGGCGGGCAAGCGTGAGGAGCTGCTGACGATCGCTCAGGGGTTGAACGTCCCCTTCGCCTACGTCGGCCGGGTTGGCGGTGACCGGCTGCGCCTATGGTCTGTTGACCTCTCGCTGGCGGAGCTGTGCGACGCCTACGAGGGCGGGCTGGAGCGGGCGTTGGAGGGACACGAGACCTCAGGCTGAAGGCTGAGGCATGGGTGGGGGAACGGATGCTGCACACTTCAGGGATAAGTGATGTGATTATGCCGATCTGGCCGAGTTGACGGCCAAGCACATTCGTTCTAGAATTCGATTGTGGATGAAATGTCGATGAAAGTTGTGGATAAGCCCCTTGCTCATGCAAGCGGGCCGCCCCCTATCATTAGCTCAGTGAGGAGAGTGGCATGAAAGTCGTGTTTATGGAGGAGGTCGAGGGTACCGCCCGCGTCGGTGAGGTCAAGAACGTCGCCGACGGCTTCGCCCGCAACTACCTTCTGCCGCGCAGGCTGGCCGCCCCCGCCACCGACCACTACATCACCATCGCCGCCGCCCGCGCCGAGAAAGAGGCGCACCGTCAGACCAGGCTTGACGAAGAGGCGCAAGAGCACTTGGTGCCTAAGATGGAGGGTCAGTCCGTCACGATCGAGGTGCGCGTGGGTGAGCAGGGCAAGCTGTTCGGCTCCGTCACGGCCCGCGACATCGCTGAGGCGCTTCAGGAGGCGACGAGCGTTGAGCTGGAGCACCGGCAGGTTGACCTGCGCCAGCCGATCCGTGAAGTTGGCTCGCAGGAGGTGACGGTCAAGCTGACGCGCAACGTGCACGTGCCGGTAACCGTGAACGTGGAGCCGCTGGGAGGGATGCCGGAAGTAGAAGAGGCGGAGGAGACGCCGGAGGGCGCCGAGGAGCCGGAAGCGGAGGCTGCGGCGGCGGAGGCCCAGGCGGAGGCCGTGGAGGCTGGGCCTGCGGAGGCGGAGGAGAAGGCAGAAGAGGCGCCGGAGGCCGCCGAGGAGCCGGAGGCAGCGGTGGAAGCGGAGGAGGAAGAGAAGGCGGAGGTGGAGGCTGCGCCTGCGGAGGCGGAGGAGAAGGCAGAAGAGGCACCGGAGGCCGCCGAGGGGCCGGAAACGGCGGCTGATGCGGTGGAAGCGGAGGAGGAAGAGAAGGTGGAGGTGGAGGCTGAGCCTGTGGAGGCGGAGGCAGAGGCGGAAGCTCAAGAGGAGGCGGAGGCCGCAGAGGAGACGAGCGAAGAGCCAGCGGAGGCTGAAACGGAGGAGGGGGAAGAGAAAACGTAGGGGTGCAGCGTACCGCGCCCTACGTGCTGGTGAGGGGCAACAGGGAGGGGGAAGTTCGAGAAGTAGTGTCGTAGCCGGGCAGGTGTGATGGTTGTCGAGGCCGGGCGGGCGGAGAAGCTGCCGCCCCACGATATCGAAGCGGAGGAGGCGATCATCGCCTCCTTGATGGTCGACCCCGAAGCGATCTACAAGATAGCGCCCGTTCTCAAGGCGGATGACTTCTTCCGCGAGAAGAACGCCTGGGCGTTCGAGGCCTGTGTGGCCCTCTGGGAGCGCAACCAGTCGATCAACCAGATCACTGTCTCCCACGAGCTGGCCCGCCGCGGGCGGCTGGAGGAGATCGGGGGCGCGGCCTACCTCAGCCGGCTGGTCACAGACCTGCCAACCTCCGTGGGCGTCGAGCACTACGCGGGGCTCGTCCAGCGCGACTCATCCTATCGCAAGCTGATCACCGCCGCCGGTCACATCGCGCAGATGGCGTACCAGGCCGGGCCGGACGTTGGAGGCATCCTCGCCCGTGCGGAGACGCTCATCGCGGGCATCCGCCAGGGGGAGTCGATCCGGGACTTCGTCCACGTCAAGGAGGTGCTGGAAGGCTACCTTGCCACCGCTGACGTTGCCAAGAGCAACGTGGCCGCAGAGGCCCGAGCCATGACCACCGGTTTCATGGACCTGGATACCCTGCTGGGCGGCCTCAAACGAAAGGACATGATAGTGGTGGCGGCGCGTCCCGGCGTCGGCAAGACCTCGCTGGCGCTGAACTTCGCCCGCAACGCCGCGGCGCGGCAGCAGGCCACCGTGGGCATCTTCTCGGTGGAGATGGCGGCGGAGCAGCTCGTCCAGCGGCTGCTGGCGGCGGAGGCGGGCGTGGACTCCACGCGCCTTGAGTTCGGGATGCACTCGGACAGGGAGCAGGGGAAGATCATTAATGCGTTAGGCGTCCTCTCAGACCTCAACATCTACATCGACGACACGGCGACGCTCACCGTGGCCGAGATGCGGGCCAAGGCCCGGCGTCTCCACCTGGAGCGGGGCCTCGATCTTCTGATCGTCGACCACCTCCAGCTGATGCATGGAGGCCTGCGCAGCGAGAACCGAGTGCAGGAAGTGAGCCACATCACGCGCTCCCTCAAGGAGCTGGCGCGCGACTTGGACGTGCCGGTTATCGCCTGCTCTCAGCTCTCGCGCGCGGCGGAAGCTCGGCCCACGCACGTCCCGCAGCTCTCCGATCTGCGCGACTCCGGCAGCATTGAGCAGGACGCGGACGTGGTGATGTTCATCTATCGCGAGGAGAAGCATGTGAGCCGCGATGAGTGGGACCGGCAGCATGCCGACGGGCCACGAGACTACCCAGCGGGGATCGCCCAGATCATCATCGCCAAGCACCGCAACGGCCCCCCGGGAACTATCCATCTTCGCTTCCGCGAGAAGCTCGCCCGGTTTGAGGACCTGCTGGTGAGGGATCCCGAGGAGGGGCAATGGAACGAGGAGGCGTAGGCGAGGCGCGCCCGGCCGGCGCCGGCGATGAGTTCGCCGGATTCCCCAGCTCGGGGCGGGCGACGCCGGTGC
>CAZYOV010000212.1:0-3016 GCA_964649215.1 uncultured Dehalococcoidia bacterium
AGCTCCATAGACTATCCAACCGGCGGGGATGCCGGAGAGATAGCCCAAGGTAACTACACGGTCGACGTGTACTTCCTGTTCACTGAGCTGGCCGGCGGCGGCGCCAAGTTCATCGATATGGATTTCACGCTTACCTACGACGGAACCACTATCGGCAGTACGATAACCCAGACATTTGACACCGCAACTACCCCTTCGAGCCCCGTAACGGTAACGCTCGCCACCAATTTCGGACCTCTTGCCCTCGATGCGAGCCCGAGGGCGCCGCTGCAACTACAGTTTTTGGCTTCGAACGTTAGGAAAGGCACACTAGAGATATATTTCGACGACCCCGGCGTCACTGGCCAGACCGTGTTGAACACGCCCGTTGTGACGGTGGACGAGCTGGGCTGGCGGCTGCTGCTGCTGGTGCCGCTGGTGCCGGCGCTGCCCATGCTGATGCGGGTGTTGAAGAATCGCAAGGCGAGGAGGGCCGGCGCATGAGCGAGCCCGTGTCGGACCGGTTGAGCTTCAGTGCAGCGGCGGAGATGCCCGCCGAGCGCGGGCGGGACACCTACCAGCTCATCCTGCTCCTCAGCGCCGTGACGCTGCTGCTGCTGCCCTTCATCACCACGTTCAACGATTTCATGACAGCCATCGTGATGACGATGCACCTGGACGGCGTCCTGCGGGAGTGGATCGTGCCGGCGCAAGCGCGGATGGTGGCGGTCCTGCTATCGCCGCTGGGCGTCGACGTCAGTGTCAGCAGCACCTCCATCTACGTCGGTGGCGGCGATTTCCCGCTGCCGGTGTTCATCAGCTGGAACTGCGTGGGCTGGCAGAGCCTTATCCTGTTCGCCCTGACCGTCAAGACCGGCCTGGGGGGGCGCTACACGCTGGCCAGCCAGTTCCGCGCACTCAGCCTGGGCCTCCTGGGCATCATCTGGATCAATCTGCTGCGCATCGCCGGTATCGCCCTGGTGGCCTACTACTTCGGCCGGCTGCCGGCGGTGCTGGCCCACGACTACGGCGGCACGGTCATGACTATCGTCTGGCTGGCGCTGTTCTGGTATTTCGCTATCAACTACGTTCTGGAATCTAAGGACGATGAGGAGGTAGATGCAATTGAGTAGAGATAGGGAAATAGACCGCCGTGGTTGACAGATTAAATGTAACGATGACCGGCGTTAGGACATCTAATTAGCTTAGATGAATGGAAATTATTGATATGAGAATTAAATCGGGACTTCTGCCGAATCTAGCCGCGAGAGGTGAAATGGTATGACAAGAATCATCTGCATCGTCAACCGCAAGGGGGGGTCCGGAAAGACCACCACTACGTTCAACTTGGCCGGGGCCCTAGCCGAAAAGGGCCACCGCGTCCTGGTGATAGACCTGGATCCCCAGGGGAGCTTTAGCCGTTCCCTCGGCATTAACGGTGACGGGCCCAAGGCGTCCAGCGTCCTGATGACGCCCAGCGACGAGTTCGCAAAGCTGGTGCAGCCTACGCTTGTGGAGAATCTCTTCCTGATTCCCGCCGACCCGGACCTCAAGGTCATTGAGCTGCGATACGGCGAGCTGGCTGGGCATCACAACCGCTTGAAGTCCTGCCTGACCAAGTTCCTGCCGGATGGGTTCGACTTCGTTCTCATCGACTGTCCGCCCAGCCTGAGCATCCTCACCTCGAATGCCCTGGTGGCAGCTCACGAGGTGATCATCCCCGTCGATGGCTCTACCTACGGCACCGAGGCGCTCAAGGACACGCTGGAGAGCATCAAGCTGGTGCAGGAGGAGGTCAACCCTGACCTCCGCATCTGCGGCATACTCCTGGGCAACATCAACCGCAGGACTATCTACGACCAGACCATTGAGGAGACCTACAGGAGCCGCTTTACGGACACAATGTTCGATACAGTCATATCTACATCCATAAAGGCTGATGAGGCAGCCATGCTGGGGAAGCCGATCACTAATTACGCCTCTTCCTCTTACCTGGCGCAATGCTATCGCCACCTGGCGGAAGAGGTGGCCAGTAGAAACAATAAGAAATGGTCGACAAGAAAGAAAAGTTCCGGTCTGGGCAAGAAGCTCAGCTCGATCGTGGGCCGTCGCTAGGCGCGGCCGATCGGGAGCTGTTTCTAGCCAAGCGGCGGACGAAGCGGCCCCGGCGTCAAGCCGAGCCGCCGACGTCAAAGGCGCAGCCCTATGGGCCAGCGCCCGCTGATGCCGTTACCCTATCCGGGCGCGGCAAAAGGCACCTACTCTCGACAGCCCAGCGAGCCCAGTTAGAGACGCCGGCAGTCCTGAGCCGGACTGACAGAGCGCTGATATCGGAAGGCGGGCCCAGCAAGCGTCTGCGGTTCCAGGCGCTCCAAGAGGCGCAGCTTAAGATACCCCCACCACAGGGCAAGGCAGAGCGCATGCTGGCGCGTCCCGCCTGGCTGGCCAGAAGGCAGCGTTTCCGCGATGTCCAGATGGCCCAGATCGACGGGACTTCGGTGCTGGCCGATGCGGACCGAATTCTGCTGATCGGAACCGAAAGGCAATCGTTACCTCAAACCGGGCTCGATAAGAGACACCGGATCCTGGCCCTGCAGCAAGCTCAGCTTGAGGCCCCTGCTGTGCTGGGGAAGGCGGAACGGGTGTTGGTGGGTCAGGCCCAAATGTACCAGCGGCATCGCTTCCGTGCTAACCAGTTGGCCCAACTCAGCGCGCCCTCGGTTATGGGGGAGACCGAACGGATGTTGCTGATCGGCGCCCGCGTCAGCGGATGGCGCCGTCCCCTCCGCGCTCTGGGAGAGGCCGTGACGGCCTCGCTCGCCTACGCTCAGTCCCAAATTAAGATGCGAAGGGCATCAAGCCAGTCGGAAGAAGTTGCCGCGGCCGATGCCCCGGCGGCCGCTGCCGGGCCCGCTGAGACGCCGGCAGCAACCATCGCTGGTCCAGCGGAGCGCGAGCGGGGTACGACAACGGACGACCCCGCAGCGCCGCCGGCAGCGGAGGCGCCGACGGAGGCGGCCCGCGTCCTTGCCAAGGC
>CAZYOV010000213.1:0-2947 GCA_964649215.1 uncultured Dehalococcoidia bacterium
AGAGCACGATAATCTTCCCGGTGCCGATCGACATCATCGGCCAGTTCATGCGGGGCACGGGCGGCGATGGCGGCGGGCAGGGCGGCGGCCGCAGCTAATGTTAGGCTTCGTGCTTCCGGCGGTTGAGATCTAATGGCCGCTCAGGAAGCGGTTTGCGGCCCAGGCGGACAATCGCGGCTACCGCAGCCACCGCCTGCTGGTGGCGTCGAAAAAGGAAGCGCCAGTGATCAGGAGGAGAAGAACATCCAGTTTTGGCTGAACCAGTCCTTTAAGGCGCAATCCCTCGTCACCGGAGAGTTGCACATTACCTGGAGGATACAGACTACACTGAATGTCTGGGCGGGGAGAGCAGTCGCCTGGCTGAAGCGTCGCGTCCCCTGGGTCAAGGAAACAGAGGGTGAGGAGAGAGATGGTGGCCGGGAGGACGAGTAGCAGCCCGCGTACCAGCCGCAAGGTCTGACTGTTGCGATAGGCCATGTTTTTGCCACTATACAGAGTCGTTAGATAAAAGCTATATAGTAGAGAAACACCCCCTTAACGCAACAACGGTAAGGTCCTAGCTAGAGACCGAGCTGCGCGGCTTTATCGAGGGCCGGGTCCGGCTGTGCGAGGTGAGGTGGCGGAAGCAAGGGTAGCGCTGAGGATCCGTCAAGCCGTGCGGATGAACTTCAGAATGTGGCCAGCGACCGTTTCAGGATCCTCCATCAGCAGGAAGTGTCCGAGTCCTGTCAGCTCGGTGTACAGCGCCTGACCCACTTCATTGCTCAACGCCCTCCCCATTTCGACGTTCGCCACGGGGTCGCCATCCGCCCAAACGAGCTGAATGGGCGACTTCGTTCCCTTTAGGGCGCCAACCCACCGGTCTTTATGGAGGTAGCGCTCTCGCATGTAGCCGGACAGCGCCGGAATCCGCCGGTTACCATCCTGGTAGAGCAGAAGCTCGTTCATGACCAAGGCGTCCTCGTCATCCACAGCATCGGGGCGCTTCATCAAAGCCTTCAGCCCGTCCACATAGTTGGCGCCGACGTTCTCGCAGATCGCCATCGCCTGGGGTAGGCTCTCGTTGGACGCCAGCAGGCGCTGGAACGGCGTGATGGTGGCCTTGTCCATCAGAGTGCTACCGTTCAGGATGGTCGAAGTGATGATACGATACGGGAGCCGCCCCTCTTGCTCGCGTGCTAAGAGTTCGGCGTGCACCGTCTGGCCCACGTCGTGGCTAACGACGTGTGCCTCCCCAACGTCAAGCGACCCCACCAGCCCTTCTACGGTGTCCGTCTGCTGGAAGAGCGAGTAGCTGTAGGCTACCGGCTTGTCCGACAGTCCGTACCCGGGGAAGTCGAAGGCGACGCAGCGGTAGGTGTCCGACATGCGGCTCACGATGCCCCGCCAGTCATAGCAGGATGTCGGGAAGCCGTGCATCAAGAG
This sequence comes from uncultured Dehalococcoidia bacterium, assembly GCA_964649215.1. Taxonomy (GTDB): domain Bacteria; phylum Chloroflexota; class Dehalococcoidia; order SM23-28-2; family RBG-16-64-32; genus JADFNQ01. The sequence continues at coordinate 1,426 of CAZYOV010000213.1, forward strand.
TACCGTCGGCCCTTCCCCTCGCTCGTAGACGAAGATGCGGCGTCCGTTGACGTCGATGTGCGTCCCCTGCTGCAGCCAGCGTCGGGTTGGCTCCGAAAAGTCTGATTCGTTCACGTTTTATCTCCCTTCTCCTGTGAGCACCGCCTAGACCTGTTCCAGCAGCCGGGCAGGGGGCTGGATGCACTAATTCTGATTCAGCTACCGAGATTAGTCAAAGGGGGTTGCTGTTGGCATCACACTTGACACCTGCTCTTACGTGGCCCCCAGCCTGGATGCAGAAGTGGCGAACAGGTTGGAGGCGATGTTAGCAAACGGTTAGTAATTGCTAATGGTAGTAAACATTAATCCGTGGTAATTTGTATCTCGGAGGGGTGCCGGAGTGGTTGAACGGGGCGGTCTTGAAAACCGCTGTATCGCTTTCGCGGTACCGTGGGTTCGAATCCCACCCCCTCCGCCAGTATCGCGAGCGCCCGACCGGGCGGTCGGTAGTACGGAGGTGTCCTATGCCCGTCAACCCGGATCTCATAAAGATGATGTCGGCGATGCACCTCTTCTGGTATCGGTTGACGGGGGGCGCAATCGGTGGCTCGATCTCAGGACGGCCGATCCTGCTGCTGACGACCACGGGTCGTAAGAGCGGGAGGCGGCGGACGACGCCGCTGGTATACCTGGATGACGGCGGCAACATGGTGCTCGCGGCTTCGAACGGGGGCAACCCGCGGCACCCCGTCTGGTGGCTGAACCTGGAGAGGGATCCGGAGGCGGAGGTGCAGGTGAGAAACGAGAATAGGCGGGTTACGGCTGAGAAGGTGGAGGGGGAGGAGAGGGAGCGGCTGTGGGGGCTCCTGGTGGAGTTGTACTCCGGGTACGACGATTACCGGAAGACCACGGACCGAGAGATTCCGGTGGTGGTCCTGCGGCCGCAGTAGCAGGAGCATCGTACACGTACAATGCGTGAGTAGCGAACGAGGAGGAAGAACGTGGCGGGACGATGGGACAGGGTTACCGTTGAGGGCGACACGATGCGGTGTTACGTAAGTTCGCCGGAGGGGGCCGGCCCTTTTTCAGGGGTGATCGTGGCGCAGCACGCCGGTGGTGTCGATGAGTTCATCCAGACGATGAGCGACCGTATTGCTGCGGCGGGGTACGTGGCGATCGCGCCGGAGCTGTACCACCGCGACCCGAATCCGGAGGACAATCCTCTGGTGCGGATGGGGCAGCTGCGGGACGCGAACATCGTGACGGACGTGAATGCCGCCTTCGAGCACGCCAAGGGGCTGAAGGAGGTGGCGGAGGAACGCATTGGAGTCGTGGGGTTCTGCATGGGAGGCCGGGTGGCCTACCTGATGGCCACGCATATCCCGGCGCTGCGGGCGGCGGTGGTGTTCTACGGGGGCAACATAATGGTGGCCTGGGGCGAGGGCCCGGCGCCCTTCGACGGGACGGGACACATCCGGCGCCCGGTGTTGGGGCTGTTCGGGGAGGAGGACACGAACCCCAGTCCGGCGGACGTGGCGAAGAT
>CAZYOV010000214.1:0-2946 GCA_964649215.1 uncultured Dehalococcoidia bacterium
CATGGCGACATCGAAGGGGACGTCCGTGTCGCGATGGCGGAGGGTATAGTCGAGCATCTCCGGTACCTCTTTGGGCGTGAGGAGCTGCGGCATAGCTCCGGGCGAGGCTGGGACCTTTGCGGGCACGATGCCATCCCAGCGCGCGGCGCGCCGGAACGGCCGCCGGTTCGGCCAGTAACCGGCGACCCAAACGGGAATCCGCGGCTGCTGTACCGGGCGAGGCAAGAATGTGGCGTTGTCGACCCGATACTCCTCGCCCTCGTAGGTAAAGGGCTCGCCCGACCAGAGGCCAGCGAGAATGTCGAGGCCTTCATCGAGACGGCGCGCACGGACGCGGTCGTCGGCGTCTTCACCGAACCGCGCGTGCTCTTCCTCAGCCATCCCGCCGAGCCCGACGCCGAGGATCAACCGGCCTCCGGAGAGATGGTCGATACTGACGGTCTCACGCGCGAGCTTCCAGGGGCGCCGGCGAGCGACCGGGGTGACCATGGTGCCGATTCGGATGCGCTTAGTGGCGGCGGCGATGGCGGCGAGCGCAACCCAGGGGTCGAGCATGGGCACTGGGGGTTCGTTCAGGTGGTCCCAGAGGAAGAAGCCGTCCCAGCCGTTGTCTTCGGCCTCCCTGGCGAGTTCGGTGAGGCGGCGGATGTCGGAGAAGGTACCGAAGGCCGGAATGTTGATGCCGTGCTTCATCGGAGAGATGATAACACGATTCGCAAGCGATCAGCCCAGGCCCTGGCAGGTCACCGGACGCAGCGAGATCTGGCGTGTGATCTGGCAGGTGTCAGCTACTACTCGATTGTGAAGGTTAGGGTATTAGAAGTGTTCCGGCCCTTTTCAGCGCCAATGTCCTCTTGCGTGATCTCCCCGCTGGTTTCGTCGACAACCGATGGCCCCGACAGGGTGTTCTCGTAGACAACCGTGACTTCGTATTCGCCTTTCTGGTCGAGGAAATATAGCTTGGCGATGTCCTCCGTGCGCTCGATGCTTTGCCCTGGTTCTAGCCCTTGAAAATCATCTGTCCCCGGCGGGCCAATTCTGAGATCGATACGAAACATCGCCTCATCTCCGGAAGGCATCTTGATCCGCATCGTAACGTCCCTGAAAGGAGCGGGGGCGTCCTTGTCATTGACAGCCAGCCTTGCATTCACGGTCTGGGGTTCAGAAGAGACGTTTTTCAAAATGATGTCAATGGGAATAGGGTCTTCCATGGCAAACTGGTCCTTGGGCATGGAAATCGAAGCGCCGAGGGCGTTGGCACCGCCGCCGCAACTTGCGCCGAAGAGGGCCATCGCGAATGTTGGTAACAACAAGACTAGTCTCCAGCTCACTGAGTTGATCCCTTCCTCTACGAGCCTACTAGTAGGTCGCAAGCCTATTTACTACGTCTGCCTTTTCCGCATCGCTGATTCCCGTGTTGTCAGCGTTATCCAGCTCCCTTTGATAGGCCTCTTTCTCCCGCCCAGGACTGCCCAACGCTGTTGCCGCGGCTTCGTCTTGCCACTGTTGGCTGTGCACCATTTCGTGTTTTAGCGACGTAAAGAGGTAAGCAACGTTGGCGAACGCGGCATCGCCGATCCATACCTTACCGCCCTTTTTCCTCTCAGCCGCACCTTCGCCCACGACTGTCGGATCATAAATGGGATTCCCGCCTTCCATTGTGTCGAAGTTGCAGCAATACTTCTTTAGAGTCTCGACGAGTTTCTCCAGGGCTTCCGTCTTCTTGCCGGCGTCGATTAGGTCCTGAACTGCTTTCTCTTCCGCGTCCGTTATATCTGGCCAAGGGTTGGTTCGAGGGTCTTTCTGCGCGTGTGGAGTGGGGGTGGGAGTGGCTGTGGCGGTTGCAGTGGGAGTCCCGACAACCGGCGTCGCTGTTGGCGTGGCGGTTGCGGTGGCCGTGGGTGTGGCTGTCGGCGCGGCCGATGCCGTGGGCGCGGGGCTCGAGTCAAGGACTCGCACATCAAGCAGGCACGAACCCGACTCATCGAACTCCGGCGCGTCCCAAAAAATAATTATAAGGTTAACGCCCATCTTTAGCGCCGTTATCGTAAATACACCGTCCGTCGCGCTGAAACTGCCCCCCGGAGTAATGCTCGCGACATCAGGGGCGTCGTTGATCACTTCATAGTTTGTCGCGATCCCGTCTGCGCTGATCGTATAGCTCCCCGTTTCGCCGGTTTTCAGGTTCAGCGGGGACACGCCACAGGTATGCGCAAGGGCTACCGGGCTCGACAAAAGGCTCAATGCCAAGAAGGCCGCAAGGCCAACTATTACGGCGATCACAACGCCGGTGCGTGCGGTTCGTTGATGCATTCAGCCCCTCTCCACAACGCCCATAGTTTACGGCGTCTCTAGACGAAACCAAGAATCCGAGTGAACCAGTGCATTACCTTACAGTCTGCCGACCACCCAGTCAATGCGGTCTATCACGTGGCGAAACTCCATCCGTAACCGACCTGGTCAAGCAGCCGGAGTCCAAACCTTGATTCGCTGACAGGCCACCCGTAGTCATGCCATACGACAACTGAGGCTTGACCCGCCGCCGCGCGGCCCCTATACTCCCCTGCGGACTGACGGGTGAGGAAAGGAGTCCGCCAGAGGCGGATTATTTTATGCCAGTTATCGTAGTGGTAGGCGGTCAGTGGGGGGATGAGGGGAAAGGCAGGATCGTAGACCTGCTGGCGCAGAAGGCGCAGGTAGTGGCCCGGTACTCAGCCGGGAACAACGCCGGTCACACCGTGGTCAATGAGCTGGGCGAGTTCAAGCTCCACCTGGTGCCGGCAGGAATCTTCTACCCCGACAAGGTCTGCGTCATCGGCAACGGCCTTGTCATCGACCCGCCGGTGCTGCTGGCGGAGATAGAGGAGCTGCAGTCTCGCGGCGTCTCCGTTCAGGGCCGGCTGTTCCTTAGCGATCGCGCCCAGGTGCTGATGCCCTGGCACCCGA
>CAZYOV010000215.1:0-2919 GCA_964649215.1 uncultured Dehalococcoidia bacterium
GCGCCCTTTATAGGGGCGGAGGAAGGTGAGCAGTCGTAAAGCGTACATCGTATGCGAAAAGTCGGATTGGGCCTGCCTGGCGGTGGGCAGGCGCGGATATGCTCATTCTAGGGCTATCTGACGCTAACGTAAAGGCGCGGGTGTGATGGCTGCCGACGCTTTAGGCGACGCACGGCTTGTGCTAGAATAGCCGCCTGACATGCAGACCACCGCCCCTCGACAGGCTCCCCGGCCGGGCCCAGACGGGCTCCCGTCCGGGGGCAGGCAGGACAGGCCCTTCCGCCAGCTTGTGCGGCCGATGACCCTGGACGATATCGCACAGGTGATGGAGGTGGAGCAGCAGTCGTTCCCCACTATCTGGCCGCCGACTGCGTTCAAGCGGGAGATCCAGCACAACCGGCTGGCGCGCTACCTCGTGGCGGCGCAGCGACGGGAGGACGCGGAGGAGAGCCGGAATGGGGCGTCCCCAGATGGCGATCCCCATCCCTCGGGCCTCGGCCGCTTTGTGGGCGGGCTGCGCCACATCCTGGACCGCGATGGGACGCCACCAGAGGAGCGAATCGAGCTGGTTGTCGGCTTCGTCGGCGTCTGGCTGCTGATCGACGAGGCGCACATCGTTACGATAGCTGTCCGTGACGGTCACCGCCGGCGCGGTGTCGGCGAGTTGCTGCTGATCGCCGCCATCGAGACCGCGCGCCTCGCGGGGCAGAAGGTGGCGACGCTGGAGTGTCGCGTCTCCAACGCGGTGGCGCTTCGCCTGTACGAAAAGTATGGGTTTCAGCAGGTAGGCATACGCCCCCGCTACTATTCGGACGATCATGAGGACGCCTACATCCTGAGCGTCAGCGACATCGGCACGGCCTCCTATGAGCGCCGGTTCGAGCTGTCGCGGAACGAGCATCGCCAGCGCTGCGGGGAGTACGCCCGCGAGCTCTAGCCAGACGCGACGGCCACAACCGCTGCCGCCACGTAACCCGTGGCAACGGGCACCGGTAGTTCCGGAGCGAGGACTAAGACACCTTACAGCGGGAGCGTGACACGCTTAAGCCCGACACGCTCCGTTGACACCCGCCCCGCCCAGGCTCACAATCGCAGCGGCGGGCAGTGAGGTCGCCCAACCGTGAGCTGCCGCTCGCGGTGTGACTAAGCGAGCAGGCTTGTCACGAAGTGGGAGAGGATGAGGAGGAGGATAATCGCCATCATGGGGCTGAGGTCCAGCATGCCCATAGGGGGTATGGCGAAAGGGGGTATGAATCGCCGGATGGGCGCCAGGATCGGCTCAGTGATTTCGTGCAAAAAGATCACTACCGGGTTGCGCGTGTCCATGCCCACCCAGAGGAGCATGATCCGGATGAAGACGGCGACCATCAATATGACGGCCAGGAACTGAATGAAGCGGCCGGCGATTTCTATAAGCCCATCCCTCCCTAGATCGATCTTGCCGTCTGGCTGCTATCTCCATTCTGTCAGGTGTGAGTAAACAGGGCGGTTTACAGAAAAGAGACGAAGGTTAAGATACGGTTAATAGAGGGGCAATGGGCTCACCCTGAGGCGCGAGGCCCAGGTAACTCAGCCCCGTTGACACCCATCCAGCCCAGGCGCATGTGCGCGGCGGCTCGGGTCCTGGGCGAGGTAGCTAGCGGGGCCGTCTCAGACGCGCTGAGGGAGACGACGCCAGCCGCTGCCGCTATCATCCACTCGGAGGACAGACTATGAAGGCCAATGAGTTCCGGTTCGTGTTCACTGCACGCGACTTCGACCGCAGCGTTAGCTTCTACGAGCAGACGCTCGAGATGAAGCGGATCGGCGGTTGGGATCGCCAAGACAGCAGGGGCGCACTCTTATCGGCCGGAGGCAATGCTGTAGTTGAGATATTTGGCGCCGCATCGGGTGCCACTTACGAGGGCCCTGCGCCCTCCGGGATGTTTCTGGCGATCGAGGTCGATGAGGTCGATAGCTGGTATCAGCGGTTAGTCGATGCGGGAATCGAGATCGCCGGTCCCCCGCAGGACCAACCGTGGGGCCACCGCACCTTTAGGATGAGGGATCCAGACGGTGTCTCGATCGCTCTCTACTCTGTGATACGTGCTGGCTAGCCCTTTACTTGTCGCCTAACTGCCATACCTGCTAGTCGATAGTCCGCAGCCCCCGCTGACACCCGCCCCGCCCAGGCGCACAATTGCGGCTGTGGGATCGACACCCGCATCGTGGTGGACGACGTAGACCCTATGTACCGGCGGGCTACGGACAACGACGTCACCATCGTCCACGACATCGGCGACCGTCCGTACGGCCTGCGCGACTTCATCATCCGTGACCCGGACGGCTTTCGGCTGCGCTTCGCCGCGCCCGTGTCGTAAGTCCGCCCCTTTTTGGGAAAACTCCCGCAACTGTGATCCAGGTCATAGTCTCCTGCAGCCGTTGCTATTAAAAAGGCCATGTAGCAGAAGTGGGTGGACTTAGGAGGGAGGTCGAGATGGACGTTGAATATCTGTCGCGAGCCAAGATCCGAGAGGTCGAGCGAGAGATCGCTCTTACACGCCTGGCGTCGAGGGCGAGCTCCCGGAACCGCCGCGCTGCTCGTGCGCCCAAGCCGCGTACGGTATCGGCCATTCCCTTAAGGCTGCTGCGGACGTTGCGGCCGGCTTCGTAGAGGGAGTAAATGCGATGACAACCGAAGCTCAGTCACCCACGCGCGATGGCGGTCTGCTCAGCGGCGACCGCGTGCGCATCCTGGACGCGCCATCCTGGTGTCGTCGCTACTTCACCGGCAAGGCCGGTCGTGTGGTACGCGTTCTCCCCTTCCCGGGCGGCGATGTCTGGGTCCGGTTTGAGCGGCCGGTCACGCCCTGGTGCGACCGCATGGACACGGTGGAGGAGTTCCCCTTCGCACCCGAGCAGCTGGCGGCGGCCTAGCGC
>CAZYOV010000216.1:0-1585 GCA_964649215.1 uncultured Dehalococcoidia bacterium
CGGCATCGACGCCGGCGGGGCGGACAGGTTCGAGGTCGTGGTGGACCATCGGGGCGCGAAGTAGTGGCGGCGCCGGAGGACTGTACACGGTGCGGATGCGGCAGGGGTAGCCGTTGACACCCGCCCGGCCCAGGCGCACAATCGCGGCGACGGGCAGCAAGCGGAGCCTGATTACCCGATGTCCACAGTCGCTGCCAGGCCGTAGTGGTCGGAGGCGCTCAGGGTGGGGTCCTCGGGGTGGCTGCGGTCGAACGCTGTCCAGGCGCCTGTCACCTGGACGGCGCGGGAAACGAAGAGATAGTCCACGACCATGCCGATAGACGGGCGCCAGCCTACTTCGGCCGTCCTCAGCGGCGTCCAGATGGTGTCCTCGGGCTCATCCCCGTGCACCAGCTCGTGGGCGGAGCTAAAGCGCTCCTTCATCTTCTTGATGGCCGGAGTCATTGGGAAGGCGTTGAAGTCGCCCACCAACACCTGCGGCACCCCGCGGCTGCGCCGCGCGATCCAGGGGAGAAGCTTGCGCACCTGCTCCAGCCGTATCTCGCCGCCAGCAGGGTCCTGCTCGTGGTAAAGGTGGGTGTTGTAGAAGTCCAGCCGCAGCCCGTCGCCCAGATCGAGGCGCAGGCGATGGGCCATCCGGTTGCGGATCAGGTAATCGAACCCCTCGTGCTCCAGCAGCGGCAGGTGGGTCATGATGGCCAGCGCCTCCATCGATACCCTGTCACGGGGGTTGGACACGTGATGGATGCGATACTCGCGCACAGCGCGGCCACGCCCCCAGGAGCGGTTGTTGAACCGCTGGCAGAGCCAGTTCCCCTGGTCCAGCAGGACGTCCACCTCCTGAAAGCCGATGATGTCCGGCCTGAGCTCGACCAGTTGCTCGACCACCAGGGGCGCTCGTTCCTGCCAGCGGGCCTGGCCGCCTCTGAGGTTAAGAGTGGCGACTGTCAGCGTCTTCATGGCGCGAAGCCAGCTTTCAGGATATGACAGCAATATACCAGGAGAAATGGGAACAGGCGAGTGGCTGGTTTCGCTCGCCTGCGCCTCTTCGGCTGCGATGCCTGGTCTAGGGGGTGACCGCCGGGTCGCCTAATACCGCACTATCCGGGGTGCTAGGCGCTCCCTGTCCGCCCCGCTTTGACGTCTTCCCCCTTCGGCGCTATGCTTCCCCTGCTAGGAGGGGTCCCGCCATGGAGCCGCGCATCCAGTACGCCCAGACCAAGGACGGGGTGAGCATCGTGTGAATCGCGGCTATCGTTGTCGCGATGAGTACATACGCATCGCGTGCGAAAATCGGATAATGCTGTGAGACGGAAAGGCCCCAATGGCTCTGCGAGCTGTCTTCACCACTACGCTGCATCCGCGATCCCCGTTCAACTTTGAGGCCACGGTCCACAAACCATCGCACTTCCCGGCCCCTGTCGCGGCGTTTGAGCCTGCTTCGGCCCCAGGTAGAGGAGCGCGTTACTGGCAGACGCTTCGCTTGAGCGAGGGACGCGTGGGCGTCCGCATGATCAATGTCGGCACGGTGGATCAGCCTGCCATAGATCTCACGGTCTTCGCGGAGTCGCAACTGCCGGACGAG
>CAZYOV010000216.1:1595-2908 GCA_964649215.1 uncultured Dehalococcoidia bacterium
TGCGCTGGCGCTTCGACCTGGACTCCGATCTGTCAGAGTTCCAGCGACGGTGCGGCGCCGATCCCCTCTTGGCTCCGGCTTTTCAGCGCTGGCGAGGGATGCGCGTCAGCGCCAGCGGCTCCCTGTATGAAATGCTGATGGTGTACGTGGTGCTCCAGAACGCCACGGTGCGCCGTACGGTCCAGATGATGAACGCTCTCCTCGAGTGCTACGGAACTCTGATCGACTTCGATGGTCGGCAGCTGTACGCCTTCTGGCCGGCCGAGACGCTAGCCGCGACGGATGAGGAAGACCTGCGATCCCTCAAGGTAGGCTACCGAGCGCGGATGTTGAAGCGGCTCTCAGAGGCGTTTGCGGGTGGAGAAGTGGACGAAAAGAGGCTGCGTGAACGGCCCATGGAGGAAGCCAAGCAGGAGATGCTGACGTTGTACGGTATCGGCCCCGCTTCCGTCTGGTATCTCCTGTTTGAGGTGTTGCACCATTACGACGCCCTAGATTACATCTCGCCCTGGGAGCAGCGAATCTACTCGCGACTCTTCTTCGACCAGGAGTTCGCGCCCGCGGACCGCATCATCGATGAAGCGAAGCGGCGATGGGGGGAGTGGCGTATGATGGCCGCCCACTACCTATTCGAGGACTTGTTCTGGCGGCGCCGCAATGAGCCGGTACGCTGGCTGGAGGAGCTGACACGGCTATGAATTGGGGTCAAGCAGCGCGGCTGTGACCCCGTTGACACCCGCCCCGCCCAAGCGCACAATGCTGCTGTTCGCGCTACATCAGAAGGAGGTCAAGGATGGCGACCTACATATCGCTCCTGAAGTGGACAGACCAGGGCATGCGGGATATCAAGGAGAGTCCCCAGCGTCTAGATGCAGCGAGAGAGGCTTTCAGTGCCGCCGGTGGACAGTTGAAGGAGTTCTACATGGTCATGGGGGATTACGATGCGGTGGTCGTGGCGGAGTTCCCCAACGACGAGGTGTACGCCACCACTCTGCTCGCGATAGCCTCCCGCGGCGCGGTAAATACCACCACCCTTAAGGCCTTCACTGAGGACGAGTATCGCCGCATCATCGCCGCCATTCCCTGACCAACGCTTGCGTTGACACCCGCCCCGCCCAGGCGCACATTCGCGGCGTTCGCATGAGCGGGCACTAACAACCCTTAGTGTCACCTAGTGGTTCGCGGTAGGGCAGGACTCGACATAACCTCATTCCGTGATCCGCTGTGCCTTCTGTCGCCGCCGCGCCGCAGGCGTCTACACCGCCACCGTCCTTGAGGGGCCCCGGGAGGACGAGGACTCGTGGCGACGCGGG
>CAZYOV010000217.1:0-2906 GCA_964649215.1 uncultured Dehalococcoidia bacterium
AGCATCGCCAGACCCTTACGGGTGTCGCTGGCGACCCGCGCCGGGTCGGCGTTACTCACCCGGTGCTTGAATAGCCAGTATGTGAACTCGTGCAGGTCGCCCGAGGATAGCTCGTCGCCGGAGGGTCCGCCCGCCTGACGGAACTTTTCCAACAGCTCCTGACGGGTGGCGCCGTAGATGCGGCCGCAGACTTCCTCGTCGATGTGGCCGTTCTCCGATATCTGGCACAGCCTCTCCTTGTGCACCTCCTGAGCGACGCCTAGCTGTAGCGCCTGCTCCACCTGAACACCGTAGAAGAAGTTAAGGTGTGCGCGGTGCTTAGCGGGCCCCAGCAGCCGGCGAAACTCCTCTTCGGATACCTCAATGGGAAAGCGTCCCTGCATCTGGAGCGCCTCGCGCTCATCCTGAGGGATCAGGTCCGCCAGCGCCTCACACAGCCGCTCCGCCAGCAGCAACCAATTGAACGCCTCGCCGCCTATCAAGTAGCAGTAGGGGCGGCCGTCCACCTCTTCTTCGGCCAGCGGCCACTGCCCCGCCCCCTCCAGCACCGCCGTGAACCAGTGGCGCTCACCGCTCTCCACTAACTCCCGCAGCCGGGCGAGGAGATCGTCTACCTGCGGGCTACAATCAGGGGAAGCTGCGCGACGGGGCATCGTCTCAACCTAGATAGACTGGCCGCTCCCGCAACACTTCTTGTACTTGCGTCCGCTGCCACAGGGACAGGGCTCGTTGCGGCCCACCTTGCGGCCGGCGGCCGCTCCACCCGGGCGAGCCGTGGTGGCCGTGGCCGCTCCGCCCATCTGAACCGCCTGGCCCGCCGCCGCAGCGCGAGCCTGTGCCGGCGTCGGCGTCTCCTTGGCTGGACCGCTCTCCCGCATCTGCCCGCTCGGAGGCTGCGGTGCAGCCGCCTGTGGCACCAGCGTGCTGTGGAAGATGCGACGCACTACGTTCCGCCGGATATGTTCCCCGAGTTGCTCCCACATATCGTGGGCCTCCCGCTTGAACTCCACCAACGGGTCTCGGCCCCCGTAGCCGCTCAGGCCTATGCCTTGGCGCATCTCGTCCAGCGCCGTTAGATGGTACACCCACAGCCGGTCGATGGTGCCAAGCATCACCAGCCGCTCCAGGGTCCGCGCCTTCTCTTCACCCAGCTCCTTCTCCTTCGCCTCGTAAGCCTCGCTAACGAAGGTCAGCACCTCCTCCGCCATCTCTTCTTGGCTCACCTCAGAGAAATGGCGCTCCGTGAAGTGGGCGGGCAGGGGTACGATCGTGCTCAGCTCGGCCAGGAGTGCACCCATATCCCACTCCGCCGCCCGTTCACTGAGAGCGAACGCCGCGAACGCCGACTCAACCTCATCCTCGATCCACTCCATCACGTTGGAGCGCATATCAGTGCCCTCGAGTATCTTGCCGCGCTGGGCGTAGATCATCTCGCGGTGGCGGTTCATCACGTCATCGTACTGGACGACGTGCTTGCGGATATCGAAGTTGTACCCCTCAACCTTGGTCTGGGCCTGCTCTATGGCATTGGAGAGCATACCGCTCACAAGAGGGGTATCCTCATCCATGCCCATGTGACCTAGAAAAGTGGCAACCCGGTCAGGCACGAACCGGCGCATCACCTCGTCATCGAACGAGACGAAGAAGCGGGAACTGCCGGGGTCGCCCTGACGCCCGGCGCGCCCACGGAGCTGGTTATCGATGCGCCTGGCCTCATGGCGTTCCGTACCCACAATGTGGAGCCCGCCGGCCTCCACCACCTTGTCGTGATCCACCTGCCACCGCTCTCGCGCCTCGTCGCGGATCTTCCGCGCCTCCTCAGTGGACGCCGCCACCAGGTCGACGCTGCGTTTACGCGCCAGCTCCTCTGCCAACTGCTCCGGGTTGCCGCCGAGGACGATGTCAGTGCCGCGGCCCGCCATGTTGGTGGCGATGGTAACGGCGCCGTAGCGGCCGGCCTGAGCGATGATGGTGGCCTCACGTTCGTGTTGCTTGGCGTTGAGGACCTGGGGCTCCTTGAGGGGACAGACCTTGTGATACTCGCCGCACTCCTCCATCTCACATTTCGACTGGCGCTTGAGGACGTCCGCCAGCTTCTCAGAGTTCTCGATGGACACGGTGCCTACGAGAGAAGGACGCCCCCCGGCGTGCATCTGCGATATCTCCTCCACCACGGCCCGGAATTTCCCGTCATCTGCCCGGAAGATGACGTCAGATTCGTCCTCACGAATCATGGGACGGTGCGTGTCGACGACGAGCACGTCCAGACCGTAAATGGTGTGGAACTCCTCCCGCTCAGTCCAGGCCGTGCCGGTCATGCCGGCGAGCTTCTCGTACAGCCGGAAGTAGTTCTGGAGAGTGATGGTAGCGTAGGTTATGCTCTCGCGCTGGATGCGCACCCCCTCCTGCGCCTCCACCGCCTGGTGCAGCCCGTCCGACCAGCGGCGCCCTTGCATCAAACGCCCGGTGAACTCGTCCACGATGATCACTTCGCCGTCCTTGACCACGTAGTGATGGTCCCGCTGGTAGAGGAGGTTAGCGCGTAGGGCCGCGTCCAGGAAGCGAGTGAGGCGGAAATTCGCCGGGTCGTAGAGGTTGCGGATACCCAGAGCCTTCTCAACCTTTGAGGCGCCGTCGTCGGTCAACGAGACGCTGCGGTGCTTGACGTCCACCACGAAGTCTTTCTCCGGCGAGAGCCGAGGCACGATCTTGGAGAAGGTGCGATATATCTCCTCCGTCTCCTCCGCCGGGCCGCTGATGATCAACGGCGTGCGCGCCTCGTCCACGAGGATGTTGTCCACCTCGTCCACTATGGCGTAGTGCTGCGGCGTGTCAGGGCGCTGGGCGGTCCTGGACAGGTCAACCACCATGTTGTCACGCAGGTAATCGAACCCGAACTCGTTGTT
>CAZYOV010000218.1:0-2866 GCA_964649215.1 uncultured Dehalococcoidia bacterium
GGTGCCTCTTGAGGCGCAGGAGGAGATGCCTGGCGGGCTAACTAGAGCCCCTGCTAAAGCAGCCGGCGTCTCCAGTGAGTTCCCGGGCACACTAAGTGCCGTTAGTGCGACAACGCGGTTAGGAGGCTCTCGACGTCCCCGAGTTCCCGAAGGCGAGGTTTGAAGCCCCCGCCACCACATTTGAGAATAAGTGTGATTATTGTTAGCGGGGGACTTGTTCCCTCCACCGAACCTCGAACAGCCGCACCGGCTCCTCGAAGCCTTCGAGCGCCGCCTCAGGCCGGAAGGCCGCGGAGGAACTCCAGTAGTGACTCCACACCAGCAAAATAGTTGCCGACTGCAGCGCGACAGGCGCAGGATTTTCTAAGAAGCTCGTCGAGGCGCGTCTGGTAACCCACTTGCGAGCAGAAAAAATTGCCAGCCGGAATTCCCACTCATGGGGCGAGGACGAGCCGCCATAAACGCCTACACCCATGCCAGAGATACCGTCCGGGCCTCCGGCCTACCTCGCCGCCGCGATTGTGCGCCTGGGCTGGGCGGGTGTCAACGGGCTACCCCAGAACCCGAGGTCACGTCCGGTTAAGCGCCGTCGGGGAGCCGGACGCGAGCCAGCGCGACGGCTTACGCCCTCACCCACGGCCTCGTCTAGCCGGCGTCTTATCCGACTGACAGACTCTCCCCGCCTGGGCTACAATGGAGTCCGGAGGTTAGCTGGAAGGGAGCAGCCATGGTCACGGAAGAAGTCGTGACGGAAGCCCTCAAAGAGGTCTACGACCCCGAGCTTCACTACAACATCGTCGACCTGGGGCTCGTATACGAGGTCGACGTCAAGGACGGCGACATCAAGGTCCTCATGACCCTAACCACGCCCGCCTGTCCCATCGGCCCTATGATCACCGAGCAGATCCAGGAGATGCTGGGCATCATGCCCGGCATCACGGACGTCGACGTGGAGTTCACCTTCGACCCTCCCTGGGGCCCGAACATGATGAGCGACGAGGCCAAGTCCGACCTTGGCCTGGACTAGCGCATCTCCATAGGCGATCATTATCGCAACATGTAGCGGAAGCCTTTCAGGCTTCCACGGCGATTGGGGGCAGGCCCTCTAGCCTCGCGGGTCTGGAGCCCACTGATGGCGGTGAGCAACCGCAATCTAGAAGCGACCTGATGGATCCCGTTAACGATGCCCACGCCAGCCAGCGCGTGACGGAGCGCTTCCTCCGGCTCGCCGACTTCATAGGCTTTGGCGAGCACGAGGTTCGCGTGGTCCGCGAGAGTCGGGACCTGTTGTCTCCCCTCGCACCGGCTATCGTGGTTGCCGTGTATGACCACCTGCTACGCTATCCGGAAACCGCACGCTTTTTCACCGACGCGGCGGGCCGCCCCGATGAGGGGTTCATTGCGAAACGCAAGGAGACCCTCTCTGAGTGGCTGGAGGCATCTCTGGATGTGCGCCTGGACGCCGCCTTCGCCGATTACCTCTACCGGGTGGGGATGGCCCACCGTCGCGCTGGCGTCCCCGCTGAATACCTGACGGGCACCATCGGCTTTGCGCAGGCAGCAATAATGGAGTCGCTTGCCGGGGCCATCCACGGGGATGGCGCGCTCGCCACGATCCAGGCCTGGAGCAAGCTACTCATACTCCAGCTGGACCTTCTGCTCGCCCCCTATGAGGCGAAGAGCGTCCAGTTCAGGACCTAGCGAGTGACCAGCAGCCGCTGCGAGTACATGTTCTGGGAGATGGCCTGGCGACAAGAGCGCTGGCCCGCCTGAGATGGCCTTCATGCTCAGCCTAAGCCAACGGGATCTGGACGCTGCGATAGAGGAAACCGGCCGGATCGATGCCGGCACGGTCCGGGGAGCTCTCGCTCCCGAGGCTCGGCATGGGCTGGTCGCGGCCCTGGAGGGCGCCGCCTTCGAGCGCGCCCCGGAGCGGGAGGGAGATGTGCGCCAGGACTTCGACCTCTTGGTGATGAACCCGCCGGAAGGGCCTGCCGACCCGGCCCTTTCACCTCTCCTGGCCCTCGCCAAGGAGTACGCGGCGCTGTTGAGGGCGCGGGCCATATCCCTGGATGAGCCCTGGCTGGCGGACCTCGTGCCCACGGATATTCATGTACAGCGGTACGGTCCGGGCTCAACGGGCATTTCGCCCCATCGCGACAGTCGGCGGTTCATCAAGCTCATCTCCGTCTTCTCTCTGGGCAGCCCCGCCCAGTTCCGCCTCTGCCACGACCGTCGGGGCTCGGCGCTGAGACGGTACCAACTGGACTGTGGGGATCTGCTCCTCCTTCGGGCTCCGGGCTTCGCTGAGCGGCCGTCGGACGGGCCTCTGCACTCTGTCTCGGGGCCCGCAGGAGACCTGCGCTACTCGATCACCCTTAGGATGAAGCAACCGGCGGCGAACACCATCGCTTCAGGTGCGTATGGCTGAGGCGATCCGGTTCGGCGCCAGCATCTCAACGTCCGGTAGGTACGCTCTCCAGGGGCGCCAGGCGCTGGCCGGCCTACAGGCGTGGGCGAAGGCGACAAACGTGGAAGGGGGCGTGATGATATCGCAGCTGGGGGGGAAGCTCCCGGTCGCCCTCATCCACTACGACGACGCCAGCTCTCCGGAGCGAGCGGTGGCCAACGTCGAGAGGCTGATTCAAGTCGACCGGGTGCGCGTTCTCATCGGACCTTACGCCAGCGACCTCACACGCGCCGTCGTTCGCGTAGCCCGCGAGCGCGGCAAGCTGCTCTGGAACCACGGTGGCGCCAGCGACGACATCCACCGGCTGGGAGGCGGTGTGGTGGGCATCCTTACTCCCGCGAGCCGCTACTTCGGCGGCGTGCTCGAGCTGGTTAGGAGAGTGGATGCCGCTGCCCA
>CAZYOV010000219.1:0-1626 GCA_964649215.1 uncultured Dehalococcoidia bacterium
ACGAGGTGCCAATCGTGAAATGCGGTCCAGAGCTGTTCGGGGTGTCTGCCAGGGGTTTCGCACATGCGGGATCTCCTTTCGCTACTAGGGTTACTGCTGGACACTGTGCCATCGCGGGGTGCTGTTTCTGGATGAGTTGCCGGAGTTCCCGCACTCCGTGCTGGAGTCGATCCGGCAGCCGATGGAGGATGGGGTGGTGACGGTAAGCCGCGCTCAAGGTACGGTGACGTTCCCGGCCAACTTCATGATGGTGGCGGCGATGAACCCCTGCCCGTGGAGAAATTAGCTACACCAGGGAACCGATACTCGACCGAGGCCACCACACGCTTCTCACCATCCACCTCCTCGGTACGGATCACGATGCGGTTGACAAGGAGTGAGGCGATCTGCTGACGGCCCGTATCATCGAGCCCGCCCAATCTGGCCCGAATCTCTTCCAAGAGGTCGGGGCTGATGGGCTCGGGCGCATCGTCGACCTCCTCGGTCAACGCCGCTAGCCGGCTCTCGACCTCCTTCTGCTCTGCAGCGATCTTCCGAAGCTGGCCCTCCAATTCGTCGGACGTGATGAGCTCGCGGCGGTACAGGTCAAGGATTCGGTCCCGCTGGCCCTCGTAGCTCTGAAGCACCTTCTCTAGGGTCAGGATGTCAGCCTCAGCGGCAGCAGAAGCCGACGAACCGACCGTTTCCGAAGCGAGCTCGTCCAGGATGTCCCCGGGGTCGCGGAGCCACTTTAGGATGTCGGCCCAGACGGTGTCCTCCAGATGATGTCCGTAGAAGGACCGATTGGGGCAACGGCCCTCTACAGGCCCACGCTCCACCAGCGCTCCGTTGCACTTGTATCTAACCTGCCCTCTATCCCAGTAGCCACTGTAGGTAAGACCGCAGACCCCACACTTGATTACCGAACGGAGCAGATACACCCTGTTCGTGTTCTTGGCGATGATCCGGTTTCGCGCAAGAGTCTCCTGGGCAGCGTTCCAGACCTCTTCCGACACGAGACCCCGAATCCTGGCGACGATGACCTCCCTGACCTTGCCACTCCGCCGGCCGTAGTGCAGTTCGCCTTTGTAGACCGGATTCGTGACCAGGTTGCGGATGCGCCCAGGCCGCCATATCCCCTGCGTTCGCCTCTTGCGCTCGCCCCGGCGCTCCTTGACCAGGCGACCGTCGCGCTGGTACGCAGTCGGCACTCCCAGCGCATTGAGTTCCTCAGCTATCTTCCGGCAGCTCCAGCCGTGCACGGCCAACCAGCGGTACGTCTGCCTGACCAAGTCGGCCTCGGTCCAGTCGCCCCAGATGATTACGTCGCTGGGGATGTGGCGCGCTGTTTTCTTCTCACCTTCAACCTTGTAGCCCAAGGGAACAATCCCACCGCAGTAGCGACCTTCCGTAGCTGCCCGATTCATTCCCTTCCACAAGCGGTCCAGTATGCGCCGCCTATCTTCGGCCGCGATGATCGCTCGAATGTCATAGCTGAACTCGTCATCGATGTTCTCCTCGACTGCTATCAGTTGAACTCCCCTCTTCATGAATGCTTGGCGCATTAGGAGCAAATCGATGGCGTCCCGGCCTAGACGGTCAGCGCGTG
Source organism: uncultured Dehalococcoidia bacterium (assembly GCA_964649215.1). Classification (GTDB taxonomy): domain Bacteria; phylum Chloroflexota; class Dehalococcoidia; order SM23-28-2; family RBG-16-64-32; genus JADFNQ01. The sequence continues at coordinate 1,589 of CAZYOV010000219.1, forward strand.
TCACTACGATCGCTGAGAACTTGTCGTGAGAGTCGGTG
>CAZYOV010000219.1:1636-2842 GCA_964649215.1 uncultured Dehalococcoidia bacterium
CCCGAGACGCCGTCGTCTCGATACCACTTGAAAACCTGTAGCTCGGGATGCAGCACAAGGTAGCGGCGAATCGACTCCTCCTGGTTCCGAATCGACTGCCGCTCCTTTTGCTCCTCGCTAGAGACTCGCAGATAGCAGGCTACCCACCTGGCCTGTTCGCTCATCGCGTCAACTCCTCGATCCAACCTGGTGGCGCCTTCGGGAGCCCGAGAACCACCCTCAACGCCGCCAGCATCGCGTTTCGGTCAGGTACGTAGTAACGCTCTACTCGGAGGGCGAAAGCAAGTCGCGAGTCTCGCGCCTCGCGGTCGATGGAAGATGGAGTTCGATTGATTTCTCTCACGACTGAAATCGTATCAGCCGCGATCGGACGGTTATCGTGCGTTAAGTGACCGATCTAACGGAAGCGCGCCCGTCTGAACGCCCTGCCCATGGCCTGTGCATTGGAGAAGCGGTCCAGCGGAAACCGCTCATTCCAGAGAAGCCATCGCTCGCTCCACTTGAGTGAAGGCGTTTCTTCGACTATCGCGACGAGCCGCTCCCTCCTCACCGATGCGCGTGCCCGCTTCCGGAACCCTCCTTCCGGCAGAAAGAGTAACCTTCGGGCTTCGACGTAGGCCTTCGCCACCGCGTCATCGCTCACTCCGAGAGGGTCGAGTATCTGAAGGCTGATTCCGGGACCGCCAAACGATTCGCTGCCGAAGCGGTTCAACGGCGTCGCATTTACGGGTGAGCTCATCACGCCACCAGTCAGAATATGGTGAACGGAGGCAAGCACCCGCCATTGCGTGGCCTTGGCTAGATGTTGGGCCGCGCTCCGAAGGTCGCCAAGGACAGTTCCTTCGTCGGCTCGCACTCTCTTTACATTGGTACGGAAGACCACGTCGCTGGACATCAAGGGCGCCAGATATTCGAGGTACGGCGCCTCCCGCCCCATCTCTCGAATTGGGCTATTCTTCTCCTCCAGGACGAGTCTGAAGGCACTCAGTCTCTGAGCTTCGCTCTGAGGAGAAACTACCGGCAGGACGTCGTTGAGCCAGTCTCGGAACCAAAGCAGTTGGCCTAGTTCGTCGAGAGCCACCGGCATCACCAATTTCAGGCGGAACAAGAGGCTCTCAGGCGGGACTTCCTGTCCCTCGATCCATTTCGCCGCACCTGCAGCGTCGTTCGCGAACGGCGGACTACCCTGTCCGAACAATCGAATGC
>CAZYOV010000220.1:0-2841 GCA_964649215.1 uncultured Dehalococcoidia bacterium
CGGTCTCCACCAGCACGGTCTTCCCCTGACCGCGGACGAGCATGGAGTTCAGGCCCAGGGGGAAGCGGTACTTATCGTCCAGCTCCGGCAGGTAGCGTTCCCACATGAGGCGGGGGGTGAGGCCGAAGACGGCGCCAGCGTCCTGGCGCAGGACGCCATCGCTCACTACGAGCAGCTCGAGATCGCCCAGCCTCAACCAATGACCCATGGGACGTTGCGCCTGCCTACCGGCAGGCAGGTTTGCCTCCTACTGTTTGTCTGGGGGCCAAGCTCACGATAGCGCGCGGCCTTTCGCGAGTCAACGAGAAGGGTTGCGGGCTGGCCAAAGACGGGGGTTGCGCTGATGGCGTAGAATAGGGCCGCTATGGAGCCGCGCATCCAGTACGCCAAGACCAAGGACGGGGTGCGAATCGCCTTCGCCACCTACGGCGACGGAGAACCCATCGTGTTGGCGACAAACCACTTCGCCAGCCACGTCCAGCTTGAGTGGGAGCAACCGCTTATCCAGGCATCCATCAGCCGTTTGGTAGCCGAGCGCAGGATGGTCGTCCGGTTTGACCCTAGAGGTGTAGGCCTGTCCGACCGTGACGTTGACGACCTGTCGCTTGACGCGTGGCTGCTAGACATGGAGGCGGTGGTCGACCACCTTAGCCTGAACAGATTTGCGCTCATCGGTGCGGACCTCCCAGGAATGACGGCTATGGGCTGCGCCGTCCGTCACCCTGAGCGCGTAACGCATCTGGTTCTCCTAAACTGCTTCGCACGTGGTGCCGACGTGTTAGCGACGCCCCGGGGTCGGGCGTTCATGGGGCTGGTTGACGACTTCGAGATGTGGAGCGAGAACGTAGGGGCGGGGTTGTTCGGGTTCGGGCGGGAAGTGGCGCGACGCTACGGGGAGTTCGTCCGGGTCTGCGTTGATCCCGATATGGTGCGCCGCATATACGAGGCAAGGGTCGCCACTGACATGGCGGGACTCCTCTCCCAGATCACGACGCCGACGCTAGTCGTACGTCACACTGGGCTCGAATGGGTACCGATGGATGCCACGAGGGAGTTGGCCTCCGAAATCCCCAATGCCCGCCTTCTGGTGATTGAGGGCTTTTACACAGACGACACCGAACAGCTGTTCAGGGGAGTTGCCGACTTCCTGGGCGAAAGCGAGGAGGCCAACACCGGAGACGAGGGCCTGTCAGGCGACATCGTTCACACTATCTTCTTCACGGATGTTGAAGGCTCAACCGCGCTCACCCAGCGACTGGGCGACGCCAAGGCCCGTGACCTACTGCGGGAGCACGAACGTATGGTGAGGGAGGCGCTGAAGGCCCACGGCGGCTCCGAGGTGAAGACTATGGGCGACGGGTTCATGGCCTCGTTCTCCTCAGCCACCAAGGCGTTGGAGTGCGCCATCGCCATGCAGAGGGCGTTTGCCGAGCACAACGAGTCGGCAGAAGAGCCGATCAAGGTGCGAATCGGTCTCAACGCAGGAGAGCCCATAGCGGAGGATGAGGACCTGTTCGGGACGGCGGTTAACCTGGCGGCGCGGATATGCTCACAGGCTGAGGCGGGTCAGATTCTCGCCCCCATCGTCGTTAGGGAGCTGGCGGCGGGGAAACAGTTCATATTCGCTGACCTGGGCGAGACCGAGCTGCGTGGGTTTGAAGACCCTGTCCGGCTGTACGAGGTGAGGTGGGGGACGTAGCGAAGCAGGTGCGGGCGACCTGAAGGTCGCCCCTACATCTGCTGGGGGAGGGGTTGAGCCCGGCGCGTGGGGCTAAACCCGACAGGAGGTTGGTACATTACCCGATTGATAGAGGGTCGCCCGATGTGTGATAAAGCCTAGCAGGCGCTTCAGAGTAGCTAGGCTGTTTACCAGGAGGGCGGAATGGAACAGGACATTGTCTTGACCGGCTATGACGTGGTGTATGCGGCCACGCCGAACAGCCCAACGTTGCGTCGTCTGTGGCACGAGCATGCAGAAGGCGATGATTACCCGGAGCAGTTTGGACATGTCAGCTTTGTTACGCTGCCCGAACTACGGCGTATTGCCGCCGAACTCCATCTTAACCACGGCGACACGCTGGTCGATCTCGGCTGCGGCAGGGGTGGGCCGGCGCTCTGGGTGGCGCGCGAGACAGGGGCACGCCTTATCGGAGTAGACTTCTCGCCTGTCGCCGTGGAGCAGGCCAGTGCGCGGGCGGTTGAACTTGATCTGGCCGGGCAGGCGCAGTTTGTCGTCGGCTCTTTCGCTGATACCGGGTTGGAGACCGAATCAGCCGATGGGGCGATGAGTGAAGATGCGATACAGTACGCGCCCGACAAGCGAGCCGCCATGGTTGAGGCCGCGCGCATACTGCGCCCGGGCGGGCGGTTGGTGTTCACCGCTTTTGAGGTGGACGTGGATCGCGCTGCGAACCTGCCAGCGTTCGGCGTCGATCCGATCGATGACTACCGACCGTTATTGAAGGAGGCGGGCTTCAGCGTTGGGATATACGAGGAGGTTCCGGGCTGGCCGGAGCCGGTGACGGCTACCTACTCCGCCCTTCTGGACGCGAGTGAGGCTCTGAAGCGGGAGATGGGCGAGGTTGCCGCCAATGCGCTGTTCCTCGAGCTATCGATGACGCTTCAACAGCGACCTTACCGAAGGCGAGTGCTGGTCACGGCAACAAGGGAGTAATCCAAGGACCTCCTCCGGCCCTTTCTGCCGCGGTGGAGTAGGGCGGTTGATGGCGCCGCGCAAGGGAGATGGAGGACGTGCACTGAAGTACGCGGCTTGTTAGTAGGAGCCGCCGATCCTGCCTACGTCTAGGCGCACACGTACCGGCAGGCAGGTTTTATAGGCGG
>CAZYOV010000221.1:0-2833 GCA_964649215.1 uncultured Dehalococcoidia bacterium
CGAGTCCGGCCCCAAGGCCGACAGGGGCCGCATGTACATTGACCCCGAGCGCAAGATCGCCGGCCTGGAGCGTCTCATCGACGAGCACGACGCTAAGGTTCCGCCGTTGCGGACGTTCATCCTCCCCTCCGGCACCCGGGCCGGCGCCCTCCTTCACCTGGCCCGCGGTGTCTGCCGCCGCGCCGAGCGAGCCGTGGTGCGTCTCTCCCGTCAGGAGGAGGTGAACCCCCAGCTCATCGTCTACCTCAACCGCCTTTCCGACCTGCTGTTCGTCCTTGCCCGATACGTGAACAAGGCCGCCAGCAAGCCGGAAACCCCCTGGCGCAAGGGATAGGGGATTCGGGCATCGCTCCGCTCAGGATAGACTCCGCGAAGAATCTGACTTTCCAGCGGGGAGTGCCACATCTAAACTGATACCGTATGATCCCCATCGGCGATAGCACCCGCCGCCGCACCATCCCCTACGTCAACGTGGGCATCATCATCGCCTGCGTCCTCGTATTCCTCTACGAGCTCTCCCTCAACGCCTTCGAGGTGAGCGACTTATTCCGAGACTGGGGTGTCATCCCCGTCCAGCTCATCGACTGGCTGGAGAGCCCCTCCGGCGTTGAGGAGCCGGCGACCGTCGTCACGGCGATGTTCATCCACGGTGGCTGGCTCCACCTTATCGGCAACATGCTCTTCCTGTGGGTGTTCGGCGATAACGTGGAGGACGCCATGGGCCACGGCCGCTACCTGGTCTTCTACCTCCTGGCCGGCACGGGCGCGGTCGCCCTGCAGGTGTTCATCGATCAGGAGGCTGCGATCCCGATGATCGGGGCCAGCGGCGCGATAGCGGGCGTGCTGGGGGCGTACCTGGTGCTCTATCCGCGCGCCACCGTCTCCGTGGTCATCCCCTTGCTCTGGTTCTTCGGCGCGTTTCCTGTCCCGGCGGCGTTCCTCATCGTCTTCTGGTTCCTCCTTCAGCTGCTCAGCGGCGTGGCCTCCCTGGGCACCGCCAGCTCCTTAACCGGGGGCGTCGCCTTCTGGGCGCACGTCGGCGGCTTCCTCGCCGGGCTGGCCCTAGTCTGGGCCTTCCGTCGCCAGAAGCCGAGGCGGCGGCCGCCGACCGTCGTTTGGTAAGGGCTAGCCGCAAACTGGTGCGCGCTCACCGGACGCGCTCTTGACATGGTATTGCCGCCGTTATAGTCTACGGTTGCCCAGCAAGGGTTTCGATAGCCGTAGTGCATTCGGAGGGCGGGTTATGGCTATAAGCGCTGACGTGTTAGAGAAGATTCGTACCGAGGAGGACGTCCCCGAGCTGGACCTGAGCTGGCTCAAGCCGGATGACGCCCGCAAGGTGGAGAAGGTCCACCCCGGCCGTCGAGGCCTGACCTTCGATGAGATCGAGAAGGGCCGCGAAGTGCCCGCGCACACGGATACTTTCAGTATCCTACCGCGCGATGCCAGCCCTCGTAAGAATGCGCCGCGGGCCGGCCTCTACTATGCGGACAAGGCGGACGTATGGTCGGATAACGCCCGCCTCCTCTACGAGGAGGGGGTGCAGCGCCAGTGGTCTTCCGCCACGGATATCCCCTGGGAGACGGTGAAGCCGCTGCCCGACGACATTGAGAGGGCGATGTGCCAGTTCTGCACCTTCCTCACCGAGGTGGAGTTCATCGCCGGCGACGCCCCCGGCCAGTGGCTGCCCAAGATCAACCCCGCCCACTACGAGACGAAGCTCTTCCTCCTCACCCAGATTATGGACGAGGCGCGGCACCTGGATGTGTTCCGCAAACGCGCCCTAGTGAACGGCGGTGGACTCCTGTCCGAAGGCCAGTCAGGGCCCTCCCTGCGCATAATCCTGGACGCCAAGGACTTCACCGAGATGTCCGCCATCATGCACATCTTCCTTGAGGGGCTCGTCCAGAGCCTTTTCCGCATGGGCGAGTACATCTCTTACAACGATGCTGAGAAGCGCATCTTCCGCCTCTGCTACCAGGACGAGTCCCGCCACCTGGGCTTCGGCATCATGCACCTGAAGTACGTCCTGGAGACCGAGCCCTGGCGCCGCGAGGAGATACACCACTATCTGGACCAGGTGGAGGGCCCGCTGTCCCTGGACCTCGTCAACGTCTCCAGCGCCATGCCCTACTTCGACGAGGCGATCATCGTCCTCGCCGGAGGCGGCCTCAAAAACGTGGACGAAGGGTTCCAGAAGCTCATGGCGATTCGCAAGCGCCAGATCAACGAGTACATGCACCGTCTCGAGGTGGCCGGCCTCGGCGACCGGCGCGACCGCATCAACCCGATGTTCCGCGCCTTCTTGGACCCGCCCAGGAACTAGCTCTCGGCGCTGCCAGAGCTAGGCGAATGTCGGGCGATTGCACATCGAAGGCTCACAGCTACTTTAGCGCTCGCTAAGTTACTCTTGACGATGGCCATTTAGTATGGCTAAATGGCAAAGGCGCCCGGTTTGACCGCGGCGCCATCGCCCCCAATAGGAGGTAACGTCCATGGCTGACGAGTCACCTGAAGTTCCCGAAGACCTGGCGCAAGTCGCCAACGGAAAAGGTATCCCCCTGGACCTGATGCGCCGCGCCCTGGCGTTGGGCTTTCCCGCGGAGGCTGTCAAGCAGCAGATCCAGTTGCCCGGCGCCGACGCCGAGCAGGCGGAGAAGTTCATCGCCGAGCAGGAGCGTATCCGCGCCGGCGGCGAGATCACTATCCCCGAAGAGCTGGCGAAAGCGGCGGACAAGAACGGTTGGCCGGAGGAGCTGATCAAGCGCGCCCTCGCACTTGGCGCGCAGGCCGAGATGCTGATTACGCAGATGGAGGCCGGCATCCGCCCCGA
>CAZYOV010000222.1:0-2830 GCA_964649215.1 uncultured Dehalococcoidia bacterium
GTGTCCGAAAGGGCGTGCGGGTTCAAATCCCGCCTTCGGCACCACGTGACGTAAACCGGGGCCATGTGGCTGGCCCAACCTTGCGCGCTCGTAGCTCAGTTGGATAGAGCGCAGCCCTGCGGAGGCTGAGGCCGTGGGTTCGAGTCCCGCCGAGCGCGCCATCTTTATCACATGGTAGCCTTATGGCCTCAGCTCACACTGGCGGCGCTCGTGGCTCGGGCCGGATAGAGTCCGCCTAAGGCGGAGAGGCTGAGGCCGTGGGTTCTCCGCCTAAGGCGGACGCCGAGCGCGCCACTTCTATCTGCGTGCCGGCTCCATAACCTCACCTCAGTTACATCGAACGTGGGCAACATCAACTCGAAGTTCAGTGGTAAGCGACACACCTTCTATGGCTGGTGGATACTGGCCGGCTCCGTGGTCGCCATGGCGCTGGGGAGCGGAGTCTCCTTCTGGTCCTTCGGATTGTACATCGAGCCGCTGGAAACGGAGTTCGGTTGGTCGCGCACAGAAGTATCGCTCGGCTTCTCGGTCTCGTTGCTCGTCAGCGGTCTGACGGGGCCGTTTGTTGGTCGTTGGGTCGACGCCCGTGGCCCAAGGTCGGCGATCATTATAGGCGCAACCCTCACCGGCGCCACCTACCTTCTCCTCGCCACCACCAGCGAGCTCTGGCAGTGGTATACCTACCAATCGATCAACGCCGTGTTCCGGCAGTTGATGTTCTTCATCCCCTTTCAGGCGCTGATCTCCCGCTGGTTCGACCGTAGACGCGGCATCGCTCTGGGTATCTTGGGCACAGGGTTCTCATTAGGCGGTTTCGTCGTTGTGCCCTTGATGCGAGTGGTCATCGATGCCTATGGGTGGGATGGCTCATTTGTCTTCTCCGGCATCATCACCGTCGCAGTTCTGGTGCCTATGGGGTTGCTGCTCGTCCGTAACTCCCCGGCCGATATCGGCGCCGCTATCGACGGGGAACCGCCGGCGCGGGACGGGTCGCATCAGCCCCGAGTCCTGACCGGCCTCACCCTGGGGCAGGCGCTGCGTACTCCGTTCTTCTGGGTGCTGTCCCTCGCGATGATGCTCTTCTTCTACGGCGTATTCGGCTGGCTGGTGCATATGGTGCCCTTCTACGAGTCCGTTGGCATCTCTCGGAGCGTCGCGGCGGCGCTTGTATCTGGCGCGGCCGCCTTCGGCATCCTCTCCCGGCTGGCCTTCGGTGCGCTCGCAGACCGTATCCCACGCATCGAAAAGGCGGCTATGGTGCTACTGGCCTTCCTGATGGCCGCAATGGTGGCGCTTATGCTGGACTCCGGGACGGCCGGCATCGCGGCCTTTCTCGTCTTCTGGATCGTGGGAAGCGGCGGCGGACCATTGCTGGAGCCGTTGCTCCTGCCCCGCGCGTTCGGGTTGGCCCACTTCGGGGCGATCCTCGGAACCTTCGCGGTGATCGAAACTATCGGCTTGGTCGCGAGCCCGGCCATCGCCGGTGTCATATTCGATTCCACCGGTTCCTACGACTGGGTACTGGTGATGCTTTTCGCGGCCTTCGCTGGATCGGCAGTCTTGCTCTACATCGCCTCCCGGCTGCCGCTCCCCTTCACTCCCCCACCAGAACCCACGCCTGTCGTCGCAGGGGAGTAGGCCGGCCCCGCCTGCTCCATCTGTATGAGCGCCACGCCCGCCGGCACGGCGGCGCTACTCTCCTAGCCAAGGCCCCTTGGGGCCGGGCCGCCCAATTAAGGATATGCGTACTAACAGGTCATAGTGTGACTAATCAGCCGGTGGCAACTTCCATCCTGCGTATGTAGCCGGGTCCTCCCACAGATACCCGACCCGATCGGCCACTTCTCGAAGTACCGGGGATAGGCTTGATCTGAAGGAGAAAATTGCGACACGAGGACCCTTATCTCGAATGGCCTCCACAACAGGTGCAAAGTCTGCGTCGCCGGTCACAAACAGGGCCACGTCGAACAGGCCATTGGCGGCAAATGTCAGAGCATCGACGGCCAGTTGGACATCCACGCCCTTCTGTCTCCGCCCCTTCGCTTTCTTCGGGTCACCTGCAAGTCGTCCGAATCGCACGTGGACGTCCATCTCATCATTATTTCGTCGCAGCCATTGCTCCACGGCCTCGTCATCGCTCGACGGCTGATCGTCTTCGGATATGGCGTCATAGATCCAGACCCTGCTAATCACCATATCAGTCCCGTCTCGCTCACGCCGGATATGACGCAGGGCGGCAAGAGCGACATCCGCTATGCTCAGGTCCTGCCATGGAGCTCCGATGGACTCCAGGCCAGACCGGAGCTGAGCCGCGTCTACGAAGGCATATACCTGTGAGAGTTTCCCCGCCATACGCTCGATTATACGGCCAATGCGCCACTAATGCGCCTGAGCGCCACGCCCGCCAGCACGGCGGCGCTACTCTCCCAGCCAGCCCGGATTGCTCACCAGCAGCTTGTCCCGAATCGTCCGCCGCACCTGACCGATGACCGCATCTCGGAACGGTCCTGCGTCCGCCTCCCCCGCGCGTATGCGCTCGCACAGCTCCGCCGTACGGGCGCCCAACGCCTCGCGAAGCGCCGCTCGGCCTTCCGGGGGCTTCGCCGGCGCCAGCAGACCGTCCAGGCCGACCCACTCGGCGGCAAGCTGCTCCTCCTCTCGCTCCAGCTCCCGCCGGACGATGCCGAGGACGTTCGCGGCTACGCGGGCGTGAAACCGGCGTGCCCCCTCCGTATTGGGGACGATCTCCTGGCTCAGGAAACGCTCCACGGCGGCCAGCAGCTCATCGTATGTGGGACGGTCCTGCATCAGCCCTCCTCCATTAAGTTCA
>CAZYOV010000223.1:0-2828 GCA_964649215.1 uncultured Dehalococcoidia bacterium
ACCTGCTCCGCTGAGCGGCCGTATATGTCCGGCACCGGCCAGCCCTGTAGCCCCGCGTACGTGTCTATCTGCGACCGGTGGTGTATCTCGTGCTCCAGCATCATCATCAGGAGGCGCCAGCCGCTCAGCGCGCCGTCCGTGTCCAGCATCTGCACCTTGCGCGTGAGCCACTCCGGCGGCGTCCCCTCCAGGCGTCGATGAAACTCCGCCGCCGACGCCTCCAGCGCCGGTAGCCAGCTCGACTGGCTCTCGCTTATCGGCGCCTCCCAGTCCGCGATCCAGCCCTCGCCCCGGTATGCTCGCGCGAAGTACATGCGCGTCCCGGCGATGTGGCGGACGATCTCGCCTATGCTCCAGGCGTTCTCGCCCTCGCCGCCGGACGGCGCCCAGCGCTCCGCCTCCGGCGGCAGCGCGCCGATGTCGCGCAGCGCCCGCCGGTGCACCGCGTCGAAGTAGCCCAGGAACGCGTCGATATCTGTGATCATCGGGCCTATTGCACTTCTATCTCAATCTTCTTCGGCACCGGGCGACTTATAGCGTCCGCCACCGGCGAGTGTGCCTCGGCCCATTCCACGATCTCTCGCAGCCGGTCCGGAGCGATGCCGGCGGCCCCGATGCGGACCCGAGTTCGCACACTGAGCGGCCCGGCTGGGATCGAATCGTCCATGCCCAACAGGCCGCGGTCGTCAGACTCGCCGTCGACCGTCACCTCCAGTGTGGTCAGAGTTACGCCTGCTTGTGCAGCACGCATAGCGATCACCGTCGCGTCACAGTTAGCCAGGGCCGCCCGCAAAAGCCAGCCGGGTGAATGTGCCGCGCCACCGCCATCGATGGCAGTCGGCATGTCGCTGACAAGCGTGGCGTTGTCCGGCCCTGTGGCCTTGCTCCGGAGGCCCTCCTCGATAACGGCTGTGGCCGGCTTGTCGACGTAGCGGGCCTCATCGGGATGCTCCCCAAGATACGTGACTACCGCCTGAATAGACTCACGGAGATTAGCCGACACTCTTGCCCTCCTTCGGCTCGTCCAATAACTGTCACCCGAATCAGGCTGTCATTATACCAAGGTTGCCCTATTGTACCTCTAGGTCCGCGAGCCTCTCCAGCGCTTTCACCAGCGCCTGCGTCCCCTCCTCCCCCAGACCGTCCGTCTCCAGCGCTGCGAACATCTGCTGCACCAGCCCCGTTCCCGGCAGCGGCGACGACACCTTCTCCGCCGCCTCCAGCGCCAGCCGCAGGTCTTTCCCTTGATGTGCCACCTTGAACCCCGGACGAAAGTCTCGCTCCACGATGCGCGGCGCCAGGTTCTCCATCTGCCAGGACGTCCCCGCTCCCGCGCTCACCGCCTCGATCATCACTCTCTGGTCGATACCGGAGCGGGCCGCGAACACCAGCGCCTCGCACATACCCAGGTTCGTCAGCGCCACCGCGATCTGGTTGCACAGCTTCACCGTCTGGCCGGCGCCGCTGGGCCCGCAGTGCACAATCTTCCCACCCATCGCCCTCAGCACCGGCCGGCAGCGCTCCAGCGTCTCCTCTCGCCCGCCCACCATGATTGACAGCGTGCCGTCGGTCGCCCCCCGCTGCCCCCCGCTCACAGGCGCGTCCAGCATCTCGATCCCCGCCTCGCCCAGCCGCTCCGCTATGCGACGCGTCACCGCCGGCGACATCGTCGTCATGTCCACGTGCACCAGGCCGGGATGCGCGCCGGCGATGATGCCTCCCGGGCCGAGGGCGACCTCCTCTACGTCCGGCGAGTCGCTCACGATGGTGATCACGATGTCGGACCGCCGGGCGACGTCGGCGGGGCCGCTCGCCTTGGCGGCGCCCTCCTTCACAAGTTCGTCTGTTCCAGGCTGGCTGCGGTTCCAGACCGTGAGGGTGAAACCGGCCTTCATCAGATTGCGGGCCATGGGCCGGCCCATGATCCCCAGTCCGATAAAGCCGATGCGGTTAATTGTAGTGCGCATGCCGTCTCGAGAGCGCTTCAGTTGAGCAGCGCCAGCACCTCGGCCGCGGCGCGCTCGCCTGAGCGTACGGCGCCGTCCATGTACCCCATAAACGCCGTCGCGGTCTCCGTCCCCGCCCAGTGGATTCGCCCCACCGGCTCTCGCAGGGCGGCGCCGCAGGAGACCAGCGTCCCTGCCGGGAACACCGCCCCGTAGCCGCCGCGGCTGTACTCCTCCGCCGACCAGTCCTGCTCGATGTACTCCCTCGGCTTGGCCGCCCGCGGCCCGAAGTAGCGCTCGAAGCAGCCCAGCACGGCCTGGCGTCGCTCCGCCTCCGTCGCGCTCGAGAGCCGGCGCGAGTCGCCCCCCTCGATGAACCCCACCAGTACGCCGGGCGCCCCGCCGCGCGGCGAATTGTCGAACGTGAACTTCACCGGCCCGGTATCGCTGACGGCGCGACCCGACATCCCCTCCGCCCGCCAGAACGGCTCATCGTAGACGGCGTTCACTTTGATCACGCTGCCCATCGGCGCCCGTTGCGTCAGCTGGTCGCGCAGCGCCGGCATCGCGGGCCGGTACTCGATCCGCCCGGCCAAGGCGAGCGGAACGGTGACGATGGCGCGCTGGCCCTGGTAGCTAAAGCCGTCACCCTCGACCCGCACGCCGCTGCCGTCCTGGCTTATCCGGCGTACCGGGCAGGACAGGCGCACCCGCTCGCCCAGCTCCTCCGCGACCCGCTTCGCGACGAGCTGCGCCCCGCCGTCGAAGCGGTCCTGCTGCGCGCCCCCCTCGGTCCCCGTGAGGTTCAGCATCCCGCCACCGCCGCGCGCGTAGAACAGCATGTACAGCAGCGAGAGGTCGTGAGGCTCCACGGCATATACG
>CAZYOV010000224.1:0-2779 GCA_964649215.1 uncultured Dehalococcoidia bacterium
ACGTGCACGCCTTCGTCTACGGCGGCCACACGGAGGCGACGATGGTGCCGATCGTCAGCAACGCGATGGTGGGCGGCGTACCCCTGACCACTCTCCTGCCCAAGGAGCGCATCGAGGCGGTAGTGCAGCGGGCCCGCAACGGCGGCGCTGAGATCGTATCGCTCCTGAAGACGGGCTCCGCCTTCTATGCGCCAGCGGCCGCCACGGTGGAGATGGTGGAGTCCATCCTCCTGGACAAGAAGCGCGTCCTCCCCTGCTGCGTCTACCTCCAGGGCGAGTACGGAATACAGGACGCGTTCGTTGGAGTGCCGGTGAAGCTGGGCGCCGACGGCATCGAGCAGGTGCTGGAGCCACCGCTGGCGGACGACGAGGTGGAGGGGCTGCGCAAGGCCGCGGCCGCCGTGAAGAAGCTGGTGGGGCTTATCGAGACGAAGGCGTAAAGGCTCGAGGAGTGCAAACATCGTCTCATAGGAAGCGAACCTAATGATGCGGCGTCTATCGACCCTGGCGTTCGTTGCCGCCATTCCTCTCATGCTCGGCACAGTGGCTCAAGCTTGCGATGACGGTGAAGGCAGCCTCCAAGAGTACTTTCAGCAGGTCGAAGAAGCCTATGGAAAGTTCGAAGCGGTGGGACTCGAGTCGGGGGACAAAGAGTACGACTCAGTCGAGGACCTCATGAACAACTCTTTCATCCCGACCTATAGAGATTTTGTGGACGCCCTCGAGGACATCGATCCACCGGCCGAGGTTGAGCTCGCTCACGAAGAGCTGGTAGCTGCCCAGACGGAAGTATTGCAACTCTTCGAAGATTCCACCGATCGGTACGCAGCTCTCCGATCAATCGTTGAGTTGGGCGAGCTTCTCGATGAGCCCGACTTCGAGGCTGTGGACAATCGTGTGATCGAGGCATGCCGGAACGTTCGGGAATTCGGTCGCGGCAAGGGAGTACCGCATCTGGAGTGCTAGGAATAGACCGTAGGCCGCGCGTGCTATCATTTAATCGCCATGCGCGAGGTCCACGTCGATCAGATACGGGATAACGTCAGCCGGCTCTGCCAGGACGCCGCTACCCAGCTCCCGGACGATGTCCTCGACTCTCTGAAGCAGGCGCGGGAGTCGGAGGAGTCGCCGCTGGGGGTGATAGTGCTGGACCAGATCCTGGAGAACGCGGAGCTGGCGGGCGAGGAGCGGCTGCCGCTCTGCCAGGACACGGGCACCACGGTCATCTTCCTGGAGGTGGGCCAGGACGTGCACATCGTCGGCGGGGCGCTGATGGACGCCCTGCGGGAAGGCGTGGGCGCCGGCTACACGGAGGGCCGCCTGCGGGCGTCCATCGTGGAGAAGCCGTTCTCGGCCCGCGTCAACACGAAGGACAACACGCCGCCGGTGGTGCATACGGAGATCGTCGCCGGGGACAAGCTTCGCATCATGCTCATGCCAAAGGGCGGCGGCTGCGAGAACATGTCGCGCTTCACGATGATGCTGCCCGCCGCCGGTAAGGCCGCGATCACCGAGTTCGTCCTGAAGACGGTGGAGGAGTCCGGCGGCAACCCCTGTCCACCGATCATCGTCGGCGTGGGGATCGGCGGCACCGCGGAGCACTCCATGTACCTGGCGAAACGCTCGCTCACCCGCAAGGTAGGAGAGCCGAACGCGGACGCCGAGACGGCGGAGTTCGAGGCGGAGCTACTGGAGAAGGTGAACGCCCTGGGGTTGGGCCCGCAGGCCGTCGGCGGCCGCAACACGGCGCTGGCGGTGCACATGGAGACCTACCCGACGCACATCACCGCCCTGCCGGTGGCCGTCAACCTACAGTGCCACTCGGCGCGACTCAAGGAGGTAACGCTATGAGCGACACCCGACACCGTCTGGTCCCAGCCAGTGAGCCAGCCGCCGACCCCGCCTGCCGCCTGACGGCGGAAGACGGGCGCAACCGCCAGACGGACACCGACAAGCTGTTCGCCCAGCTGGCGGAGCAGCGCCAGACGGCGGAGGGGAACGAATTCGTGTTCCGCGGCGACCCCGACAAGCTGTGGAGCGAAGTCTCCACATTCGTCGACGAGGAGGCCCAGTGCTGCCCGTTCTTCACCTTCGAACAGGTCGAGCAGGCGGAGGGCGTGCTCCTGCGGGTGAGCGACAAGGCGATCAAATCATGAGCGGACTCCGCGTCGTCCGCGGCAGCGAGCTGCAGCCCCATACCGCTCAGACGCCGGGCATGACCCGCTACGCGGGCGTCGCCGCCAGCACGGTCGGCTCGAAGCATATATGGCTCGGCTATGTCACCATGGGGCCCGGTGCTCGTTCCGGCGCCCATCACCACGGCGATTGCGAGAGCGCCATCTACATCATCCGCGGCCGGGCGCGTTTTCGCTTCGGCGACCGGCTGGAGGAGACGATTGAGGTAGGCCCGGGCGACTTCATCTATGTGCCGCCGGAGGTAGTCCATCAAGAGATGAACACCAGCGACAGCGAAGAGCTCGATGCGATCGTGGCCCGCGACTCCCAGGAGAACATCGTCGTTAACATCGACCTGCCGGAGACCGTGCTCCAGGAGGAGTAGCGTGGCCGAGCACCACATCCGTCTCCCTCTGACCGACGAGGTTGTCGAACAGCTGCGTGTGGGCGACTCCGTCTTCCTCAGCGGCAGCCTGTACACCGCCCGCGACGCCGCCCACCGCCGCATGGTGGAGGCGCTGTCCAGAGGCGAGCCGCTCCCCGTGGACGTCCGCGGCCAGGTGATCTACTACGTCGGGCCCACGCCGGCCAAGCCGGGAGAGGT
>CAZYOV010000225.1:0-2532 GCA_964649215.1 uncultured Dehalococcoidia bacterium
GCTGCGGGCCAGGCTCTCCCCGAAGTCCCGCATCGCCAGCCAGAGGTTATCGCGGGCGATGCCGCGATACACCTCAGGGAACCACCAGCGCAGACGGTATGGAACCGGCTCCTGATAGCGGTCCAGGAACGGCTCCAGCCTGCTCTCGTTCTCGCGGGCGACTAGCAACACGGCGTCCGGCGGCGGCTCAAACTCATCATCGAAGCTTTCGTACGTGATGCTGTAGTCGCGCAGGTACCAGGCCCAGGGCCAGGTGTAGGTGTTGTCCACTATTACGGGAAGGTCCAGACCGCGGCCACTGGTCTGAGCGATCTCCTCGATGCGCTCCATCACGTCCGGCACGTCGGGCGAGGTCTGGGTATAGACCAACATCTCACGCGGCACGTCGCCGTGCTCGAAGGAGGCGATGACGGCGGTACGAACGCTGAACAGCGCCAGCCCACCGAACACCGCGGCAGCCGCAACTACGGCCACTCGCCTGCGGCCTAGCGGCGGCACTAGCAACAGTAGCAACGCCAGCGCCGCCGCTCCCAGCGCAACGCGCAGGCCGTTATCGCCCAGAGGCCCGAAAGCGGCGAACAGCACGGCCACCAGCCCCAGCGCCCCGGCAGCGAATGGCACTAGCGCCGCAGCGTGGCGCCGGAGGCCCGTTGGACTGGGCATCCCCTCGAACAACCGGCCCAGGGAGTAGGCGGCCAGGATCACCACGGGCAAGGTCGTATGGACGCTGAGCCACGGCATCTTCTCGCCCACCCAGGAGTAGCCCACGATCGCCGCGGCAGTCCAGAACACGAGGAACCGCTCGAACGGCGAGCCGCGTACCGCGAAGTAGATGGCCACGGCCGCCACGGGTAGGGCGAGCGGCCTGGCGATATCGCCAAGAGTCGCCGAGAAGCTGTCGGCGCCGAAGAACGCTAGCAGACTGAGGGTAGCGATCGCGGTGAGGAGCCAGGAGCGGGGGCCGCCGCGCAGGCTGAAGTACAGCAGCGCCGGCCCCGCGAAGGCGAGCGCCAGGAACTCGTAGGCCGGCAGAAGCATCACGTAGTAGAAGTCCGGCTGGTTGCCCCGCGGCTGATCCAGCTGCTGCTCGCCCAGCCAGTAGTCCAGTGACTCCCAGATGCCGGTTCCGAAACCGTCCATGTTGGTAAGGAAGGACGTGTACAGCAGCGCGTAGGGGATATAGAAGGCGGCCGCCGCCAGCAGCCAGACGCGCCAGTTCCAGCGCAGACCGACAACGGCCGTGGCGGCCAGCAGCGCCAGCACCGTGGGTATGCCTACCGTCTGCTCCCGGCCCAGCGTGTCAAGCTCGTAACCGAGTGACTCCAGCGGCAGCTGGATGCCTGCGGCGAACTGAGGCAAGGACAGCGTGCCCAGGACGATGAGGAAATCGCCAGCGGGGTGACGTTCCCGCAGGCCCAGCCGCTGGCGGAAGCCTCCGATGATGGGCCACAGAGCGGTGATCGCCCATGCCCAGGGCAGGTACAGAAACAGGTAGACCATCGACGACGACACCCGGCCCAAACCCAGCCGGCGGCTGCTCTGTCGTGCCAGACCGGTGGCCAGCCACAAGTTGAGGAAGACGAGTAGCACGGCGACGTTGATAAACGTGTTCTCTTTGGTGGCGAAGCTCAGCCCAAGCAAGGCGGCGCCCAGATACAGAAACAACGGCTTCCGCTCATCGACGTAGCGCCAGAGACAGACGACGATGCCCAGAGTGAACACAGCTACGTAGATGTCGTTGCGAGCGAAGCGGCTGAAGTACAGCAGCGTGGGCGAGAGGGCGATCAGCCCGGAGGCCAGCAACGCTCCCACCCGGCCCAGCCGGTCGCGGAAGAAGAAGGGCAGCACGATGAGCGCCACGCCGAACAGCGCCGGCAGGACGCGCACCGCGTAGTCGCTGGCGCCGCCGCTGAGGAAGAACGTCAGCGCCGTCCCGAAGAACTGGAACGGGCCGTGGAGAAGCGGGCTGTGTTCGTAGCCCCGGCCCAGGAATATCTCGTAGGCGTAGAAGCCGTGCAGACTCTCGTCGTGGTGAAGGGCACGCGACCCCAGGTCCCAGAAGCGCATGACCGCCCCGACGACGATGAACGAGGCGTAAGCGACAAGCTCCCAGCTCAGCCGCAGCTCCAGGCTAAGAGCGCGCCGCTCGACGGGCGCCGTCGGTAGCGGCGCCGCGATCTCGCTCACGGCGTAGGCACCAGTATCTGCGCCTCCACCTCCTGCATGCTATCCAGATTACCGTACGCCTCGCGGAAGACCAACCAGCGCCAGAGGGGAAGAACGTCCAGGTCGGTGGGGTACCAGCCCCCACCCAGACGCCAGACCTCGCTCGCGGTCGTGAAGCCGTCGACCTCCCGACCCGCCGGCACGATGACCGCGCTGGCGTCATCCTCGGGCTCGGCGAAGGTGACGGCGACATCACGCAGGTACCAGGCTAGAGGCCCCGTCAGAGCGGGATCGATGAGAACGGGCCCGGCGCGGCTCGCCACGAACTGGTCCACGACCTCGCGGAACTGCTCGATCCGCTCCGTG
>CAZYOV010000225.1:2542-2767 GCA_964649215.1 uncultured Dehalococcoidia bacterium
ATGGCGCCGCCCACAGCCATCACCAGATAGAATCGCTCCGTTCTACTCACGCCCTCCTCCGCCCAGATGGTGGTCATGAGGGCGGCGTAAGCCAGAAGAACCAGCGCCACAGCGACCGCCGGCCACCAGCGACGCAACGTCGCCCAGTTCAGCGCCCGCAGTAGCTCCTCCGCCAGCAGGCCGCCCAGCAGCGCCAGCGGCACGATGAGGATCAGCATCTGTCCC
>CAZYOV010000226.1:0-2753 GCA_964649215.1 uncultured Dehalococcoidia bacterium
TCGAGGAGCTGCCGAAGCGGATGGGCGAGTATGAGGACCTGCTGCTGGAGAACGAGATCATCGTCGCCCGTTCTCGCGGCATCGGCGTGCTGACGCCGGAGGTGGCGATCGACTGCTCGCTGAGCGGACCGATGTTGCGGGGGAGTGGCGTCGCCTGGGACATCCGCAAGGCTGACCCATACTGCGTCTACGACAAGCTGGAGTTCGACATCTGTGTCGGCACCGACGGCGACGCCTACGACCGTTTTCTGGTGCGGCTGGCCGAGATGCGACAGAGCATCCACATCGTGGAGCAGTGCCTGGAGATGATGCCGGAGGGCCCCGTGCACTCGCAGATAACGACCGCCACGGCGCAGCCCGGTGGCGCACCTTCGGCGCCGCTGGCCATCCGGGTCCCAGCCGGCGAGGCGTACGGGCGCATCGAATCGCCCCGGGGCGAGCTGGGGTATTACATTGTGAGCGACGGCGGCCCCGCACCGTACCGGTTTCACATCCGCTCCCCTTCGTACATCAACCTGACGCCGCTGCGTGACCTGGCGATAGGGACGACGGTGGCCGACGCGATCGTCATCCTGGGAAGCATCGACATCATCGTGGGCGAGATAGACCGCTGATGCCCTTCGACAGGCTCAGGGCAGGCCCGTTCCTAGCGGAATGGTACGACCTGCGCGATCTGGGCAACGCTGCGGGCGCCTTTCTGGACTGGATCCGAGACCTGGGCGGGCCCGATTGGATCCCGTACGTGGTTTCGGGGCTCATAGGTATCGTGGCGATTTTGCTCTGGTTGTTGCTCAGCCAGCTGGCATTCATCTGGATAGAGCGGCGGGTCATCGGGCTGATGCAGGCGCGGATCGGCCCGAACAGGGTGGGCCCACAAGGGCTGCTCCAGCCGATCGCTGACGCGCTGAAGCTGCTGCTCAAGGAGGCGATCACAAATCGCTACGCCGACAGGCCGCTGTTCTGGCTGGGCCCGGTGGTCATCTTCATCCCGGCGCTGGTGGTGTTCGCGGTGATCCCGTTCGGCGAGGGGATGTCCCTGGCCGACCTCAACGTGGGAGTGCTGTTCGTTATCGCCATAACGTCCATCAACGCGATAGCGATATTCATCAGCGGCTGGTCATCGAACAACAAGTTCGCCCTTCTGGGGTCGATGCGCGCGATCGCGATGCTGATCAGCTACGAGCTGGTGCAGGCGTTCGCGCTGCTGGGGGTGGTGATCTTCGCGGGCAGCATGCGGTTGGGGGAGATCGTCGCCTGGCAGTCAGAGTTCAACACCTGGATGTTTCTCCTTCAGCCGCTGGCGCTGGTGGCGTTTCTCATCGCCTCGGCGGTGGAGATCAACCGCTCGCCTATGGACATCTCGGAGGCGGAGTCGGAGATCGTGGCCGGCTATCACACGGAGTACTCGGGGATCAAGTTCGGCTTCTTCTACGCGGCGGAGTACTTCGCCGCGTTCGCCGTGTCAGCGGTTGTGGTCACGCTTTTCCTGGGCGGCTGGACGGCCTGGGGGTTGGAGGAGTGGGCGCCCGGCTGGCTGATCTTCCTATCGAAGCTGTACCTGGTGTTCTTCCTGTTCATCTGGACGCGCGGCACCCTGCCACGGCTGCGCATCGACCAGTTGATGGCGTTCTCCTGGAAGTTCCTGCTGGAGCTTCTCTTCATCCACATTCTCGTGGTAGGAGCGCAGGTCCTGATCTGGCACGAGGGCGACTACCCGGCGGAGGTGGTGCTCCCTATCTTCGCCGTTATCAACTGGACGCTGGCCGTGGCGCTGATCGTCGGCTGGGCGACGTTCATGGGGCACCTGAGCCCGCAGCGAAGGGCCAAGCGAGCAGTGCTCACGCAGGAGCTGGGCGCGACGTACTACCGGCCTGCCGGCGGGCAGGGCGCCGGGCCGACACGGCCGCTGGGAGAGGCGTAGTTGGAGGACACCGGCAGCATCGTCGCCTTCTGGCTGCTGGCGGCGCTAACGCTCGGCTCCGCCCTGGCGGTAGTGGCCGTTCGAGACCTGATCCGCGCTGTCGTCCTACTGATCACGAGCTTCCTGGGGGTAGCCGGGCTCTACATAACTTTGTCGGCCGATTTTGTGGCCGTCGTGCAGGTGCTGATCTACGTGGGGGCGATCTCAGTGCTGCTCCTATTCGCGATCATGCTGACGCCACGGGCCAGCCGCGACAACGCGGAGACGTTCTTTCAGATCCCGGCGCTTCTGCTGGCGGGGCTGGTGGCGTTCACGATTAGCCTGATCAGCCTGGACACGGACTGGACCGTGGTAGAGCGGGGAGGTTTCGAGGAGACGGCGTCCGCGATAGGGGAGGCGCTGCTGGACAAGTACGTGCTGCCGTTCGAGATGGCGGCGGTGCTACTGCTGGTGGCGATGCTGGGCGCGATATTGCTGGTGCATCCCGAGGGGCCGGAGGACGAGTGACGTGTCGATAGAGCTGGAGCACTACCTCGTCCTGGGCGCGTTGCTGTTCGCCATAGGGTTGTACCTGGCGCTGGCGAAGCGGAACTTCGTTGGGGTGCTGATGGGGATCGAGCTGATGTTCAACGCGGTGAACCTGACGTTCGTGGCCTTTTCGCGGTTCGTCAGTGCCGACACCGACGTCACAGGCCACGTGTTCGTGGTGTTCGTGATCTCGGTGGCGGCGGCGGAGGCGGCGGTGGCGCTGGCGCTGGCGGTGGTGGTGTATCGCAACCGCGAGACGATAGACGTGGACCGAATGGACCTCTTGAAGTGGTGAAGACTACGC
>CAZYOV010000227.1:0-2748 GCA_964649215.1 uncultured Dehalococcoidia bacterium
ACGAAACCGTCGCGGTCGAGGTCGAAGGGGCGACAGGCCTTTTCCGGCTCATCGTTACGGGTCGAGAGTGCGCGCATATTGGCCATCGCCGCCACCGCCACGGGGATGATGTTCGCCTCGGTGCCGCCGGTGACGACAACCTCGGCCTCACCCAGGTCGATGAGCCGCTTCGCCTCGACGAAGGCGAAGATGCCGGCGGCGCAGGCCGCCACCGACGTGATGGTAGGCCCATGCGTGCCGAGCTGCATCGCGACTTGGGCGGAGGCCATGTTGGGAGCCATCGCCGGCACGGTCATCGGCCCCACACGCGCCGGCCCCTTCTGGAGAAGCACTGTCTGACCGCTAGCGATGACGTCCACGCCACCGCCGCCGGTGTTCATCACCACGGCGACGTCGTCCCGGTTGTTGTCGTCGATGAGGAACTTGGAATCGTCGACCGCCTGTCGTGCCGCGGCGATAGCGAACTGGGAGAAGCGGGCGGCCCTACGGGCAACCTTGGCGTCCATGTAGCGGGTCGGGTCCCAGTCCTTTACCTCAGCGGCGATCTGGCATTCGAAATCGCTGGGGTCGAACAGGCTGATGCGGCGGATGCCGGAGCGTCCGGAGGTGAGGTTACCCCAGAACTCGCCTACGTCCTGGCCAATGGGCGTCATGCAGCCGATTCCGGTGACGACGGCCCTCGTCACGTAGCCACCTCCGCCTCGCCGCTCACCAACACCTCGTCCCGCTGATTTCGGCACTCCACCGCGCACACCGCGCGGCCGCCCTCGGCGCGAACGATGTGACCAACCGCCGACACCGTGTCGCCCGGTCGCGCCGGTGCCTTGAAGCGAACCTTCAGCCGCCCGCCGGAGAGCCAGGCCCGTCCGAAGGCGGCAGTCATCATCTCCGACAGATAGGCGAGGACGAGCATACCGTGCGCTACGGTGCCCCCGAATTGGGTCTTGGCGGCGAACTCCGGGTCCGTGTGCAGGGGGTTGCCATCGCCGCCGGCGAGGGCGTAGCGGTCGATCTTGTCCTGGGTGAGCTCCACCACCACCGGCTTCAGCTCGGCGCCAACGTCCAGGGTCATGTCAGGACTCTCCCTCCCGGCCGGCCGGCATCGTGAGGGTGGCGCGGCCCTTCATGACCGGGCCGTGGTCATCGCCCTGGACATCGAGCTCGATGCCCGTCAGCACCCAGCCCTGGCGCTCGCCGCGGCTGACTATGCGGGCCGAGATGGAGAGGCGCTCGCCCACGCGCACGGGCCGGAGAAAGCTCATCTCCTGCCCCAGATGGATCGCACCGGGCGGAAGCTTGGCGCCGTCCAGCAGGGCGCGGACGCCTAGAGCAGCCACGGCCATCGGCGGAACCAGACCCCCATCCAGCGCGCTGATCGCCTCATCTTCCACGGCGACGACGTACTCGCGCACCCAGTCCGGCGACAGCTCGAAGGCGAAGGGCGGCAGCTGGTGGCCCTTGGGGAGCGCGTCCAGGCTGGGCGTCGGCATGGAAGCTACGATTGCCCGCCGAAGCGGCTCATCTCGATGACCCGCCGCTCGTGCATGCCTTCGCCGATCTTGGCGCCGCTCGCGTTGTAGGCTTCGACCTCGAACACGACCTTGCGGCCGTCCACCTCCTTCACCTTCCCCTTCACCGTCACGTCCATGCCGATGGGCGTTGGCGCCATGTGCTTGATGTCCACGCGGTAGCCGACGGAGGTCTCGCCGGAGTCCAGGTGCTTCTGAAGAAGCTGGAGGCAGAGCCCCTCGAAGTGACCGACCATGGCTGGGGTGGAGTACATGGGGACGGGCAGGTGGGCCACCCCCATATCCGGGGTGGTCTTGATGGTAAGCTCGTCGCTGGCGCCGATGGGAAGGTCCTTCATGTCGCGCTGTCGCCTCCTGCTATTCTAGGCCGCACTCAGTATACGCGATGGGGGGTTGCGGTCTGCAAGCGGGGGGCCACCCCACACCGCAACGGCAGTGTGCTACGAGGCGTACCGCCGACTGAAGTCGGCAGCTTGCACTACCCCCGCGCACCTAGTGCGCGCGGTTGCGATGATCCCATCCACAACCAGCGCAACATGGCGGCGTTGCTGGCTTAGCGCTATGCTGCTAGGACAAATGGCGACTATTAAACGAGGGAACCATGACAACCACAGATGAACCGATTCTAAAGGCCTCAGGTGCGACGAGCGTTGTGCTTTGGGCGCGCTTCTATCCATGGAATGTCCCTGGCGCTCTTATGCTAGTACCGAGCCGTTTGCGGTTTGAGTCCGGCTGGTCGGCGTCAAGCATGATTATGAGACCCTATTCTCGCGAATTTGAAATTCCCACCGAAATGATCAGTGACGTGAGAGTCGAAGTATGGCCCAGCCTACGACGCCTCGCGCTGGCGTTGAACCTCTTCTCCTTCATACTTATATGGCCGACGTATCGCAGCCTTCTCCAAGGAAACCTGGCTGTAGATAGCGAATCGGAGACGCACCGTTTTCGTGTCCGGGACCCTGAGGCGTGGGTGCAGGCCCTCTCGGACAGGAGCGGCAGACAGCGATAGCGAAATGCGCATGCTAAAATCATTTGTGAAAGCGGAAACATGCCTAAAATCACCATTCAGCCCCTCAACCGCACCATCGAGGCCGAGGAAGGCCAGACGATCATGGAGGCCGCCTGGGCCGACGGCCTCTACTGGCCCACCACCTGCGGCGGCGAGGGGATATGCACCTCCTGCGCCTGCACTATCGAGGAGGGGGCCGAGAACCTGGAC
>CAZYOV010000228.1:0-2702 GCA_964649215.1 uncultured Dehalococcoidia bacterium
CTGATGAAGTGGATGCCGGTGGGGCCTGGCGGACTTCCAGCGCTCTCACCGCCTGGGGCGTTGTATCCTCACATGGACGAACCGCGTGTCCTCCTCCCCGGGAACTTCGAGGGCCAGGAACACCCCGCTCCAGGCGTCGCCGTCGTCATCGGTGAACGTCCAGGTGCTCCAAGCAGCCGGGCCGCCGGCCCCGCTGTCCTCCCGGCTCCACCCGGCTTTCTCCAGCTGCTCCCGATAGTGCTCCTCCAGGTCCGCCACTGACATCTCGATCTTCAAGGTGGAGCTGGAGTACCAGGAATTGCCGCCGCCGCCGCCCTCGCCTCCTTCGAGCATCGTGGCGTCCCGAGGGGCCTCCAGGCGGGGAATCAGTCCGAATATCCCGGGCGGGCCCGGGACGGATCGCTCGTCGCAGGGGCTGTAGTCTTCTGGGGCTGAGTTGAGGCTCAGCCGCACGTCGCTCATGCCTCTGTTATCGAGGCTGAAGGCGCTCACCGAGAGGTAAGGCTCTTCCTGCTCCCGACAGAAAAGGCTCGCGAACGCTCCGTCGGCCGGCACGAACCCTCCTCCCGATGGCCCGTCCAACTCCGGCTCCCTCCACCCCGCGGCGACGAGCCGCTCCTCATAAGCGTCCAGAACCGATTGGGGTTCACCGGGCACGTCCAGGATGATCTCGACGTTTTGGTCGCCCCGCGCTACGCTCCCCACCACCTCGGCGTCGCGCGGCATGGGAAGCTCGACCGGCATATCCTCGGGGAGCTGTCCGGCCAAAATCTGTACCTCACCGGGCTCGGGAGCACCGGGATAGCGGAAGTCGAGCAGGCGCTGAACGAAACGCACCAGTTCGCTCTCAGAGCCCGCCACCTCCGGCTGCGATGGGGTCTGTTCGGTCCTCGCCTCATCATCGCCGTCGCCGCACGAAGCCGCGAAGACGAGGGCAATCAGGATCGCCAGTGCGGATGCGCTGCGCCACATATACGCTCCTCCTTCCGGTGACCCGACCGCCATCAATTCTACACCCGCGCGGGAGACGGACGGGACCGGCCTCCTGACCGCGTCCATAGGTACAGACGATATCGGGGCAGGAAGGGGACGGCTTCGACACGGCTTGTTTCGAGGAATAGTGCTTGTGCGATGGCGGAGAGCCCCGGTACCAACACCTGGGCACAAGAGGGGACGCGCAGCCTCGTTCAATGGCTGGCCGTCGCGCGCTCCCTGATCCCAGCCTGGAACGGTCCCGTTGTTTGGGGCAGGTGCTAGTCTGGTGGGGGCAGGGCCTCTAGTCGACGCGTCCACCAGTCGTATCGGAGACCGGTACTACCTGTCTCGCCCGTGATATCCGTCAGGAGGGGGCTGGCTACCGGAGAGGTGATAAGCAATCGCCGGTTTCTCGAAGCCAGCGACATGACACTAAGTGCCGTTAGTGCGCGATCAACGAGGTCGCGGGACAAATCGGCATTTGAGGATAAGTGTGATTATTGTTAGCGGGCCGGGTGGCCGCAGATGGCTACTCGAGCAGTCACCGGTCACGCTCACTGCGCCTCTGTCTCTCCCTTTCCATGGCCGCCTTTCGTCCCTCCCATGAATCTGCCGCCGTACCTATCTGGCGGATGCGCTCAGCCTCCTCGGCCCGGAGCTGACCCCCTTCTTCACGGGAGAAGCCTGCACCGCATGCCTCACACCTGTACCGGGACACCTTCTCAAGGTCTCCCATGTCTTCTGCTATGACCCAGTTGGGAACCAGGGTAACGTGTGGGCACTCTGGCTGGGGTGGCTCAGCCTCCCGGGGCGGCTCGGCCTCCCCAACCGGCTGCGTCTCCCTGCGCCCGAGTAGACGGTCCAGAAAGCCCATGACATGACTCCTTCTCAGCACGCTAGACCCGCGCGACATGGCGATTGTGCGCCTGGGCGGGGTGGGTGTCAACGGGGGCTAGCCCGCTTCCCGCCGCCTCACTTCGTACAGCCGCTCGTCAGCCCCGGGATTCGCCAACGGATGCCGCCATCTGCGGCGCTAGTTGGCCCCTTGTCGGGACTTGGTCCCCGTGCTAGCATTGTCGCGTTGGTTGGTACCTTCAATGACAGGGTGGCCCCGATCTGTCGGGGCCGTTCATGTTGTAGACGAGGTTAAAGTTCTGCGTCGGCTCCCCCGCAACCCATCTCCAGCTCGATGAACGGACCTTAACCCAGGAAGAAGAAAGGAGGTCATCGAGTGGCCTACGAAGACCGTAACCTGACCTGTGTGGAGTGTAACTCAGAGTTCGTCTTCAGCGCGGACGACCAGCAGTTCCACGCGGAGCGCGAATACCAGGAACCCAAGCGTTGCCCTTCCTGTCGGCAGGCCCGGCGCGGCGGCGGAGGAGGAGGTGGCTATGGAGGAGGCGGCTACGGCGGCGGCGGTTCCCGCCAAATGCACGACGCGACCTGCGCCGACTGCGGCAACGCCTGCCAGGTCCCGTTCCAGCCGACCCAGGACCGGCCCGTCTACTGCAGCGACTGCTTCTCCAAGCATAAGCCGAGCCGTTAGGGCTGGTAGCGCGCCCTCGCACCGTGCTGCTGGCATTTCAGAAGGGAGGCTGTCATGCTGACCGTGACTGATAAGGCCGCTCAGTACTTCCGTGAGGCCTTAATGAAAGAGAGCGCCCCGGGGGCATGCCGAATCGTTAAGGCCGAGAAGGGCTACCGGTTCATTCTCGACGAGGCGAAAG
>CAZYOV010000229.1:0-2700 GCA_964649215.1 uncultured Dehalococcoidia bacterium
GTCGCCAGCAGCAGCACCGCCTTCGCCATAAGCTCGGGTCGCTCACCGCTCGGGTCGTCCAGGCCGGTGACCAGGCGGTGGTGCACCGTGCCCGGCGTGGGCACCACCAGCGAGGGGGAGACGCAGGTGACGGAGACGCCGTACTGGTAAACTTCCATCGCCAGCCCCTGGCTGAACCGCTCCAGCGCCGCCTTCTCCGCGCCGTAGCAGGTGCCGCCGATCCCCTCGGGCTCCGGATAGGGCCCGCGGCCGGGCCCGATGGCGGCGCCGGAGGAGATGTTGACGATGCTGCCGCTTCGGCGCTCGATCATCTCCCCCAGCACAAGCTGGCTGAGGATGAACGGCGCGTGGAGGTTCACCGCCCAGGAGCGCAGCCAGCGGTTGAGGGCGTAATCTTTCACGGGGACGAAGTAGGTGAGGGCGGCGTTGTTGACCAGCACGTCCACCGGGCCGTAGGTGTCCCGCGCCGTCTGGACCAGCTTCTCGCAGTCCGCTGGCTCGGAGATGTTCACGGCCACGGGTATGGCCTCACCGCCCGACGCCTGGATGTCCGCCACCGTTCGCTCCAGCGAGCCCTCCAGGGGGTGGTCACCCTCGCGCAGCGTGCGGGCGGCGCAGATCACCTTGCCGCCCTCCGCCGCGAACAGCCTCGCGATCTCGGCGCCGATGCCGCGGCTGGCCCCGGTTACGATCACCACCTTGCCGTCAAGCTTACCCATCGTGTGCTCCTCCCATCAAGATGTCAGGTCCATATCTACGAACGCCACGTTCTTCGGCACCGCCTCATGGTCGTGCGGGACGACGAGGACGCCGTGGGCCCGTGCCTCCTGCTGCAGGACCGGCTCCAGCTTGTAGAACCGCTCCACCACGGAGGGGTCTTCGGCCTCGTATACCGTCACCAGCAGGGCTTCACCGTCGCCCACAACCTCCGGCGTCGTGAAGGAGACGATGCGCGTGAAGCCAAAGGAACGCAGCGCCTCACGGCCCGTCTCGAACCCCTCCTTGAGCTGCTGCATGAACTCCTCCTTCTTCCCTGGGAGGATCTTCGCCACGTGCACACAGGCGACCATGTCTGCTCCTTTCTATCGGCGCCGACGTTAGTTCGGCATACGCTGGGCGGGGTCGCGGGAGAAGGTGACGGCTGGGGGGATCAGCTTGTGCGGCCGCCCGTACATGATCCCCATCGCCTCGCCCGCTAGCGAATCGTCGCGTACGAACTCCAGCACCGCCTCCGCGACCTCGCGGGGCGGGATAAGCGGCATCTGGCTCACCATGGCATCACGCTGGGCCCGCTGTTCCGCCGTCATCTCCGGCGTCAGCTTGGTCAGCATAGGTGTGTCCACCACCCCGGGGCAGACGCAATTCACGCGTATGTTCGCCTCCGCCTTCAGGAATACCAGCGCCCGCGTGAGCCCGACAATGCCGTGCTTGGCCGCGGCGTAGATGGGGTCAGGCTGGAATTGAATGATCCCCGCCATGGAGGCGGTGCTGACGATCACGCCGCCACCGCGACGGCGCATCGCCGGCACCGCGGCCTGGGTCCCGGCGATTACCCCCCACAGGTTGACGGCGAGGGCGTGCGCCCATCGCTCCGGCGGCGTCTCCGGGAAGCGGGGCGGGGGAAGGCCGATGCCGGCGTTGTTGTGCAGGATGTCCAGTCCCCCGTACGTCTCTTCGGCGAACGCGACCATGCGCTCAAGCTCTTCCCGCTTGGTGATGTCGCTCTCGACGAACGCCGCTGTGCCTCCCGCCTGCTCGACGAGCGATACGGTCTCGGCTCCTCCTTCACTGTCGATGTCGGCGACGACGACCGATGCTCCCGCCTCTGCCAGGAGGAGGGCAGTCGCCCTGCCGATGCCGGAACTGCCTCCCGTGACCAACGCTGCCTTACCCTCCGGGTTCATGTGTCCGTTCCTTTCTTGCCAATGGAGTCCGCGAGCCTGCGAGTGGTAGTCTCCGACATTACGCCCGCCGCTGCAACGTCCACTGGTAATCGCCTGCGATCACCGGATAGAATTCGCGAGTAGAAGACCATGCTCAACGACGACATTCTGCATGCTATCGGTCGCACGCCGCTGATAGAGCTGCGCAACTGCAGCCCGAAGCCGGGCGTGCGTCTCTTCGCCAAGCTTGAGGGGCAGAACCCCAGCGGCAGCGTGAAGGATCGCATCGCGCTACGGATGGTGCTGGCTTCGGAACGAACGGGACGCCTGCGGCCCGGCGGCGCGATCGTCGTCGCGTCCACCGGCAATACCGGCATCGCTCTCGCCTTGGTCGGCCGCGTCCGAGGCTACAGGGTTCGCGTCGTCATGCCCGAGAACATCGCTGATGAGATACCGCGCACGCTATCGGCGTACGGCGCCACGATCGAGTGGGTGTCGGCCGAGCAGGGGATGCGGAAGGCTATTGATATTGCCCAGGGATTCGCCCGGCGAGAGGGCGAGCTCCTCCTCGATCAGTTCGCCGATCCTGTGAACACCCAGGCGCACTACGATACGACTGGGCCCGAGATACTCGATGACCTCCCCGGAGTAGACGTCTTCGTCGCCGGTCTTGGCACCGGCGGCACCCTCATGGGTGTCGGTCGGCGACTCAAAGAAGCGAACCCCGCAACACAGGTCATCGCCGTTGAGCCGCATCCCGGCAACCAGCTCCAGGGGCTCAGGAGCCTGGCCGAGGGCTTCATCCCGCCCATCCTCG
>CAZYOV010000230.1:0-2690 GCA_964649215.1 uncultured Dehalococcoidia bacterium
CGAGGCGAGAGTCCTGAGCGCCGTCGCGCAGAGTGGTGTCGGTGATTAGCTTGGGCAGGCCATCGACGCGGCCGTTGGGCAGCGCTGCGGGCTTCGCTTCCAGGCGAACGGGAGGTATACGTCCGTCGTAGTTGTAATAGACGCATTCGGGATTGACTTTGCGTTTTGTGGGCATAAGTTAATCTGATAGGTACGCCACAACTATTGTAAGCGTATATAGCGGAAATGCCAATCAGGTTGGCCACCGATAGGGCCTAGCTGGGAGGACGTGTCCTCCCGTGCGGAGGGAGGGGCTGGCCTCTAGTTGCGACCGAACAGGCCGCCGAGGAGGCGGGAGAGCAGGCCCCGCTCGTTGTCTTCCTCCTCCTCGCCCTCAGGAGCGGGCGGAGCGTGGGGCGCCAGGTGCTGCTTGAGGAGGGGCTCCGGGATGTTGCCGTAGAAGTGGCGCAGAGCCTTCCCCTTGCGGGTGAGGATAAAGGTTGGCGTGGACTTAACCCCGAATCGATTGGCGATATCGGGGCGGTCGTAGGTGTTAACGGCGATGAACTCGATACGCTTACGGTAATGCTTGCCTAGGCGCGCAAACACGGGCGCCATTACTTGGCAGGATCCTCAGCGGTGGGTCCAGAAGCCAAGGAAGGTTGTATTCTCCGAGCGAACCTGCTCCCAGAACCGCTCGTCGTCGTACCCCTCGTCCTTGAAGGCCATATGTTCCTCCTGTGCCCTATTGTACGCGAAAAGGTCGTCGCATGGATTCGCCCTTAGTCATCCTCCAACGTGCTGGTGTCGCCCTCCGGGAGGCCCAGCTCGCGGGCCTTGAGGAGGCGGCGCATGATCTTGCCGCTGCGTGTCTTGGGCAGCGAGGGGACGAACTCGATCTCCCGTGGCGCCACGATGCTGCCCAGCTTCCCGCGCCCGAAGCGGATCAGCTGGCGCCGCAGCTTATCGTCTGGCTCGAAGCCGTCCTTAAGGGCGACGAACGCCTTGACCACCTCCATCGCCAACGGGTCCGGCTTGCCGATGACGCCCGCCTCGGCGACGGCCGGGTGCTCGAGGAGAGCGCTCTCGACTTCGAAGGGGCCGACGAGGTGACCGGCGGTGTTGATGACGTCGTCGGCGCGACCGACGAACCAGAAGTAGCCATCGGCGTCGCGGCGGGCGCGGTCGCCGGTGATGTACCAGCCGTTACGGAACCGCGACTCGTACAGCTCCTGGTTGTTCCAGTAGGTACGGAACATGGAGGGCCAGCCGGGGCGAACGGCCAGGTCGCCCTCCTCGCCCGGCGGCAGCTCGTTGCCGTCATCGTCGATGATGGCGGGCTCGATGCCCGGAAAAGGGCGGCCCATGCTGCCGGGGCGGATGTCCATGTCGGGGTAGTTAGCGATCAGGATAGACCCGGTCTCCGTCTGCCACCAGTTATCGTGGATGGGCAGGCCGAACGCCTTCTGTCCCCAGAGGACGCCCTCCGGATTTAGCGGCTCGCCGACGGAGCAGACGTAGCGAAGGCTGCTCAGGTCATGTTTCTTGGCCAGATCCTCGCCGGCCTTCATGAGCATACGGATGGCGGTAGGGGCGGTGTACCAGACGGTGACGTGATACTTCTCGATCAGGGAGTACCAGTGGCCGGCGGCGAAGCCTCCCTCGTACACCAGGCTGGTGGCGCCGTTGCTCCAGGGCCCGAACATCCCGTAGGAGGTGCCTGTGACCCAGCCGGGGTCGGCGGTGCACCAGTAGACATCGTCATCGTGCAGGTCCAGGACGTACTTGGCGGTGGCGTAGTGACCCATGACCGCCATGTGGACGTGGGCGGCGCCCTTGGGCTTACCGGTAGTGCCGGAGGTGTAGTGCATGATTGCGAAGTCCTCCGGATCGGTGGCCTCCATCTCGAACTCATCCGACTGCGCATCGAATACGTCGGGCCAGGCGACCGTGCCTTCGGGGGCATCCACCCCGCCCCGGCGGTCGAGGATGATGACGTGCTCGAGCCGGGGAAGATCGGCGCGGATATCTTTGACGCGGGCCCAGAGGTCAGGGCTGGTGAGGAGCACCTTCGCTTCGCTGTCCGCCAGCCGATCACGGACGGCGTCGGGGCCAAAGGCGGAGAAGAGGGGGCCGATGACGGCGCCCAGCTTCAGCGTGCCGAAGACGGTAAAGTAGAGTTCCGGCACGCGCTCCAAGAACACGAATACGCGGTCTCCCTTCTCCACGCCGAGAGAGCGCAGGGCGTTTGCGGCTTTGTTGGAACCGGCGGCCATCTGGGCGAAGGTGTAGGCCTCGGCGCGGCCGTCCTTGGCCTCCCAGAGCATCGCCACCTTATCCTTCCGATCCGTCGTCAGGTGGCGGTCTATACACTCGTAGGCGATGTTCAGTCCGCCGCCGGGTAGGCCGTCCAGCTCTGCGCGGATATCGTCCCAGCGGAACGCGTCGCCGACGGCCTTGTAGCCGATAAGGTTAGGGGTAACCGGCATCCGTTCCGGCGGCGGCTTAACGATGGGCTCGTAGTTCATCGCTCTCCCTCATCAATAGCGACGGTCGTGCCAAGGATGCTCCTCAATTTAGCGCAGGCCCCTGACGGCGTCAACGAGCCCTTCGACAGGCTCTCCGAGCGGAGCATCGGAGTCCGCAAAGCGGACAGGACAGGCTTCGGTTGCGGCGGCTCCGCCGGGCAATCTATCATGGAGACGAGGTCG
>CAZYOV010000231.1:0-2615 GCA_964649215.1 uncultured Dehalococcoidia bacterium
CGGCGAGGATGCGCATTACGCTAGATATGATAGCATCGGCGTTCACCGGATGTTTACTTTAGCGGATGTAGCGAGGGGGAAGGGGAGGGGTCTATATTAAGGTAGACATAAAGCGGGCAGGGAAAATTATAGATTTCGACGGTTGGAGCGACGAAAATCACCGTACAGAGCGATATACAGGTTAAGACTGGGTAAAGACAACGAGGTGAAATGATGGGGTTGTTTGGTCTGAAGCTGAATTCTTTACTGGTCATAGCGGTGGCTGCGTTGCTGGCGCTGGGCGCGATCTCGGCGTTCGCCGACGATGACCCGGACCACCCGGGTGACGGCGTGACGGTTGATGAAGGCGACACGGATGGCGAAGGCGAAGGACACGCCTTCGGTCGTGGCCACGGCCAGGGCAAGCCGGAAGGCGTGCCGCCCGACGATGGCGAAACCGACGGCGACGTTGATGTCGATGGCGATGTCGGGCTCCTGAGCAACGGCGACGGGCCAAACCCCGATCGCGGCTGCGCCAACGGGTCTCTGGACCACGCACGTGAAGTGCTGGAGGCACTGCTTGAGCTTGAGCACCCGGGTGAGAACGAGGGGATTCTGAACGCTCTGGAGAAGATGTGCCACGGCGCCTTCGCATCGAACGGCGCGGGCCCGTCTGTGTCCGGCGACGGAGACGGCGGGGAGACTGGGGATCACCCCGGCAACGGAAACGCTTTCGGCCGTGGCCATGGCCAAGGCAAGCCGGAGGGTGTGCCGGCGAACGGCGGTGACGGCGAGTAGGCCGAAAGACTACCGTACGAACGATAGAGAGCGGCGGCGTGCGAGAGCTCGCCGCCGTTCATATATCTCGGCGTCGTGCACACAGGGCCAAGGACGCCGGCGCTTCGTTTAAAAAAAGCTGGACGGTCGTAACGCCTGGGGCGTTTGTCCGTTTATAATGTGGCACATAGTTGAGGGAGGAGAGGGATCATGAAGAGGACGCTGTTCCTGTCGGTGCTCGTCGCGGGGGCGGCGCTTGCGCTTGCGGCAGGATCCGTCTTGGCTGACAAGGGCGGGCCCGAGCACGGCGCCAAGCACGGCGTCGCCACCGGTCTTCAGGAAGATGGCGACGGAGTGGTCGCCCAACAGGACGGGGAAGGCGAGCCAGAGATGGTCGGCGCTACACGGATCGCCGAGGTCATAGCTGAACGGTTTGGAGTGGACGCGGCTACGGTGCTGCAACAGCATGCGGATGACAATGGCTTTGGTAAGCTTTACCATGCCTACCTCGTCGCGGAAGCTTCCGGCGGCACGATGACTGTGGCGGAGGTGCTGGCCGCGGCCGAGACCGACGGCTTCGGGGCGCTGTTCAAGGAGATGGCGAGCGAACTGTCGGCGCTCTCAACCGGCGAAGACGGCATGCCGAAGAATCTGGGGCAGGCTGTCTCGGGTTCGAAGACGGGGGATGGTGTGGCAGGCGTCGCGGCCGCCGGTGGCGGCGAGGACGACGGTCAGGGGCCGCCGGAGCACGCGCCGGCACACGGCCGCAATAAGGACTAGCGGCTAAGAAGTAGAGATCTGAGGCGGCGGGCGAGAGCCCGCCGCTTGTTCTATTTGTGGCCGCGTCCACGAAGCGTTGAGTTGATCGTTGCGTATTGCCCGCCTATTGCGGGGAGACGGCTGGCGTTAACGGAAAATTCACTGAGCCGAGAACAACTGCGGAGTCGGCGTATTCGTCATAACAAGTGGAGAGTTTTACAGCGGTTATGAGGTGGTTGAGCTTCTGGAAGGCGCTGGTTCCGCCGGCGATCGCGCCACTGGCCTTGTGGATGGCAGTGGCCCTGGCGGGCCCCGGCGGAATCGTCGAGGTGGGAGATGAGGTCGAGCCGACGTTTCGAGGCACGGAGTCGGGGGAGACCGGCGTAGGTGACGGGCCAGATGGCGCAGGCGGCGTCATCGGTGAAGACGGTGGCAGCGCCGTGGTAACAGGGAACGGGGGCGGCTGCGAGCAGGCACTGACGGACGAGGCGCAGGCGCTAGCTGAGCTTGACGGGCACGTAACGGACGGCGATAAGCCGGCGGACGACGCCGACGGCAACGAGTACGCTTTGGACGAGCAGTGCGGCGTGGCGTTCGACGAGGGCTCACAGGAGGCGACGACGCTGCCCGCTGACCAGACCGACACTGGTCCCGGCAAGAGCGAGCACTCGTCCGGCAACACCGGTAGCGGCGACGCGAGCGGCGAGGGCCAGGCGAACGCGGATGACAGCGGGAATGGCGCCGCGGACGGGCTGGGACAGAACAAGCCTGAGAAGGACAACAAGCCGTAGATGAGATGAGAGCGGGCCGGCAGACAGGCGGTGGGCGAGAGCCCGCCGCTTCTTCGTTTCGGTGCGCTGCGGGCTAGGCCGGGATCCGCTCCGCGCCGCCCATGTAGGGGCGCAGGGGTTCCGGGATCAGCACGGAGCCGTCCGGCTGCTGGTAGGTCTCCAGGACGGCGATAAGCGTGCGGGGGAGGGCGAGACCTGAGCCGTTGAGGGTGTGGGGGTGCTCCAATCGGGCGCCCTTCTCGCGGCGGTAGCGTATGTTGGCGCGGCGGGCCTGGAAGTCGGTGCAGTTGGAGCAGGAGGAGACCTCCA
>CAZYOV010000232.1:0-2579 GCA_964649215.1 uncultured Dehalococcoidia bacterium
CCATGTACCCGCCCTCGCTCCAGACGATGTGCCTCAGGTTCGCCGAGCCCATGGAGTACGCCAGCATCTGGCCGCGCATAGGCACGATGGGCAGATCGACGCCCAGGCGGCGGGAGAGGGAGGGCGTCCAGGGGCCCGCCGCCAGCAGGAAGGAGTCCGCCTGAACAACGCCTTCTCCGCCTGATGTCGTCACGCCGGTCACACGTCCGGCGGTGCGCCTGAAGCCGGTGACGGCCGTCGCCGGCAGCAGGGTCGCGCCGCGATGGCGGGCCGCCTCGGCCAGCGCCTGGGTGAACCGGCCGGGGTTCACCTGGCGTTCGTCCCTGGAGAGGACGGCCCCCACTAGTCGCGAGGAGAGGCGTGGCTCCAGGGCTCGCGCCTCCTCCGCAGAGAGCCGTTCCAGGGCGAGGCCGGTGCGCCTCTGCCAGACGAGCCGCTCGCCCATCTCTCGCTCCTCATCCTCATTGAAGGCGACGCGAAGGATGGGCGTCGACAGGTACTCCGGGTCGAGTCCCGTCTCGCCGCGGAGCGTTTCGGTCAGCTTAGGGAAGACACGCAGACCGGCGAGGGCGAGGTCTAGGAAAGGGCCAGGCCCGTGGGACTCGGCCAGGGGGGCGAGGATGCCGGCGGCGGCGCCGGACGCCTCCCCCGCCAGCCCACCCCGCTCCAGCAGCGTGACGCTGGCGCCCGCTTCCGTCAGGTAGTAGGCGGCGGCACAGCCGATGACGCCGCCGCCAACGATGGCGACGTCCGCCATTACAACCCGCGCACGAGGAAGACGCCGCCGACGATGAATACGGCGCCGGTGATCTTAACCGCGTCGATAGGGTCCTTTGCTTGGCCTATGAGCGCCAGGTGATCGAACAGGATAGCGCCCATCATCTGGCCGGCGATGAGGGCGGCGCTGGTGGTGGCGATGCCGAGGCGGGGCCCGGCGAACGCCACCGTCCACACTATGAGCGCCCCTGCCAGCCCGCCCAGGAAGTAGTACCACTCCAGACCGCGCATCAGGCCCAGGAACGCCAGTAGAGCGATGATGGCCAGCGGCAGCAGGTAGAGCAGCGGGCTGCCCGGCGTATTCAGGTTCAGATCACCCACGATGGCGAAGCGAAACAGCATGAAGACGACGACCGAGCCGTAGGTCACGGTTACGGACACCAGGAGCGCCTCCGACACGCCCCGCTCCTCGCCCATGGCGCCGTTCACCAGGACCTGCGTAGCGGCGGCCAGTCCGGCAGCGAAGACGAGCAGGAGGATTAACGCATCCATGGCTAACGGCTCCTTCTTGGTGATTGTGTCAGCGCCACCGCCCACTGCTCGCACGACCTCCACCGTGTCGCCTTCGTCGATCGATACGCGCGGCCAGTCGCGGCGCGGCACCACCTCACCGCCGATAGCGACCGCTACCTGGCGTGCGTTTATGTCGAGTGTCTCCAGGAACGTCGTGACGTTGAGCGGACCCTCCAGCTCTCGCGGCTTGCCGTTGACGGTGACGGTGATCATTCCCAGCCTCCGGCGTGCCTGATCCGCTCAGCGGTCTCGTCCAGATCAGACTGCGTCGGCATCCCCACATTCGCGTTACGAGTTAATCCAAGACCGTCGCCGGTGAAGCGTGGAAGCACGTGCAGGTGAACATGGAACACCGTTTGACCTGCTACCGCTCCGTTCGCGAGGAACAGGTTGAAGCCCTCCAGCCGCACGCCAGAGTCCGGTAAGACCGCCGCGACCTGTCTCCCCACCGAGAATATGCGGGCCAGGACCGCTTCGTCGCTGATATCGAGAATACCGTCGGCGTGCTCCAGCGGTACCACCAGGACGTGGCCCGGGTTCGCGGGCCGGATGTCCATAAATGCGATCACCATGTCGTCCCGGTACACGACGCTGGCGGCGGCCTCCCCCTTCACGATGGCGCAGAAGACACAGGGCTGAGTCATGACCGCGCCGCCCCCACGCCGACCCAGGCGGCATCCAGAGCGCGTCGCAACCCCTCGGCGGCGGCCTGCCTGTCCGGCTGGGCCAGAATGGCGGAGATGACCGCAACACCGGACGCCCCCGCCCGCACCACCTCATCCACCCGCTCCGCCGTTACACCGCCGATAGCGAGGGTTGGCGTGCGCACGCTCCGAGTGACCTCCTCGATGAGCGCGAGGCCGGCGGCCTCCCGGCCCGGGTGGGAGCGGGTTTCGTAGACGGGTCCGGCGATGAGATAGTCGCCGCCCTCCGCTTCGGCGCGGCGGGCGGCCGCCAGAGAATGGACCGACCGGCCAATAAGGAGGCTGCGTCGTGGCCGCTCAACGGGCGGCGCGTCCTCCGGCAAGTGGACGCCATCGGCCTCCGCGGCCAGTGCCGGCGCCAGCGGGCCGTTGACCAGCAACAGCGCCCGCCCGCCCGTCACCCGGCGAAGACGTCGGGCCAGCGGTAGGAGCTCTTCGGACGGCATATCCTTCTCGCGGAGCTGTACGGCGTCAACCCCGCCTGTCACGGTAGCCTCAACGGCGGCCACCAGGCCGTCAACGCCGTCGCACAGGGAGCGGTCGCTGACCAGCATTAGACAGGGACGAGACAGTGCCATCTAGGTC
>CAZYOV010000233.1:0-2576 GCA_964649215.1 uncultured Dehalococcoidia bacterium
CACCGATGACCACAAGCCGTTCGTCCGCTTCTGGCTGCACAACGGCCTCATGCGCCTCGCCGACAGCGAGGAGAAGATGACCCGCCATCTGGGGAACCTGGTGCCCATCCACGACGTGGTCCACCGCTACGGCGGCGACGGCCTTCGCATCTTCGTCCTCAACTCTCACTACCGCAGCCCCATCACGTATTCGGAGGAGAGCCTGGAGGCCGCCGTACGGGCGGCGGAGCGCCTTCGCACAGCCGTTGCGGCACCCGGCGGAGACGCGGACCCCGCCGCCGACCCGGCCCCCCTCAAGCAACGCTTCCTGGACGCCATGGACGACGACCTGAACACCGCCGGCGCCCTGGGAGCACTCTTCGACCTGGCACGCGAGATCAACCGCGCCCGCGACGACGGCCGTAAGACCGAGGAAGCGCAGGCCGCCCTACGGGAGCTGGCCGGCGTGCTAGGCCTCACTCTGGCCGGGCCCAAGGCCGCCGGCGACGCGGCCGCCGAGCCGTTCATCGAACTGCTAGTGGAGCTGCGCGACGACCTGCGCGACGCCAAGCAGTACGAGCTTTCGGACAAGCTGCGGGCACGCCTCGCCGAGATAGGCGTGATCCTTGAGGATTCCGCCCAGGGAACCCGTTGGCGACTGAAGAGCTGAACGGGGTTCAGATTGGCGCCGTTTCCTTGACTTTTGCGGAAAGTGGCCCCTATACTACGTGAGGGTCGCTCCTTGTGGGCGAGCCTTGAATTTTAGGCACCCGAAAGGGACAGGCCGAAGTGGCGCAATGGTAGCGCAAGCGATTTGTAATCGCTAGGTTGGGGGTTCGATTCCCTCCTTCGGCTCCAGGAGCAACAGGTAGGTAGTAACCATAGGAGGCCGGAGTGGTCCCTGTGGACACTGAAGCCGATTCCCAACCTCCTACATCGAAACGGAAACAGCGGCGGGGTGGGTGAGTGGTTAAAACCACCGGGCTGTAAACTCGGCGCCCTGACGGGCTACGCAGGTTCGAATCCTGCCCCCGCCACCAGACACGAACGGCAAGTCTAAGGAGGTAACAGGACGGGGGCACGGCAAGACTCCCGCCACCGTTGCAGACTGGCCCACGTAGCTCAGCTGGAAGAGCACGTTCTTGGTAAGAACGGGGTCACCGGTTCGAATCCGGTCGTGGGCTCCACGTATGGAACATTAGACAAAGCCAGAGTAATATCAGGGTGGGTCAGAAACGCCTTGACCCCTAACCCAAGAGCCATAACATAGGAGGAACTCCCAGCATGGCCAAACAGAAGTTCGTGCGCACCAAGCCGCACCTTAACGTGGGCACAATCGGCCACATCGACCACGGCAAGACGACGCTGACCGCCGCCATAACCAAGGTCTTATCCCTCAAAAAGATGGCCGAGTACCGCGACTTCTTCAGCATCGATAAGGCGCCCGAAGAGCGCCAGCGCGGCATCACCATCGCCATCGCACACGTCGAGTATGAGACCGAAAAACGCCACTACGCCCACATCGACTGTCCGGGCCATGCCGACTACATCAAGAACATGATCACCGGCGCGGCCCAGATGGACGGCGCCATCCTCGTCGTCGCCGCCAACGACGGACCGATGCCCCAGACCCGCGAGCACGTACTCCTGGCCAAACAGGTGGAGGTGCCCGCCATGGTCGTATACCTGAACAAGGTCGACATGATGGAGGACCCGGAGCTCCTCGACCTCATCGAACTCGAGATCCGCGATCTCCTCAACAAGTACGAATTCCCTGGAGACGACATCCCTATCATCCGCGGCAGCGCCCTCAAAGCTCTGGAGAGCGAAAGCGAGGATCCAGACGCGGAGGAGTACAAGTCCATCCACGAACTGGTGAAGGCGATAGACGACTTCATCCCCGAGCCCACCCGCGCCAAGGACATGCCCTTCCTCATGCCGATCGAGGACGTTTTCGGCATCAAGGGTCGCGGCACGGTCGTCACCGGACGCATTGAGCGCGGCGTGATCAAGCCCGGCGAGGAGGTCGAGATCGTCGGCTTCACCGACACTCGCAAGACCGTCTGCACCGGGGTAGAGATGTTCCGCAAGACTCTCGACTCTGGAGAACCCGGTGATAACGTGGGCTGTCTCCTGCGTGGTATGGAGCGCGAGGATGTAGAGCGTGGGCAGGTGCTGGCCAAGCCCGGCTCCATCAAGCCCATCACCAAGTTCGGCGGCGAGATCTACGTGCTGGCCAAGGAGGAAGGCGGCCGCCACACCCCCTTCTTCAACGGCTACCGCCCCCAATTCTACATTCGCACCACGGACGTCACCGGCGACGTCACCCTCCCTGAGGGCGTGGAGATGGTGATGCCCGGGGACAACGTTAAGATATCGGTCCAGCTCATCCAACCGGTGGCCCTGGAGGACGGGGTTCGCTTCGCCATTCGCGAGGGCGGCCGCACGGTGGGCGCCGGCGTTATCACCAAGACGGAAGAGTAAAGCGAACTGACGCATGGCCAGGAAGGAAGACCGAGTAGTGGTAGAGCTGGCCTGCACGGAGTGCAGGAACCGTAACTATGCGACGACAAAGAACCGCCGCAACGACCCCGACC
>CAZYOV010000234.1:0-2547 GCA_964649215.1 uncultured Dehalococcoidia bacterium
CTTCAGGGTGGGGAGGCCGCGGCGTCGCGCCTCCACCAGCTCCGGGTTGTCCTCGTGGGCGGCTGAGGTGTAGATGACCATCTCGGCGTCCCCGACGTGGGCGGCGTCATGACCGCGGCTCACGTTGACGCCCAGCGTCTCCAACCGCTCCGTGAGCGGCGTCAGTTGGAGGTCGGAGCCGGAGACGGTGTGGCCGCGGGCGCGCAGGATCTGAGCGATGGCGGACATGTGGATGCCGCCCGCGCCTACCAGATGCACCCGTTGCGGTATCGCTTTCACCGCCGTCCTCATGACCCCGCCAGCTCCACGATGAGCCGTGCAATGTTGCGTGCGGCCTCAGGTCGAGCCAGCCGCTGTGACGCCTGGCTCATCGCGTCCAATCGAGCGGCGTCGTGGAGAAGACCGCCGACGAGCGATAGCATCGAGCTCAGGTCGCTGTCTTCAAGGATGACGGCGGCGCCGTTGTTCGCCAGGTGCAGGGCGTTAAGCCGCTGATGAGCGCCCGCGTGGGGATAGGGGACGAGGATCGCGGGCAGGCCCAAGGCGGGCAGCTCTCCCAGCACGGAGGCGCCGGCGCGGCAGAGGGCCAGATCGGCGGCGGCCATCGCCCAGGGAAACTCCTTGTGCAGGTAGCCGAACAGGTGGTAGCGGCCGCGGAGATCGTCCGGCAGATCCTTCGCCAGTCCGGCAAGCCACTCCTCATCGGTGCGTCCGCTGACGTGTACGACTTCACATAACTCCAAGAGGCTTCGCAGATTGTTTGCTATCGCTTGGTTGATGCTGTGCGCTCCCTGGGAGGCGCCGGCGACGAACAAGACTCTCTCTTCGGGGTCCAGCCCCAGGCGCTTACGTCCCGCCGCGCGGCTGACCTGGGAGAACTCCTCGCGCACCGGATAGCCCGTAAGGATGGCCTTGCCGCTAGGCAGCTTGCGCAGCGTCTCGGGGGCGGTGACGGCGATGCGGCGGGCGAGACGGGCGATGGCTCGGACCGACCAGCCGGGGTAGACGTCCGGTAGGAAGATGGTGATTGGGGTGCCGCGGGAGCGGGCGGCCAGGGCGATGGGGAAGCTGGTGTAGCCCCCCGTGGATAGCACGACGTCCGCCCGGAACTCAGAAAGCGCCTTGCGCGCCTGGGCCACTCCTATCGCCATGCGGGCGGCGTTGAGGGTCAGGTCCCAGGGGTTGCGGCCTCGGATGGGTCCGGACGAAACGGGGCGCAGCGGAATGTCGGCTCGTTCAACTAGCTCCGCCTCCGCGCCTTGCGGCGAGCCCAGGTAGAGCGGCTCCAGCCTCTCGCCGGGCGGCAGCTCACGCTCCAGCGCGGCGGCGATGGTCAGGGCGGGGTACACGTGGCCGCCGGTGCCGCCGCCGCAGAGGGCCAGTCTCATTCCGTGCTCCTCCCCGCGGCTGGGTTGCGCCGGGCGTAGCGTTGGGCACGGGCCTTCGGCTGCTTCGTGTAGGAGCCGTTGCGGCCGTAGCGGGAGAGGCTGAGGAGGATGCCCGCGCCGGCCATCACGGCGATAAGGGCGGAGCCGCCGTAGCTCAGGAAAGGTAGAGGCACCCCGGTTAGCGGGATGGAGCGTGTGATACCGCCGATGTTGATCAGGGTCTGGTAGGCGATCCAGCTCACGATGCCCACGCCCAACAGCGTGCCGAACTGATCCCGCGAGGCGAGCGTCGCCTTGAGGGCGCGGAACATGAAGAAGGCGAACAGACCCAGGACGCCCAGCAGGCCGATGAACCCCAGCTCCTCGCCGATGATGGCGAAGACGCCGTCGGTGTGGGCGCCGGGGACGTAGAAGAACTTCTGGCGGCTGACCCCCCAGCCGAGGCCGGTGATGCCGCCGCTCCCCAGGGCGATTAGCAATTGAAGGATGTGGAAGCCGTTTCCCTGAGGGTCGGCCTCCGGCGAGACGAAGGAGGTGAGGCGATCCAGCCGGTAGTCCTGCGCCAGGATCATGACGTAGGTCACGAGGCCGCCGCTGGCCATGAGCAGGGCCAGGTGACTGAGCGGCGCTCCGGCGACGAAGAAGAGCGTACTGGTTGTGAGGACGATGATGACGGCGGTGCCCATGTCCGGCTCGACGATGACCAGTCCGCCGACCACGCTGACCATAAGCACGAACGGCACCAGACCCAGGCTGAACTTATTGATATTCTCTCGTCGGCCGGCCAGCCAGGCGGAGATGTAGATGATGATCGCCAGCTTGGCGAACTCGCTGGGTTGGAAGGAGAGCGGGCCCAGCTCCAACCAGCGTCGGGCGCCGTTGCGCTCCACGCCGACGCCGGGAATGAGGACGGCCGCCAGTCCCAGCAACGCCACCACCATTATCGGCGCGGCCAGGTGGCGCAGCTGGTGGTAATCCAGCCGCATGAAATAGAGGAGCGCCGCAGCGCCGGCGATGGCGAAGAACGCGTGCCGAATCACGAAGTAGTTTGCATCGCCAAACTCCAGATGGCCCACAGCGAAGCTGGCCGTGTACACGGTCAACAGCCCCGCCAGCAGGAGCATGGACGTGGCAACCAGCAGGAGGTAGTCCGGCTGGC
>CAZYOV010000235.1:0-2534 GCA_964649215.1 uncultured Dehalococcoidia bacterium
CCTTCTGGAGCTCGGCTCTTGTCTCGAAGTCCTGGTCTACCACCAGGACCCTTGGATTGCCTGCCATTTTCATGTACCTCCCGTGGTTCCCTGCCTGCCGGCCCTTCTAGTTGGTGTTCCCTAGGCTGAAGAAGAGGGTGGGTGCCACGTCCACGACGCCGTCATCCCCTACGGCGCGGGCCTCCATGCGGAGGACGCCGAACTGGTCGGCCCAGGTGATCTCCTGCGCCTGCTGAGGGGTCAACTCCACTGTGGCGGTGGCCGCTCCGGGTTCAGAGTCGGTTTCTGCCGCGTCGTCGGCTACATTGCCGCCCGCGGTCGACTCTGTCAGGGACTGGGCCAGCGCCAGCAGCTTCACGTTCTGGAGCATGGTGACGGTGAGGGTGAGGCTATTCTGGTCCGTCTCTTCACCCTCGACGCTGGTCGTCGAGGACGCCGGCGCAGGGGGCGCGCTCAACTGGTAGTCCAGGCCCAGGATCTGCAGGATGAAGTTGGCGGACTCCACATCGGCGACGGTAAAGATGCCGACCATGTCCACGCGGTCGCCGGGCCTGAGGTTGCCGCCGGCGGTGACCACTTCCTGCACGCCAACGGAAATACCGCGCATGCCGGGCTCCACCTTGAAGGTGAGGCCATCACCGGCGGTATCGCTGACCGTAGCGGGCAGTATCTGCGCGCCGGCTGCCACTTCCTCCGTCACCACACGGTCCACAAGCTGGCCGCGGCTGGTGAAGGCGTCTACGTTAGCCTTGTCCGGCGATACGAACTTCACCGTCAGCATGTCGGCGGTGATGCGGGTCTGGGCGGGGATTGCGTCGTTCGCCACTACCACTGGCACGTTGCCGCCGCCGCCGCCGCCGCCGCTGTCGGCGCCGTTGACGGCCATGAACACGATGATGGCGGCGATGCCGGCCAAGAGCAGCCCCAGGTAGAAGACGTAGCGCTGGGTCTTATCTCCCCGCGGTTTCGTCATCGTTTGTCCTGCCATGTCTGTTTCTCCTCCCTTGATCGCTACAAGGTTCGTTTTTGGTCCGGATTCCCGGAGATGATTCCTCTACTCAACCAGCGCCACGCCAGTCGGTGCGAAGGCGACAAAGTCCCTTGTGAAAACAACTTCAGCCGTGGAGACGGGCGCGTTAGATATCAGGTAGCCCCAGACGAAGCCACATCGCTCGCTGCCGTCAGCGAGAATGAGGCAGGTCTTGGTCTGGTTCCAGCCCGCGAGGTAGAAGTTTACGATCCCGTAGATGTCGAGGTCGATTTTGGAGCCCGAGGGCGGGAAGTCGTTGATGACGGCGACGGGCACGAGCCTCTCTTGGCAGTTCGGGTCTTCTACCCGGATCAGGGCGTCGTCGAAGGTGGCGGCGTCGCAGGGACCCGACGAGGGCGCAGTCGCTCCGAAGCGATTGTCCAGGTGCGTGTCGGTGGGGTTCCCCATTTGGCCCGGCTTCGACGTGCAGCCGATGAGCGTAGTGTCTACAAAGACCATGGGGTCGCTGGTGCAGGCCTTGTTCCCGGGCTCGCAGTTGCCTTCGATGGCGTCTCCATAGACGTCGGCCCCTTCGCCGTAGATGGAGATCGCGCCGGAGTTGCCGGGGCTGTCCTCCACGAAGTCTCCTTGGTTCTGGAAGACGTACAATGATTCCTGATCCAGGTGGAACAAGTGCTCTCTATGGTTATCCTCGCCGACGATACCCCAGGGCATTACACAGGCGCCGCTTACGTACACCGTGGCGGCTGCCGCCGAGGGGTTAAGGGTGGGGCTGCCCACGCCGAAAGCTGCCGCGATGAAGCTGTTGCTGCGCCGGCTGACCTTCACCCGTACCATGTCATCGGTGCCGTCAGAGTTCTGGTCTATGAAGCAGTACCTAAGACCGGCGCCCTCAAGTACTCCGTCGGTGCAATCCGGCTGCCCCATATCATCGAGGGGGTCGACGCCGTTAGCGACTGCCCAGTCGTCGCCGCTGAGTTCGGCGGCGAGACGGTCAGGTAACTCCTGCACCGCCGCCAGGGCGATGGCGTCGGTGT
The DNA here is from genome assembly GCA_964649215.1 of uncultured Dehalococcoidia bacterium. GTDB lineage: Bacteria > Chloroflexota > Dehalococcoidia > SM23-28-2 > RBG-16-64-32 > JADFNQ01. The sequence goes on from CAZYOV010000235.1 coordinate 2,029, forward strand.
CGTTCTGGGCGTCGCGCTTATCGCGCAGCCACCAGCCGACGTCGACGGCGATCATGATGGCGCCCAGGCTCAATATCAGAATACCCACGGCCAGCAGCAGCACCTGGCCGCGCTGATCGCTGCTGCTGTCTATGAGCTTGCGCAATATCAGGAACATACATCGCCTCCACTATCAACGGCTCCGGAGACGGGGAGCTCCAGGCGCATGTCGGTACAGGAATGGAAATCTATGCTATCGAAGGCGATTTTGAGGAACGCCTTCAATGGGGTGATTAGTGTGTATTCGTAGTCGCTCTCCACGACGACCGATTCGCCGCGCTCGGCCTTGCCGTCGCCGTCACCCACGTATCTGACGGTAACGTCGGCTGCGGCCAGGAGGCCGTTGGAGGTGAGGGACACCCTATCGGCGATGTCGGTCGAGTTGGCGCCAACGGCGCCGATGCGCGCCCCTTCCCTGGTGGAGTTGGTGACGATCACCCAGCGGTTGATGCCGACGCCGAAGTCGA
>CAZYOV010000236.1:0-2534 GCA_964649215.1 uncultured Dehalococcoidia bacterium
TCGACTTCGGCGTCGGCATCAACCGCTGGGTGATCGTCACCAACTCCACCAGGGAGGGCGCGCGCATCGGGGCCGTGGGCGCCAGCACGCCCGACATCGCCGATAGGGTAGCCCTAACCTCCAACGGCCTCCTGGACCCAACCGACGTTACAGTCAGATACGTTGGCGATGGCGACGGTGCGGCCGAGCGCGGCGAATCGGTCGTCGTGGAGAGCGACTACGAATACGGCCTGATCACCCCGCTACGCGCGTTCCTGAGCATAGCGTTCGATAGCATAACGTTCCATTCCTGTACAGACATGCGTCTGGAGCTGCCCGTCTCCGGAGCCGTTGATAGCGGAGGCGATGTATGTTCCTGATTTTGCGCAAGCTCATAGACAGCTGCCGCGGTCAGCGCGGCCAGGTGATGGTGATGGGCGTGGGTGTGATAGTTATGAGCCTCGGCGTCATGATGATCTCCGTCGACGTTGCCTGGTGGCTGCGCGACAAGCGCGACGCCCAGAACGACACCGACGCCATCGCCCTGGCGGCGGTGCAGGAGATCGGCGATCCGGCCAATCGCCCTCTGGCTGTGGCCGCTGGCTTGGACTGGGCGGACTTCAACGGCGTCGACCCCACCGAGCTGGGGACCCCCGACTGTGCGGACGGAGTGATCGAGAGCAACTTCTGTTTCATAGACCAGAACGCTGACGGCACCGACGACATGGTGCGGGTCAAGATCAGCCGGCCCAGCAACAGCTTCATCTCCGAAGCGTTCGGTGTGTCCAGCCCCACTCTTAACCCCTCGGCGGCTGCCGCCACCGTGTACGTAAGCGGCGCCTGCGTAATGCCCTGGGGTATCGTCGGCGAGGATAACCATGAAGAGCACTTGTTCCACCTGGAAGATGGAGCCTTATACGTCTTCCAGAACAACGGAGACTTCGTGGAGGACAGCTCCGGCAACTTCGGCGCGATCTCCATCTATGGGGAAGGGGCCAGCGTCTATGGAGACGCCATCGAAGGCAACTGCGAGCCTGCGAACAACGCCTGCACCAGTGACCCCATAGTCTTTGTGGACGAGACGCTCCTCGGCTGCACGTCTGAGCCGGGCACCAAAGGGGCTGTCACCGACAAGCACCTGGACACCCGCTTTCCCAACTCACCCTCGCCGGGCGCCTGCGACGCCGCCACGTATGGTGAAGCGCTGGTTCGGGTAACGAACCCCGACTGCCAGGAGAGGCTCGTCCCCGTCGCCGTCATAAACGCCTTCCCCTCAGGGGGCTCCAACACCGATATCGACATATACGGCATCGTTAACTTCTACCTTGCCGGCTGGGACAAGACCAAGACCTGCTTCATCGTTGATGACGTCGAGCATTGCGGCTTCGTCTGGGGCTACCTGATAACCAACGCGCCCGTCTCCACGGCTGAAGTCGTTTTCACAAGGGACTTCATCCCCTTCGCACCAACAGGCAGCGCTCTGGTTGAATAGAGGAATCATCTCCGGAAATCCGGACCAACAAACCTTGTAGCGAACAGGGGAGGAGAAACAGACATGGCAGGACAAGCGATGGCGAATCCGCGGGGGAATAAGACCCAGCGATACGTCTTCTACCTGGGGCTGCTCTTAGCCGGCATCGCCGCCATCATCGTGTTCGTCGCCGTCAACGGCGCCGACAGCGGCACGGGCGGCGGCAGCGGCGGCGGCAATGTGCCCGTGGTAGTGGCGAACGACGTGATCCCCGCCCAGACCCGTATCACAGCCGACATGCTTACGGTGAACTTCGTATCGCCGGACGAGGCTAGCGCAGACGCCTTCACCAGCCGCGGCCAGCTTGTGGACCGGGTGGTAACGGAGGAAGTGGCGGCCGGCGCACAGATACTGCCCGCTGCCGTCAGCGATACCGCCGGTGATGGGCTCGCCTTTAAGGTGGAGCCCGGCATGCGAGGTATTTCGGTGACAGTGCAGGAAGTGGTTACCGCCGGCGGCAACCTCAGGCCCGGCGACCGCATGGACATGGTCGGCATCTTTAGCGTCGCCGATGTAGAGTCCGCCAACTACATCCTTCAGATCCTGGGCCTGGACTACCAGTTGGTCGATCCCCCTAAGCCGGCGACAACCGCCGTAGAGGGTGAAGAGACGAACGAGCCTGACCTGATCCTCACCGTGACCATGCTCCAGAACGTGAAGCTGCTGGCGCTCGCCCAGTCCCTGACGGAGTCGACCGCGGGCGGCAACGTGGCCGACGACGCGGCAGAAACCGACTCTGAACCCGGAGCGGCCACCGCCACAGTGGAGTTGACCCCTCAGCAGGCGCAGGAGATCACCTGGGCTGACCAGTTCGGCGTCATCCGCATGGAGGCTCGCGCCGTTGGAGATGAAACCATCGTTGACGTGGTGCCGGTCCTCTTAAGGCTTGGAAACACCCGCTAGAAGAGGCGGCAGGCAGGGAACCACGGGAGGTACATGAAAATGGCAGGCAATCCAAGAGTCCTGGTAGTAGACCAGGACTTCGAGACAAGAGCCGAGCTCCAGAAGGCGCTCGTCCGGGCCC
>CAZYOV010000237.1:0-2528 GCA_964649215.1 uncultured Dehalococcoidia bacterium
TGCCCGCCTCCCAGCACTCGCCGATGTTAGGGCAGTGCGCCTCCTCGCAAACGGTGTGCAGCCGTTTCTCCCGCATCAGCCCCTTCAGCCGCACATAATTGGGGCCGCCCGGAAAACGAACCTTCAGCCACTCCGGCTTGCGCTGCACACCTTCGCCCGCCACGGCTCTCATGATAGCAGGCCTTTCCCGCTCTGGCACACCGATTGCCCTCGCCGAACAGAGTGCGCTATCCTACCTCCATGCGAAAGGTGCTGATGATCGGCAGCGAAATCCTCTCCCCCTTCCAGCGAACGCTGGAAAAAGACGGGTATGAGGTCGTCCTGCGGGCCCCGGGCGAGGCGGCGGATAGCGAGGACTACTCGCCTGACGTCATCCTCCTCGATCTGGCAGCGGCGGCCGAGGACACGGAGGTCAAGCGCATTCTCCAGGAGGCGCAGACGGGGGCCGGCGCCGCCGTAATCGCCGTCGTAGACCCGGAGCGCCCGTCCGGCTTCGACCAGGCCCTCGGCCTGGACGACTTCCTGGCGACTACGGCCTCCGCGGGAGAGCTAACGCTCCGCCTGCGCCAGGCTCTCTGGCGGCGCACCGGCGTGGACGCCCGGAACGTCCTCCGCTGCGGCGACCTGGAGATGGACCTGGCGAACTACACCGTCCACATAGCCGGTCAGCCCGTGGACCTCACCTACAAGGAATACGAGCTCCTCCGCTTCCTCGCCGCCAACTCTGACCGAGTGCTTAACCGCGAGACCCTTCTAAACAGAGTCTGGGGGTACGACTTCTACGGCGGCAGCCGTACGGTGGACGTGCACATTCGCCGCCTGCGCTCCAAGATAGAGGACCGCCACCACGCCTTCATCGAAACGGTGCGCAACGTGGGCTACCGCTTTCGGGCGAGCGCTTAGGGCACCACGTAACATCAAGTTAATCTCCACGTAACGCGGCTGTAACGAATCTCCCTTGTCCTTTAATAAATTCGACCTATCATTTGCGCTAAGTATTATTGCTTCCATCTATTAGTCCCGCATGCGCAGCAGGGAGGTTAAGCGATGCCTGAAATAGACACTGGCGATACCGCCTGGGTGCTGATTTCCGCAGCGCTCGTGATGCTCATGACGCCGGGCGTGGCCTTCTTCTACGGCGGCCTGGTGCGCAGCAAGAACGTCGCCGGCACCATCATGCAATGCTTCGCCATCCTCGGCGTTGTCAGCATCGTTTGGGTGCTCTGGGGCTATAGCCTGGCGTTTGGCCCCGATCAAGGTCAGCTTATCGGCGACCTGTCCTGGTTCGGGCTCCGAAACGTGTCTTTTGATACCCCTGATCCCTTTGGCTACGCCCCCACCATTCCCCACCAGGCCTATATGATCTTCCAGCTCATGTTCGCCGTGATAACGCCGGCTCTTATCGTCGGCGCCTTCGCGGGAAGGGCCAAATTCAGCACCTTCCTCATCTTCACCGTGATCTGGGTGACCGTGGTCTACGCGCCGGTGGCCCACTGGGTGTGGGGTAACGACGGATGGCTGGGCTCTTTCGGCGGACACGTGAAGGCCTTCGACTTCGCCGGCGGCACCGTCGTCCACATCAACGCCGGCGTGGCGGCCCTGGCCGCGGCCCTCGTCTTCGGCAAACGCATCGGCTTCGGTAGAGTACCGTTCGAGCCTCACAACGTCTTCATGGTCGTGCTCGGCGCCGTCCTGCTCTGGTTCGGCTGGTTTGGCTTCAACGCCGGCAGCGCCGTGGCAGCGGGCGGCCTCGCTACCAACGCCTTCGTCGTGACCCACATCGCCACCGCCGCCTCTGCCATCACCTGGGCGTTCATAAGCTGGATTCACATGGGTAAGCCCAGCGTGGTGGGGACGGCCACCGGCGCCGTCGCCGGCCTGGTCGCCATCACCCCAGCCTCCGGCTTTATCGGCTCCTGGCCCGCTGCAGATGGCTATCTGAACACCATGCCGGCCATCCTCATCGGCGTGGGCGCCGGCCTCTTCTGCTACCTGGCCGTGCAGCTGCGCATAAAGCTGAGCCTGGACGACTCCCTGGACGTCTGGGGAGTTCACGGCATCGGCGGCACCTGGGGCGCTTTCGCCACTGGCCTGTTTGCGGTCACCGCCCTGTCGGGAGGCGCTGCTGGCCTCATCGAATTGCAGGCCGACCAGATGTGGCGCCAGCTCGTCGGCATCGGCGCCGTCTGGGTCTGGTCCTTCACCCTCACCTTCATCATCCTTAAGCTTCTCGATCTGACCATCGGCGTGCGAGTATCGGAGGAGGATGAGATAATGGGCTTGGACGTCTCCCAGCACGGTGAGCGCGCCTACGTCTTCGAGGAGGCGGGCCCGCTGGCCGTGCCTCAGTCTCCGGCCAGCCCACCGCCCACTCCGCCGCCACCGCCACCGGAGGCTAGCGGAAGCGAAGCATCATAAGGAGCGAAAGGTGACATGCAGAAGATCGAAGCGATCATCCGACCCGAGAAGCTGGACGACGTCAAGAACGCCCTCGCCACCGCCGGCGTCACCGGCCTGAACATCGTCCA
>CAZYOV010000238.1:0-2527 GCA_964649215.1 uncultured Dehalococcoidia bacterium
GTCACAGCGCTATGAGCATGCCTCTTGAACTAACGCCGCGTAGCCGCTAACTTGAACCTCGGCATGGACGGCGTGATTGAGGTCAATCCGGGGCGCGTTGAGACGCTGCACACCGGCGGCATGGAGCTGCCGTACGTGGAGTTCGGCAAGGCGGAGCCGGCGCTAAAGCTAGTGCACGGCGGCGAGGATCATTGGTACTACAAGACGCTACCGTTGAAGGGGTACGGGGCTGTTCTTGCCAAGCATATACGTGAGCTGGAGGCGGATGGAAAGCGGCCGCTGCTGGCACGGTTTCGCCCCGGAGAGAACTTTTCGACATCCTCGCACTGGGACCGGATCTATATTTACGCCACGGGTGTGACGCCTATGGGTGCGGGCAAGAAGTAAGCATGCGGCCTGGGGCTCAAGAGTCTGTCCTTGGCAAGTGAAGATCCCGTCAGTATAATATGTCGCGCATTGGAATAGAAAGGAAGGGCCCCTATGGTACGTATTTCGCTTGATGAAACCACGATCCAGGAGTTCGGGACGAGCCTGCGCGGAGAGCTTATTCGGCCCGCAGATGAGCGCTACGATGAGGCTCGCAAGGTCTACAACGGGATGATCGACCGCCATCCGAGCCTGATCGCCCGCTGTGCTGACGTGGCGGATGTCGTCGCAGCCGTCAACTTCGCACGGGAGAACGGTCTGGTCGCGGCCATCAGAGGCGGAGGCCACAACGTGGCCGGCTTCGGAACCGTGGATGACGGGATCGTAATCGACCTGTCGGGGATGCGGAGCGTGCGCGTGGCCCCCGCGAACCGGACCGTGCGGGCCGAGGGGGGCTGCACCTGGGGGGATGTCGACCACGCGGCGTACCCGTTCGGACTGGCGGTGCCGTGCGGGATCATCTCGACGACGGGCGTGGCTGGGCTAACGTTGGGCGGCGGCACGGGCTACCTGACCCGCAAGTATGGGCTGACGGTGGACAACCTGATCTCGGCGGACGTGGTGACGGCGGACGGGAGCCTAGTGACCGCGAGCGCGGACGAGAACGAGGCCCTATTTTGGGCGATCCGCGGCGGCGGCGGCAACTTCGGCGTGGTGACGTCGTTCGAGTTCCAGGCACACCCGGTGAGCCAGATTTACGGCGGGCCGATCTTCTATCCGATCGAGAAGACGAAGGACGTGCTGCGCTTCTTCCGGGAGTACATCGCGGGGGCGCCGCCGGAGGTGGGCGCGTTTTTCGCGTTCCAGAAGGGGCCGCCGGTGCCGTTCATGCCCGATAACCTCGTCGACGTGACTATGTGCGCGATAGTGGCGTGCTACGCGGGCGAGGACCTGAAGAAGGGCGAGCAGGTAATCAAGCCGCTGCTGGAGGAGCTGGGGCCGCCCGCGGCGATGCACGTCGACCGGATGCCGCTGCCGGCGCTCAACAGCGCGTTCGACCCACTGCTGCCGCCGGGGCTGCAGCACTACTGGAAGGCGGACTTCTTCGACGTGCTGAGCGACGAGGCGATCGAGGCTCACTTGAAGCACGGGCCGGATGTGCCGACGGTGCAGTCGACGATGCACGTCTACGCGATCGACGGGGCGCCACAGCAGGTGGGCCAGGAGGAGACGGCGTTCAGCTACCGGGATGCTGCCTTCAACGTGGTGATCGCCGGGATGTGGCCGGACCCCGCAGACAACGAGAAGAACACGAAGTGGGTCCGAGACTACTTCGACGCGCTGCACCCGCATTCGTCGGGAGGGGCGTACGTGAACTTCATGACGGCAGACGAGGGCCAGGAGCGCATCGCAGCGAGTTACCGGGGCAACTACGAGCGGCTGGTGGAGCTCAAAGCGAAGTACGACCCGACGAACCTGTTCCACGTGAACCAGAATATTAGACCAGTGGCGTGATCCAAGGAGGCGGCTACGCGCCGCCTCTGATCTTTTCCAGCGCCTGCCGCAGGTCCGTCGGCAGGGGCGACTCGAACTCCACCTGGCGTCCGCTGGACGGAAGGTCGAACGCCAGCCGCCAGGCGTGCAGGAATTGCCGCCCTACCAGCTCCGAGCGCTTTCCGTAGACTGTGTCGCCGACCACCGGATGGCCGATGGCGGCCAGATGGACGCGGATCTGGTGGGTGCGGCCCGTGATGGGCTTGACCTCCAGCAGGGCGAAACGGTCCAACTCTTCGCGCACTCGATACTTCGTCTCCGCCTCGCGGCCGCCGGCGACGACCGCCATCTTCTTTCGGTTCCTGGGATGTCGACCGATGGGCGCCTCGATAGTGCCCTGAGCGGGCTGGGGGACGCCGTGTACCAGCGCCAGGTAGGTCTTGCTCACCTCACGTTCCTTGAGCTGACGCGTCAGATCGGAGCGTGCGCGCTCGTTCTTGGCGACGACAAGCAGTCCAGAGGTGTCCTTGTCCAGACGGTGGACGATCCCCGGCCGGATGGTGTCACGCATAGACGCCAGTTCAGGCGATAGGGCCAAGAGCGCGTTGACCAGGGTCCCGCTGGGGTGCCCCGGCGCGGGGTGAACGGTAAGCCCGGCCGGCTTATC
>CAZYOV010000239.1:0-2506 GCA_964649215.1 uncultured Dehalococcoidia bacterium
GCCGGAGTTAATATGAAGGGCATCGAAGAGTCCAAGGGAGGAATGGACGAGATGGTCTCTCCGCTTACGGAGAACGAGGCCAGCTACTCACCTCTGCAGCTTCATTTCTTGCGGAGGCTCAACCGTCTGCTCCGCCTGCGCCAGGAGCAGGCCACTGAGCTGAACGGTGACGGGGTGCGCCTCATAGACAGGGCCATCTACGCCACTTACTGCGACGCCACCGACGTCGGTGTCGCTGAGGAAGCGCAGAATCTCTTGCGCCGCGTCCCTGCACCCTCCAGTGGACGCACAGAAGCCTAGCCTGCCTCCGCTTTTCGCGCGCCCCCTCAGATTCCTTAGCTCCCCTCCGCCACTACCGAGTTCCGCAGCACGCCGATCTCCTCGATCTCTACCTCCACCACATCACCGGCGCTGAGGCGGCCGGTCTCCCCGGGCGTCCCCGTAAACACAAGGTCGCCGGGCGCCAGCGTCATCACCTGTGACGCGAAGCTGATCAGGGCCCCGACGCTGTGGATGAGCGCCCCCGTGCTGGACGCCTGAACCTCGTCGCCGTTGAGACGGGTGTGCAGCTCCAGGCTCGCCGGATCGAGGCCGGTGGCGATGAACGGCCCAAGGGGCGAAAAAGTGTCGCTACCCTTGGCCCGCCACCACTGGAGGTCGTCTCGCTGCCAGTGTCGGGCGGAGACATCGTTGCCGCAGGTGTAGCCGAACACGTACGCCAGTGCCTCCTCGGCGGCCACGTTGCGACAGGCGCGGCCGATCACGGCGACCAGCTCACCCTCATAGTCGACACGGCGGGCGCCCTGGGGCAGGACGATCGCCTCCCCCGGCCCGATGATGGAGGACGAAGGCTTCAGGAACAGCTCCGGCTGGGGAGGCGCCTCCGCCTTACCGGTCATCTTCTGGCTTTCCGCCACGTGCGACGGGTAGTTGACGGCGGCCGCCAGGATATTTCCGGGACGGACGGGCGGCAACAGCCGTACGGAGTCCAGGGAGATCGCCTCCTCCAGCAGCCGGTGTTCGCCGAACAGATCACCCTGGAGAGGCCTGACATGGTCGTCCTCGACGCGGCCGTAGCCCTCCAGATCGTTGTGCCGGAAGCGAGCGAACAGCATCGGATCAGAACGGGATGGGGATGTGCCGGAAGTTCTCCATATAGCGCCCGTCCTCATTCTTCCAGAAGGAGCGTACCTGCTCCAGCCGCGTCTCCATCATCTCGGAGAGCTGGCTCACGTGCTTGCTCAGCGCCTCCAGCTTGAGGTCGATAACGTCGGTTATGTCAACGCTGTAATTGATGTCGCTGGTGCTCCACAGATATATCTCGTTGGCGCTGTAGGGCTCAAGCCCCTCGCTCAGTAGCTCAGGGAAGGTAGGACGGTTGCGGGCTAACGGGTAGACCGCGTCCAGGGCGACGGTGCCGGCGCAGCGGTGGTCCGGGTGATTGATAAAGGTGTTGCGCACGATCTGGTTGGGATCGTGGCTGAACACGGTGTGGGGCCGGATGATTCGGATAGCGCGCACGACGTCGCGGCTGAACTCCGGAGTGTAGGCGAGCTCGCCATCGACGTAGTCCAGGAAGAAGACCTCCTTCACTCCCAGCACCTGGGCGGCGGCGCGCTGCTCATCCCTTCGTAGAGGGACCAGCTTATCGGCAGTCATGGCTGCATCCTCAGACCCCTTGGAGCCGTCGGTGCAGATCAGGTAGTACACCTCCCAGCCGTCCCGCGCCCACAGTGCGACGGTCCCGGCAGCGCCGAACTCCGAGTCATCGGCGTGAGCGGCGATGACCAACGCCCGTTTATTGGCCCGGTCGCCGTCTTCGGGTATTCGAATGTCTTCTAGGCCGCTGCCCATAATCGATCCTCTCCAGCGTTAGTAGCCAAGCGCCTGCCGGTAGGCAGGATTGTATATGGGACACGCGGGTATTGACAATCGAACGCATGGTCTCTAAACTAGTGTTCTGGCGAACAAAAGTTCCATAAAGTGTCAGGGAGATCCGCCATGAAGGAGCTTTCGGCGAAACAACGGCGCATCCTGGAGTTCATCCAGGAGTTCATCAGTGACCACGATTATCCGCCCAGCATCCGCCAGATCCAGGAGGCGTGCAAGATCAGCTCGACATCCGTCGTCGACTACAACCTGCGCATCCTGGAGAAGGAGGGCTACATCCGCCGCGACCGTGAGGTCTCCCGCGCCATCGAACTGCTGGAGCCGGGCGGCCACCGTCCCCGCGTGGCCAACATTCCTATCATCGGCACCATAGCCGCCGGCCAGCCGATCCCTGTCCCCACCGCTGACACCTGGCGAAGCTACGACCCGGACGACACGCTGGAGGTGCCCCCAGACATGGTTGGCGGCCGCGAGAACGTGTACGCCTTACGCGTGAAGGGCAACTCCATGGTCGACGCGCTGGTGAACGACGGCGACATAGTGATCATGGAGTCGGCCGCTACCGCCCAGGACGGAGACATGGTAGCGGCGTGGCTCAAGCAGGAGCAGGAGGCGA
>CAZYOV010000240.1:0-2493 GCA_964649215.1 uncultured Dehalococcoidia bacterium
CCTCTCTTCGTCTCGACGGGAGCGCACTTCGCCGTCCAGCTTAGCAGCTTTGAGGCGGCGCAGCACTTCGCCGAGCTGTGGCCCCGGTATCGCACCCATGGCCAGAAGGGCGTGGCCATCGACGGAGGGTTTGACGTAACGCCAGCGACGGAGGTAGCGCGACGCCTGTACGCGGGCGCTCTCTTGGCCGGCCGCGGCGAGTGCCCACACTGCGGCCGACGGGAAGGGCGAGAGCAGCTCCACTGCGCGGCTGGGCCTAACCTCAGCCGAGAGATCGCGTTCCAGGGTTCTGACCTCCGGGACCGCTCGCACCGCCTCCGTCTCGCGCTTGTTCAGCGCCAGCCGGGTGGCAAGGGCTGTGGCCTCTGGCCGCGATGCCTCCCACGCCAGCAGGGCAAGGTAGACGGTGCGGGAAGGCGTAGGGTGGATCTCCCTGAGCTTGCCGAACACCTCAGCTTGGCTACCATCGAAGGATAGCGTGGGGTGTATGGCCTGAAGCGCGCCCAGCTCGCTCAGCCGCAGAAGGATGCGCTCCGGCTGCGGCTCCCGCCAAAGGCGGGCCAGCTCCTCACGGATTCGGGGGCCGCTGATCGCTTCCAGGTAGGTGACATCGCGCCTCAGCCAGCGCATGGTCTTCGACTCCAGCCGGAAGCTCAGGCGCGACCCGTAGCGGGCGGCGCGCAGGATGCGGGTGGCGTCGTCCCTGAAGCTGGCCTCGTGCAGGACGCGGAGGAGCCCGACTTCAAGGTCGCTCTTCCCGTCGAAGGGATCGGTGATGGCGCCGCGCTGGTCGCCCGTCAGAGCCAGCGCCATCGCGTTCACCGTGAAGTCGCGGCGAAAGAGGTCGTCCTGGAGGGAGCCGGGGTGTACGGAAGGCAGCGCTCCGGGTCGCCCGTAGGTCTCGACGCGGGCGGTGGCAACGTCGAGACGGAAGTCGGCGCCTTTCAGTGTGGCGGTGCCGAAGGCGGAGTGTACGATGCAGCGTATGTCTTCGAGACCGATCGCGACCCGGCGGGCCAGGGCGGGAGCGTCTCCCTCCAGCGTGAGGTCCACGTCCAGCGTTTGGCGGTTGAGCAGGAGGTCGCGCACGCTGCCGCCGACGAGGTAAATCGCTAACGCTTCGCCTTGGGCGTCCTGGACGATAGCGGCGAGGGCTTTGCGGGCGGCGGCGGGTAGCGCCCGGTTAAGGTTATCGATAAGGTTAGCCTTAGCCATATTCGGCACCGGGGCCCATTATAAGGCGTCGTCTTGACAGGCAGTTTTGGCGACGCCTAAGATGGTTAGGAATCGGCCTCTAATTCTGCTAACCTTTTTGGCCCGCAATATGATACCCCAGCATAGTCGTCGGATACAGCTTTCGAGCGAGGCACGCCCTCTGGGCGGCTGGCTCTAGCGCTAAAGTTAGCTTTGCCGATGGCAACGATTACGAAGTCGAAAGACCCTGTCTCCCTCCTGAAGGCGCTGGAGATCAGCTTCCGCCGCACGGCGCTATTGGAGCAGGCGCTCGTGCATCGCTCCTACCTCAACGAGGTGCCCGAGATGGAGATGGAGTCCAACGAGCGGATGGAGTTCCTGGGCGACGCTGTGCTGGGGCTGATTATCTCGGAGCGGCTGTACGGGGAGTATCCAGCCCTGAGCGAGGGTCACCTCAGCCAGATACGCGCTCTCCTCGTACGCTGGGATACCCTGGCTGAGGCCGCCGAGCGGATCTCCCTGGGCGATTACCTGGTGCTGGGCCGCGGCGAGGAGATGTCTGGCGGGCGCGGCCGTCCTTCGAACCTGGCGGGCGCGCTGGAGGCGCTTATCGGCGCTGCCTTTCTGGACGGCGGCATCACCAAGGCGCGGAAGCTGGTACTAGAGCTGCTGGCGCCGGAGCTGGAGAAGGTCGCCGCCGGAGCCGTGGCCGTGGATAGCAAGTCGCAGTTGCAGCACGAGGTCCAGTCACGCTGGCACGAGATTCCCAAGTACCGGCTCATCTCCTCCGTGGGTCCTGATCACGCCAAGACGTTCACGGTGGATGTGCTGGTCCGGAGCGACGTGCTGGGTCGCGGTGAGGGGCGCAACAAGAAGCAGGCCGAGCTGGCAGCCGCACGTCAGGCCCTGGAAGCGTTAGCTGCCTCGGGTTGACGATCATATGTACCTGAAGCGGCTGGATATCCAGGGCTTCAAGAGCTTCGCTACCCGAACCAGCTTCGAGTTCGGTCAGGGGATCACGGCCATCGTCGGCCCCAACGGCTCCGGCAAGTCCAACATCGCCGATGCGCTTCGTTGGGTGCTGGGTGAGCAGTCCGGACGCCTCCTCCGTTCGCGCAAGATGGAGGACGCCATCTTCGCCGGCTCTTCCAAGCGCCAGCGCGCAGATAAGGTAGATGTCACTCTCACGCTGGACAACGCCGACGGCTGGCTGCCGCTCGACTTCAGCGAGGTGGCGCTCGCGCGTCGCGGCTACCGTAACGGCGAGAGCGAGTACCGGATCAACCGCAAGCGGGTGCG
>CAZYOV010000241.1:0-2481 GCA_964649215.1 uncultured Dehalococcoidia bacterium
GCGCCTGATTCACAACTTCCGTCGGACGGTCAGCGGCGCGCCCAAGCGAGTGCTCTTTTGAGGGCGGCGCAGCCCACCTCACTACTCCCTGCCGTCGGCAAGCATGACGTCCGCGGCAGCCGCCGCCGGTCGCGCCTTCGGCACCCTGCCGCCTTCCACCCGTATGTCCGGCAGCCAGTGCAACCAACTGGGTAGGTACCAGTTCAGGTCGCCCAGGAGCTGCATGCTCGCGGGCACCAGCACAGACCGGATGATCGTAGCGTCCAGGATGACCGCTACCGCCATCCCGAAGCCTACCTGCTGCAGCGATACGGTGTCGCCCATAGCGAAGCCCGAGAACACGGCGACCATGATGAGCGCCGCCCCGGTGATAATCCCGGCTGTCGATCGCACACCGAACGCCACGGACGCGGCGTTATCGCCCGTCTGGTCGAACCGCTCCCTGATCCTGCTCAACAGAAACACGTGATAGTCCATCGACAGTCCGAACAGGAAGGCGAACAGGAACAGCGGCAGCCAGGCCTCGATCGTCTCCGTACGCTGAAAACCGAAAATCTCGTTCCCCACGCCGTGCTGGAACACAAGCACCAGCAGGCCGTAGGCGGCGCCGACCGACAGCAGGTTCATGATCAGCGCTTTCACCGGCACCACCAGTGACCGGAACACGACGAGCAGCAGCAGGAAGCTGAGACCCAGCACGAAGCCGAACACGATCGGTGTGTAGGTTCGGATGACGTCGAACATGTCCTCGGTCTGGGCGGTAGCGCCGGTTACCAGTACGTCTGCATCCACGCCGGCGAACGCGGCCGGGATATGCTCGCTTCGCAGCCGCTTGATCGCGTCGTGCGCAGCGTCAGCGTCCGGATCACCCACGATCAGCGCCGACACAAGCGCGAGATCGCCCGCCTCGTTCGTCTCCACCGCCGCCGCGCTGAACATCTCGTCCTCGTCCAGCGTCGCCAGCAGATCATCGATCCCTCGTTGAACCGGCTGTGAGCCGACGTCCTCGGCGTCCACCACAATCTCCGCCGGCGAGATCAGCCCGGCGGAGAAGTCATCGTTGAGCGTCTCGAAAGCGCGGCGTGACGCCGTATCCTCCGGCATGGTGCTCACGCCGGCCAGCCCCAGGTTAATCGTGACGAGAGGCGCCGCAACGGCTAGGAGAAACACCACCACGCCGACGGCGCTAATCACGGGGTGAGCCATGACGACGGTTGCCACCCATCCCCAGAAGCCGCCTTCATCTCCAGCGGAGCGGCGGCGCTGCAACAGAGGCATTCGCAAAGCGTTAACGCGGTCGCCCAGCAGACTCAACACGGCCGGCAGCAGGGTCAGCGCCGCCAGCACGGCGAAGATGGCGACAACGATCGCCCCGGTGGCCAAGCTGCGGTAGATGTTGGACGGCACGATAAACAACCCCATCAGGCCCACGACCACCGCGCCCCCCGAGAAGAGCACCGCCCTGCTCGCAGTTGCCCCTGCCCTCGCGATCGCCTCCTCCTTCACGAGGCCGCTTCGCCGCTCTTCGCGGAAGCGATGGACGATGAACAGGGAGTAGTCGATGCCCAGCGCCAGGCCGATCATCGTGATCATGTTGACGACCAGGAAGTTCAGCTCGAACGCCTGCCCGATCAGCGCCGCCGTGCCCGTGGCCACGACGATGGCGAGCACCGCCAGGACGAGCGGGATGCCGGCAGCGATTACCGCGCCGAACACCAGCAGCAGGATAAGCAGCGCGATAGGCAGGGCGATGAGCTCGCCTTGCTGGAGGTCCTCCTCCGACGCCTCGTTGAAGGTGCGCGAAATACTCCCAAAGCCCGCGGTCAGGACCTCAAAGCCCTCCCGCCCGTTCGCCTCCTCCACCAGGCCCACCAGCGGCTCCACGTTATCGGACGCGTCATCAATATCGCCCGCGATAACAACGGGTAAGAGCGTCTTATCACGGGCCGTAGACACCAGGCGTTCGTCACCGGTCTCGTAGAAACTTGTCGCCTCCTCTATCTCACCATCCAGCCCGCGTATCTCCAGCAGCAGGCCATTGACGAACGCCTGGAACTCCGCGTCATCCACTGTGGCGCTTGTAGACGCTACGATCACCAGCTCGCGGGCCTGCTCGGGACCCCGCAGGCGCTCCTCCAGGAGCTGATCGGCCTTCACGGACTCCGGCTCATTGGTGAGGGCGAATTCGGTGGTCAGGACATCGCCGATTCCCGTGGCGAGGAAGCCGCCGGCCAGGAACAGCACGACCCAGAGGCCGACTACGACCCAGGGCCGGCGCGCGCTCGCCCGCGCCAGCTGTTCGGTCACACGGAATGAAACCATCTCTACTCCCCTAGATTATCATGGGGCAGCGAAAGTCCAGCGACTGTCCGAGGTTGCGGACGCGTTGGCTATCTCTTATCATCTCTCGAGAATACCCGCCTCGGTAGAGGCCATTCAGTGACGTAGATCACATTTGACGACCGTCGACATCGTTATCCC
>CAZYOV010000242.1:0-2466 GCA_964649215.1 uncultured Dehalococcoidia bacterium
ATCTGGTGCCCCGGCTGCGGCGACTTCGGTGTATTGAGCGCGACTTACAAGGCGCTGGCCGCCCTTCAGCTCCGGCCGCAGGACGTCGTGGTCGCGGCCGGCATCGGCTGTTCCAGTCGGACGCCGTACTTCATGAGCACTTTCGGCCTGCACGGGGTTCACGGCCGCACCCTGCCAATCGCTACCGGTATGAAGCTCGCCAACCCTGACCTCACGATCTTGGTGATGGGCGGCGACGGCGACCTGATGTCGATCGGCGCCGGCCACTTCCCGCACGCCTGCGCACGCAACGTAGACATCACCTGCATCATGATGGACAACCAGACCTACGGCCTCACCAAGGCCCAGGCCTCGCCAACATCTAGCATTGGTCACAAGACCAGGTCCACCCCCTACGGCGTCATAGCCAAGCCGATGGCCCCCGTACTGTTCGCCCTCGCCAACGGCGCCACATTCGTCGCCCGCGGCTATTCGGCCAAGCCAAAGGACCTGACCGACCTCATCGTACAGGGGATCGAGCATCCAGGGTTCTCCTTCGTTCACGTCCAAAGCCCCTGCGCCGAGTTCTTCAACACCTACGACTTCTATGACGAGCACATCGAGGAGTTGCCGTCTGACTGGGATCGGCAAGACCTGAAGGCCGCCGTCAACCTAGCGCTCACTGAGGAGAAGGTACACTTGGGCGTCTTCTATCAAGAAGAGCGCCAGAGCTTCGGCAGGGCGGTACGCCAGTTTGAGCCCGAGGGCAAACAGTTTGACCTGGCGGAGTACCTCCAGCGCTTCAGCTAGCGCTAGTCCATAGCCCCTCAAAGGAGCAAAGTTGGGCCAGAACCTGACCCGGAAGATCCTTGCCGACCACCTCGTCTCCGGCGAGCTGGAGCCCGGCACCGAGATCGCCGTGCGGGTGGACCAGACGCTAACCCAGGACGCCACGGGGACGATGGCCTACCTCCAGTTCGAGGCGATGGAGATACCCAGGGTGCGCACCAAGCTCTCCGTCTCCTACATCGACCACAACATGCTCCAAACCGGCTTCGAGAACGCCGATGACCACCGCTTCCTCCAGACGGTAGCAGCCAAGTACGGCATCTACTTCTCGCGGCCCGGCAACGGCATCTGCCATCAGGTGCACCTGGAGCGCTTCAGCTCTCCAGGCGACCTGCTCCTTGGCTCAGACAGCCACACGCCGACGTCCGGAGGCGCCGGCATGCTGGCGATCGGCGCCGGCGGCCTGGACGTCGCGGTCGCCATGGGCGGCGGACCCTACTATCTGAAGATGCCTAAGATCGTGGGCGTGCACCTGAAGGGGAAGCTGCAGCGCTGGGTGGCCGCCAAGGACATCATCTTCGAACTGCTGCGCCGTCTCAGCGTAAAGGGCGGCGTGGGCAAAATATTCGAGTACTATGGCGAGGGCGTGGCCTCGCTCAGCGTTCCCGAGCGCAGCACCATCACCAACATGGGCGCCGAAATGCAGGCCACCACCTCCATCTTCCCCTCCGACGAGCGCACCCGCGAGTACTTCCGCACCCAGAAGCGAGAGGAGATGTGGCGACCGACAAGCGCCGACCCGGACCCCGAATACGACGAGGTTGTCGAGATCGATCTGAACAAGCTGGGGCCGATGGTCGCGCGACCGCAGAGCCCGGGCAATGTCGTGCCGATCGAGGAGGTCGAGGGAACGAAGCTCGCCCAGGTCTGCATCGGCTCCTGTACCAACTCCTCCTACCACGACCTCTCGGTGAGCGCGGCCGTGCTCAAGGGGCGAAAGGTAAACCCCGACATCAGCATGACCGTCACCCCCGGCTCGAGACAGGTGTTCACGATGATCGCGCGCACCGGGGCCCTGGCCGACCTTATCGAGTCCGGCGCCCGCATCCTGGAGTCCGCGTGCGGGCCCTGCATCGGCATGGGCCAGGTGCCGCCCTCGGACACGGCCTCCCTGCGCACCTTCAACCGAAACTTCCCCGGCCGCTCCGGCACCGCCGACGACAAGGTGTACCTCGCCAGCCCGGAGGTGGCCGCCGTCTCCGCCCTGACCGGCGAAATCACCGACCCCCGCAAGTTCGGAGAGCCACCGCCGACCGAGGCGCCGGCGGAGTTCATCATCGACGATGATCTGATCATACCGCCGCCAAAGGACGGAGACGTGGAGGTGGCACGCGGCCCCAACATCAAGCCGCTACCCCTGGCGGAGCCGCTGGCGCAGACGATCAAGGCGACAGTGCTCATCAAGCTGGAGGACAACGTTAGCACAGACCATATCCTGCCCGCGGGCTCGAAGATCCTCCCCCTGCGCTCCAACATCCCCGCCATCTCCGAGTACGTCTTCCACTACGTCGATCCGGAGTTCGCGGCCAAGGCGAAGGAAGCAGGCGCCGGCATCATCGTCGGCGGCTCCAACTACGGGCAGGGCTCCAGCCGCGAGCACGCGGCGTTAGCCCCGATGTACCTGGGGGTGAAGGCTGT
>CAZYOV010000243.1:0-293 GCA_964649215.1 uncultured Dehalococcoidia bacterium
ACATCGATTTCAAATACAATTTTACTCTCTTACTCATAGTTTTGTCCCACAGAATGTCCCGTTGAATGGCCAAAAAGCGAGATAAAACCAGCCCAGGACGGTGTTCCCAGGCCCTGCACGACAGGCTGAAGCCTGTCCGCGCCAATGAGCCGCCGCTAGGGCCAGCGCCTCACGGACTGCTCATCGTTCTGGTAGACGATGAACGCCGCGCTCTCGATATCCACCGAGAAGAGGTGGTAGGGCTCTTTCGGTCGCCACTCGATCTTCTCGTACAGCGCCTCGCAGTATCCCTC
>CAZYOV010000243.1:303-2457 GCA_964649215.1 uncultured Dehalococcoidia bacterium
GTCGGGGTCCGGGACATCCACCGCACGGCCGCGCAGCTTGAACTCGCCCTCCGATCCGTCGCGGTTGGAGATCGTGCTGTGGACGACACAACGCGGATCCCGGATGAGGTCGAGTGCCTTCTTGGAGCGCCACATCATGCCCAGAAACAGCTGTCCCTGGGTGATGAGCGGCTCGACGGGGCTGATGCGCGGCGACCCATCCTTGCGGACGGTCCCGACCAGGACGACCCCCGAACGGTCGAATCGCTCCTGGCCTAGCTGAGCCATCTCAGGCGCGACCTTCTCGAATTCGCTCCAGATCATGGCTCTGGCGGCTACACTTCGCGGTATTCGCCCTCTACGGTGCCTTCCTCGGCGGGCTCTTCGCCCTCACCTTCGCCCTCGCCTTCGGGGGGCGGCGCCGCCCCGGGGCCACCCTCGCCCGGCTCGCCGTAGACGGCGGAGCCGGCCTTCTGCATCGCCTCGGATAGGCCGCTGACGGCGGTGCGGATGCGCTCGATGTCGCCCTCGCCGGCGAGAGCGTCACGCACGTCCTTGACGCGGGCCTCGATTTCTGTGCGGAGGTCGGCCGGTATCTTGTCGCCAGCCTCGCGGACGGTCTTCTCGGCGGTGTAGGCGATGGAGTCGGCCTGGTTACGGAGCTCGATCTCCTCGCGACGACGGCTGTCCTCCTCGGCGTGGGCCTCCGCGTCCGCCTTCATGCGCTCGATCTCCTCCTCGGAGAGGCCGGTGCCGGCCTGGATGGTGATCTTCTGTTCGCGGCCGGTGCCCTTGTCGCGGGCGGAGACGTGGAGGATGCCGTTGGCGTCGATATCGAAGGCGACGTCGATCTGGGGCATGCCGCGGGGCGCGGGCAGGAGGCCGTCGAGGATGAAGCGGCCGAGCGACTTGTTGTCGCCGGCGATGGAGCGCTCGCCCTGGACGACGTGTATCTCCACGGAAGTCTGGCTCTCGGCGGCGGTGGAGAACACCTGCGATTTAGAGGTGGGGATGGTGGTGTTGCGGGGGATGATAGGGGTGGCGACGCCGCCCAGCGTCTCGATGCCGAGGCTGAGGGGGGTGACGTCCAGCAGTAGCACCTCACGCACGTCGCCTTTGAGGACGCCGGCCTGGATGGCGGCGCCCACGGCCACGACCTCGTCGGGGTTGACGCCCTTGTGGGGCTCGCGGCCGAAGAACTTCTTGACCGCCTCGGCGACCATGGGCATGCGGGTCTGGCCGCCGACGAGGATCACCTCACCGACCTCATCGGCGGTGACCTTGGCGTCCTCCAGCGCCTGGCGGCAGGGGTCGATGGTCTTTTCGACGAGGTCGCCGACAAGCTGCTCCAGCTTGGAGCGGCTGAGGGTGATGTTGAGGTGCTTGGGGCCGGCCTGGTCAGCGGTGACGAAGGGCAGGTTGACCTCCGTCTGCATCACGGTGGAGAGCTCCACTTTCGCCTTCTCGGCGCCCTCCTTGAGGCGCTGGAGGGCCATGCGGTCCTGGGTGAGGTCTATCCCCTGGTCCTTCTTGAACTCCTCGATGAGCCAGTCGATGATGCGCTGGTCGAAGTCGTCGCCGCCAAGGTGGGTATCGCCGGCGGTGGACTTGACGTGGAAGGTGCCCTCGCCGATCTCAAGGATGGAGACGTCGAAGGTGCCGCCGCCGAGGTCGTAGACGGCGATGGTCTTCTCCTCGGACTTGTCGAGGCCGTAGGCGAGGGAGGAGGCGGTGGGCTCGTTAATAATGCGGAGGACGTTGAGGCCGGCGACCTCGCCGGCGGCCTTGGTGGCCTGGCGCTGGGAATCGTTGAAGTAGGCGGGGACGGTGATGACGGCCTCGCTGACGGTGTCGCCGAGGTAGGCCTCGGCGTCGGCCTTGAGCTTCTGGAGGATCATGGCGGAGATCTCCGGCGGGGAGTAGGAGCGCTCGCCCATCCAGACGCGGGCGTCGCCGTTGTCGGCGGCGTCGAGCTTGTAGGGGAGGACCTTGAGGTCGCCCTGGACGGTTTCGTCGTCGAAGCGGCGGCCCATGAGGCGTTTGATGGAGAAGATGGTGTTCTCGGGGTTGGTGACAGCCTGGCGCTTGGCGACCTGGCCGACGAGGCGCTCGCCGCTCTTGCCGATGGCGACGGTTGAGGGGGTAGTGCGGCCGCCTTCGGCGTTGGGGATGACG
>CAZYOV010000244.1:0-2455 GCA_964649215.1 uncultured Dehalococcoidia bacterium
TGGAGGAGGTAAGCGAGACGCGCCTGCGGGCGCGGGCGTTCGGCGAGCGGATAGAAGCGGAGCGCCACCGGCTTCACTTCGGTGTGAAGGCCGTGACACGCCACATGCTGGAGGTGACGCCAGAGGACAGCGGCTACCGGGCGCAGGTGCTATTCGATATATAGAGCCCTGACCGACGAGGTGATAGGCGATGGCCGTTAAGTGGAGAGAGACGCTAGAGAAGATAGACGACCAGCGCTGGCTGCTCCCCAAAGAGTACAAGCCGGGGATGCGGGTGCCGGGCCTGGTGTTCGCTTCTGAGAAGATGTTGGGGGTGATCGGCCTGGACCAAGCGCTGGAGCAGGTGGCGAACGTCGCCTTCCTGCCCGGCATCGTCAACTATTCCATGGCTATGCCGGACATCCACTGGGGCTACGGCTTCCCCATCGGCGGGGTGGCGGCGATGCGGGTGGAGGACGGCGTCATCTCCCCCGGCGGCGTCGGCTTCGACATTAACTGCGGCACGCGGGTGATGCGCACCAGCCTGAGAGAGGATGAGGTACGGCCGCACCTGAAGGACCTAGTGAACCAGATATTCCGAGACATCCCCGCCGGCATCGGCGGTTCGGGCCTGGTGACGGTCTCGATGAAGGAGATGGATGAGGTGATGGTGAAGGGGGTGAGGTGGGCGCTGGAGCAAGGCTACGGGTGGCCGGAGGACGTTGATGCGGTGGAGGGCGGGGGTGCGCTCAAGGACGCGAACACGGATAAGGTGAGCAAGCGCGCCAAGCAGCGGGGGGCGCCCCAGCTAGGCACTTTAGGCTCAGGCAACCACTTCCTGGAGATACAGGTCATCGATGAGGTGTACGACGGCGAGAAGGCGGAGACGATGGGGATCGAGGGGCCGGGTCAGGTAATGGTGTTCATCCACTGCGGCTCGCGCGGACTGGGTCACCAGACCTGCCAGGACTACCTAGACGTAATGGAGGAAGCGGCCTCGAAGTACAAGATCCAGCTACCGGACAAGCAGCTCGCGTGCGCGCCTATCGGCTCTAAGGAGGGGCAGGACTACCTGGGAGCGATGACGGCGGCGGCGAACTTCGCGTTCTGCAACCGACAGCTGATCTCCCACTGGACGCGCCAGGCGTTCCAGCGGGTGCTGGGCCGCGACGCCCGCGAGGAGCTGGGCATGCACCTGGTGTACGACGTGGCGCACAACATCGCCAAGATCGAGCAGCACCGGGTCAACGGGAAAGAGATGACGGTGTGCGTACACCGCAAGGGGGCGACGCGGGCGTTCCCGCCCGGGCATCCAGACGTTCCCAAGCGGTATCAGCAAACCGGGCAGCCGGTGCTGGTGCCCGGCGATATGGCCCGCTACTCCTACATCTGCGCCGGCACGGAGCAGGCGATGAGCGAGACGTGGGGCTCAAGCGCCCATGGAGCGGGCCGGACGCAGAGCCGCCACGCGGCGAAGCGGATGCTGAAGGGGGTGGACGTGGCGCAGCGTCTGGCCCAGCGCGGCATCTACGTGCGGGCGCAGAACCGCGGCCTGCTGGCGGAGGAGGCGAGCGAGGCGTACAAGGACGTGGCGGAGGTGGTGGACGTGCTGGACGAGGCAGGGATCGCGGGCAAGGTGGCCCGCATGCGGCCTATGGGCGTGGTCAAGGGGTAGGCCCGCCTGTGTCTTGTGTCGGTGGGGCGCGGCCACCCCGCGATGGCCCCGCCCCTAGCCCTTACCTGACGCCAGGGGTTCCTTGGCTCCGCTCTGAGACGTTATGGGCAAACGGCTGCGTTGGCCTTCCCCTGCGGCGCGGTCATCGGAATGGTCCGACCACCCTCATCGTTAACTGAGCCTACTGCCGCTGCACCTCCCGCGTTGCCGCCGCTCTCTGCCTTGGCAGGAACGCCTGCACAGCTTATAGGGGTCGCAGGGTCCACGATGGCGTGCGCGCTGCCCACGCCGCCAAACAGGGGCACGGCCATGGCCACCAACAGGGCCGCGGCAAACACGAAGGCTAGAATCTTCCTGCCCATCGTTGCACCTCTCGCAACTAAGCAAAAGTTTCCGCTAGTATAAACTGTTTTATGTAAAGCGTCAAACCCTTCCGCTACTCCTCGCCCTTCGTCTCCGGCAGGTCCGTGGCCTTGGCGCCGCGCGTCACCATGACCCGGTGGGGATACGGTATCTCGATACCTTCGTCGTCGAACGCCTTCTTGATGCGTTTGCGGAGCTCGCCCATGACCTCCCACTGCTTGATCGGCTTGGTGTCGCCGACGACCTTAATTTCGATCCCTGACTCGCCCAGGTCGTCCACGCGCAGAGACTTGGGCGGGGTGATGATAGCGGGCGCCCATTCCGGATCGGCGGCCATCTCTTCGCCCACGCGGTCGATAACCTGCATGACGTGGTCGAGGTCCTCGCTGTAGGAGACGCCGACGTTGAGGTTGACGCGGGAGTACTCCTGGGTGAAGT
>CAZYOV010000245.1:0-2453 GCA_964649215.1 uncultured Dehalococcoidia bacterium
GGCGAGATGAACACGGTGGACATCATCAAGTGGCGCGATATCTACGACCAGTTGGAGGAGGCCACCGATAGCTGTGAACAGGTGGCTTATGTCCTGGAGGCGATCGTCCTCAAGCATGCGTAATCGCGAGACACGCTTGTTGGAAGAGGGAAGCGGTCCCTCCCTCTTTTCACTCAAGACCCGTTGACTGAAACCTTCGGCTTCCTGATCTTCACCTTCGCGGCGATACTCGCCTTCGAGGCGGTCAACGGCTGGACCGACGCCCCTAACGCCATCGCAACCGTGGTCTCGACCCGGGCTCTGCCGCCAATGATAGCGGTGGCCATGGCCGCTGTCCTGAACCTGGTTGGTGTGTTCGCCGGGACTGCAGTGGCGACGACCATAGGCAGAGACATCGTGGACATTGACGCGATTGAGGGGGTCGGCGATGGACTGCAGATCGCGGCGGCGGCCGCCCTCGCCGCGGTGCTCTGGAGTAGCTTCGCCGCCTATTTTGGGCTGCCCACCAGCGAAAGCCATGGACTCGTGGCGGGCATAGCCGGTGCCGCAGTGGCTGTGGCTGGTACGGATGTATTATTGAGGGACGGCTGGGAGAAGGTGTTCACCGGCGTGGGCGCGGCGGTGGTTTTCGGGTTCGCGGGAGGCTTCCTCGTCGTGCTTGCCATCCTCTGGCTCTTCCAGCGTGCCAACCCCTCGGCGATGCGGCGGCTGTTCAGCCCTTTGCAGGTCATTTCGTCCGGTTTCATGGCGTTCAGTCACGGGACGGCCGACGGTCAGAAGGCGATAGGCGTAATGGCGTTTGCCCTGGCCGTCTACAACGGGACGCCTGCCGCGGAATTCAATGTGCCGCTATGGGTGGTCTTCCTGGGAGCGGGGACGCTGGGCATCAGCACGATGCTCGGCGGCTGGCGCATCATCCGCACACTGGGCATGCGCGTCACCCACCTGGAGACCTACCAGGGGTTTGCTGCGGAGACGGCCGCGGCCGCCACACTAACGATCACCTCTCGCTTCGGCATCCCTCTCAGCACCACCCAAACCATCGGCACCGCCATCATGGGGGTGGGGTCGACGCGGCGCCTTTCTGCCGTCCGCTGGGGCGTCGCCTACAACATCATTGCCGCCTGGATAGTCACCTTTCCTATCTGCTTTGGGCTAGGCTGGCTCATCGCCGTGGCTATCCCAGACTAGCTGAGCATCGTTGGCGCCTCGGAATTTGGTGTCAAAAGTGGCTTCATCCCTTTAACCAAATGCACGTTGATTGCATTTAACTAGAGAGGTTCGATGGCTAGACGGAGATACGGGTATCCGCGGCGCCGCAACCGCCAGAGGCAGCAAGAGTGGTTGCTCCTGCTTCCGTTGGCGCTGGTGATAGGCTCGCTCATTCTGGCTTCCCGCCTGCCGGAGGAGAGCAACGGACAGCTCATCGGCTCCTCAGCCTGCCCAGAAAGTGAAGGCTGCACGCCCGCCGTTTCCGCCTCGATAGCATGCACTTCCGGCGGTATCTGCGCGCCCTCTCCGAGCGATTCGACTTTCGTAAGCGACGCGGCGCCGCCTCCGATCTCTGCTCAGTCGGTGGTCATCATCGAGGAGCCGTGCGGGGCGTTGTTGTACGGCGATAGCCTGCATCAAAGATTGGCGCCTGCCAGCCTCACCAAGGTCGCGACTGCGCTGGTCGCCGCCGAGCGAGCTGACCTCTCGGAGATCGTTACTGTGCGGGTGGATGGTGCGGAGCTTGCCGCCACTACAGACTCGACAGTCATGGGGCTGGAGCCCGGACAGCAGCTTAGCCTGCGCGATCTGCTCTACGGTCTGCTTCTCCCTTCCGGTAACGATGCCGCCCTCGCTATCGCTGAACACGTTGGCTTCACCACCACTGCCTTCGTCGATCTGATGAACGCCAAGGTAGAGCAGCTAGGGCTGAGCGACACCTACTTCACGAACCCTCACGGCCTGGACGAGTTTGGCCAGTACACCTCCGCGTTCGACATCGCCATGCTTGGGCGGGAGCTGATCAGGCAACCGGAGCTGGCGGCCATCGTCCGTACAACCACGTACCAGCCGGCCTGGGACGGCCCGCCTCTGTGGAACGGCAACCGGCTCGTGTACTCGTATCCGGACTCGCTGGGGGTAAAAATCGGCTACACGGACGAGGCGCAACAGACTATCGTGGCGGCGGCGGAGAGGGAGGGGAGACGCCTCATCGTCTCAGCGCTGGGCAGTTCGAGTATCTACGAGGACGCCGTGGCGCTCTTCGAGTGGGCGTTCGCCAGCAGCGAGTCAGTCTGTCGCGAGCCCGGCGTCAGCGCTCCTGGTGGCCAGACGGTGGAGCTGAACGAAGTTCGTCCAGACCTTGGCCCGTAGAGGCGACCAGCGGGCGACGACTACCACGTCCCCATTTCGTAGCAGGCCCCGTTCCACCAGATAGCGGTCGGTGTGGGGGATCATCTCTT
>CAZYOV010000246.1:0-2423 GCA_964649215.1 uncultured Dehalococcoidia bacterium
TGGCGGACATCATCACCGTCGTCAGGCCGACGGCGGTGACCACGTTCAGCGCTATGGGGTCGGCGACCGCGAACAGCGGCATCGTCCGCGCCACCAGGTAGACGCCTGCTACCACCATGGTGGCGGCGTGGATGAGCGCGGAGACCGGCGTCGGGCCCTCCATGGCGTCGGGGAGCCAGACGTGCAGGGGGAACTGGGCGGACTTCCCCACCGCGCCGGCGAACAGGAACAGCACCGCCATCGTCAGGTACTCGGTGCTGTAGCCGCCGCTTTCTGCGAACTCGAATATCTCCGACATGTCGAACGTGCCCGCCTCACGCCAGAGCAGGATGATACCGATGAGCAACCCAACATCGCCAATGCGGGTAGTGATGAACGCCTTCTTCGCCGCCTCCGTCGCGGAGCGCCGTTCGTGCCAGAATCCTATGAGGAGGTAGGAGCCGAAGCCCACGCCCTCCCAGGCCGCGTACAGCAGCAGGAAGTTGTCCGCCAGCACCAGGGTCAGCATCGCCGCCACGAACAGCGACATCGCGGCGAAGTACCAGCCATAGCGCGGGTCGCCCTTCATGTAGCCGGTGGAGTACACCAGCACCATGAGGGTGATGAAAGTCACCACTGCCAACATGACGATGGCGAGCTGATCGACCTGGAAGCCCAGCCTGAGCTCGAAATCGCCGAAGCTCACCCAATCGATGCCTGATTGGCCCAGCGCCTTGTCGAACTCTGTGCCTACCATGTTGTCCAGGAGATCGGCGAGGACGAAGAAGAACAGGAT
Source organism: uncultured Dehalococcoidia bacterium (assembly GCA_964649215.1). GTDB lineage: Bacteria > Chloroflexota > Dehalococcoidia > SM23-28-2 > RBG-16-64-32 > JADFNQ01. Next base: position 776 of record CAZYOV010000246.1, read on the forward strand.
GAAGGAGGCAGCGATGGCGCCTATCGCCAGCCAGTCGCCACTGCGGGGAAGGTAGTTTCCGACCAGGAGGAGGATGACGAATGCGGCCGCCGGCATCGCCGGTATGAGCCAGGCTTCCTCCATGCCTACCACTTGAGCATATCCACTTCGTCCACGTTGGCCGTGCCCTTATTGCGGAAGATGCGCAGGATGATGCCCAGGGCGAGCCCCACCTCAGCGGCGGCAATGGTGATGACGAAGATGGCGAAGATGAGGCCGGTGAACTGCTCCGGGTACAGGTACACGGCAAAGGCAATGAAGTTGATGCTTACCGCCTGCAGCATTAGCTCCACCGACATGAGGATGAGCACAGCGTTGCGTCGCGCCAGCACGCCGTATATCCCCAGCGAGAACAGAATGCCGCTGAGCACCAGGAAGTTCTCGATCGGGATCATTCGCCCTCTTCAATGCGGGCCAGAATGATCGCGCCGATGAGCGCCACCAACAGCACCAGCGACGCCACCTCGAACGGCACCGCCCAGTTTCGGAACAGCGCGTCGCCCAAGCCCTGTCGCAGAACGTTGGCGTCAGTGTCCATCGCGTGCGGCGCCGGTGTCGTGTCTTCGAAGCCTCGCGTGACCGTCAACGTTCTCCCGTCGAGCGCCACGACCTGCATCTCCTCCACGTCGATGCGGATCGGCTCCCCGACGGCGAACGGCGCGCGACTGTCAACCTCGACATCAGTCGCCACTGTGTCCAGGGGTTCGGTGAGAAGGCTGCCGCTATCGACGAAGCTCGACCTCAGCGGCACCACGCTGATCTTCTCCGTCTCACCCGGCCAGTCGGCGGACACCACCGCCAAGGCGGACAGCGCCAGGAAGGCGCCGGCGGCCAGAGCGGCGAACGGCCGTTGCGGCCCGTCCATGGCCTGGGGCACATCCCGCACACGCGTCAGCATCATCGCGAACAGGATGAGGATTGTCACCGCGCCGCCGTATATTAGGATCTGGACGATCGCCAGGAACTCCGCGGAGAGCAGAATGAAAACGCCGGCCACCGCCAGCAGGGCGAGGATGAGAAACAGTGCGGAGTGTACGACGTTGCGGGCGAGAACCACTCCCAGAGCGCCGAAGACGGTCACTGCGGCCACGAAATAGAAGATGACCTCTTCGTAGCTCATGGGGCTAGCGCCGTCTCAGCGACAACTCTGCGTCTACTCCTCTCCGCTCTCCTCCTTGGCCGCCACCGCCTCCTTCTCCTCCTCTGAGCGTACCTTGGGCGCCCAGCCGGCGTGGGCTACACCCATCGGCTCGCGGAACGGGTCCTTCAACTCTCCGGATTTGGACTGATCCATCAGTTGGTCCACGTCCAGCACCAGGTCGTGGCGGTCGTAGCGAGAAAGCTCCACGCCTTCCCAGGTGTTGTTCATCACAATCGCGTCGAAGTTGCAGACCTCAACACAGATGTCGCAGCGCATGCAGCGCGCGTAATCGATGTAGAACTTGTCCACGATCTTCTTGCGCTTGCTCTTCCCCTCCGCGAACAGCGGGTTATCCTTCATCGTCACCGTCATGCAGTCCACCGGGCAGTAGCGGGCGCAGACCTGGCAGCCGGTGCAGAACGGCTCCTCCACGTCGAAGTCCCAGAGGAGGACGGGCAGCCCGCGCGA
>CAZYOV010000247.1:0-2414 GCA_964649215.1 uncultured Dehalococcoidia bacterium
CCGTATCGCCGACACGGATGTCCTTGCGGCGGACGTCGTCCTCGTTGTGGAGGGTGGCCTGCTTGACGACGACACCGCCTACCTGCACCGGCTCCAGCACGGCGAACGGATTGAGGCTGCCGGTGCGGCCCACGTTGATCGCGATCTTCAGAAGCTTGGTCGTCGTCTGGATGGGCGGGAACTTGTAGGCGACCGCCCAACGAGGCTCTCGCCCTACGTAGCCCAGTCGCTGCTGGAGGTCGAGGCTGTCGATCTTCACTACCAGGCCGTCGATCTCGTACTCCAGATCGTGGCGCTTCTCCACCCACTCCTCATAGTGGCGGTGTATCTCGTCCAGGTCGCGGCAGCGGGAGATGTGGGGATTGATGCGAAAGCCGAGCTTATCCAGCCACTGGAGCGACTCCCAGTGGCAGTCCGGCGTCTTTCCATCATCCGCCCAGCCGAGCTGGTAGACCCAGATGTCCAGCCGCCTGGAAGCGGTGATGCGGGAGTCGAGCTGGCGTACGGCGCCGGCGGCGGCGTTGCGGGGGTTGGCGAATAGGGGCTCGCCCTTGTCGGCCCGCTGGTCGTTGAGCCGCTCGAAAGCGGTCTTCGACATGTAGACTTCGCCTCGTACCTCGAAGCGCTTGGGCGATCTGCCGCCGCGGACCTGCATGGGGATGCTGCGGATGGTGCGCAGGTTCTCAGTGATGTTCTCGCCGCGGAGGCCGTCTCCCCGAGTGGCCCCCTGCAGGAAGCGCCCTCCCTCGTAGACCAGGGCGACGGCCAGCCCGTCGATCTTTGGCTCGACGATCATGTCGAAGTTCTCGACCTCCGCCAGGCCGGTGGCCCGCCGGTGCCACGCCTTTAGCTCGTCCACATCGAAGGCGTTGGACAGCGACAGCAGCGGCTCGCGGTGCTGGACCACGCCGAACGCCTCCACCGGCTGGCCGGCCACACGCTGAGTCGGCGAGTCCGGAGTGATCAGCTCCGGGTGGTGTGCCTCGATGGCGCGCAGCCGGCGCATCAGCTCATCGTACTCGGCGTCGCTGATCTCTGGGGCGTCCTTGGCGAAGTACAGGTAGTCGTGATAGTTGACTTGGGAGCGCAGCTCCTCAGCCGCGAGACGCGCCTCCTGGACCCGCTCAATGCCGCAGCTCATGGCAGCCTAAGGGTATTACGCGTACAGCGGTGGGGAAAGGGGCCGGTTAAGCGTAACGAGCGGGTAACGGCGCCGTAATCGAACGGTAACGTCAGACTGCTATTCTTGAGGTGCAATGGAAGTACGTCCGTCGAAATCGTCTGTATACACGGTGCGCGCCGCAGAGGACGGCGACCTGCCGGCGATAGCGGACATCTATAACGATGCCGTCCTGAACTCCACCGCGACCTTCGATACAGAGCCGGCGACGCCGGCAGAGTCCGGGCAGTGGCGCCGCGACCGCAGCCACCCCTATGCCGTCCTAGTCGCCGAGGGCGGTGGCGAGGTGGTGGGATGGGCCGCCCTCAAGGCTTTCGCGTCCAAGCCGGCGTACCGGTTCACAGCGGAGAACACAGTCTACGTGCGGGCGGACATGCGCGGTAAGGGCGTCGGCAAGGCGCTGCTGGGTCGCCTGCTGGAGGCGGCGGCTGAGAACGGCTTTCGCACCGTGATCGCCCGAATCGCCGCACCCAATCCCGCCAGCGTTCGGCTGCACCGTCGCTTCGGCTTCCGGCGTGTCGGTGTGGAGCGTGAGGTGGGCCGCAAGTTCGACCGCTGGCTGGACGTGATGGTGATGCAGAAGGCGCTGGCTGAATAGCGACCGCCCTTGCTACAATACGCCCGTGAAGCTCGTAATCGTCGACTATGGGGCCGGTAACCTGCGCAGCGTGGCGCGCGCCGTCACGCACGTGGGCGGCGAGCCGTTGATCACCTGCAGCGGCCGCGACGTGGAGCGGGCCGAAGCGCTGATCGTGCCGGGCGTAGGCGCGGCCGCCGATACGATGCGCAACCTGAAGCGGCACGCGCTGGTCGAGCCCATTCGCGAGTATATCGCCGACGGGCGGCCGTTCCTGGGCGTGTGCATGGGCCAGCAGGCGCTGTTCGACGTGAGCGAGGAGGGCGGCGAGCACCTCTGCCTGGGCGTGCTGCCCGGCCGTGTGGTCCGCCTGCCGGATCGGTTGAAGGTGCCTCACATGGGCTGGAACCAGGTCCGTATCGTCCGTCCTCACCCGATATTCGATGGCATCCCTGACGGGTCGAACTTCTACTTCGTGCACTCCTATTATCCGCGGCCGGACGGCGCGGAAATCGTCATCGGGGAGACGGAGTACGGCGTGACGTTCCCCTCCGTGGTCGGCCGCGACAACGTGGTGGCGACCCAGTTTCACCCGGAGAAGAGCGGCGACATGGGGCTGCGCATGTACGAGAACTTCCTGCGCATAGCGGCCGGCGC
>CAZYOV010000248.1:0-2413 GCA_964649215.1 uncultured Dehalococcoidia bacterium
GGTACTCCCAGATAGGCCAGCGCAGGCTTCCGTGCACGAGGGTGAACTCGGCCTCGGCGGGCGGCGCTTCCCGGCCCGGGGTCGCATGAGTGACCTCCGGCAGGGCGTCCAGGTAGGCGGCGTCGTCCTCGGCGATCTGGTCGCGCGTCCAGAGCGCGGCCTTTGCGGCGTCCGGGTTGAACTCCTCCGTCCCTATCTTCCCAGTGGCCGCGCGGTCGTGGTTGCCGGCCACAAGCTTCGCGCCGGCGCCCCTGAGGCGGGAGATGCACTCCGAAGGCTGGGGGCCGTAGCCGACGGTATCTCCCAGGCACCAGATGCCAGCGATGGCGCCCTGGGCCTCGGCGTGGCGCAGCACCGCCTCCAGGGCGGCGAGGTTGGCGTGGACGTCCGAGATGATAGCAATGCGCATCTATGCGCCGATGGTATATCGGAAGGTGGAGGGCGTCCAGGGGGAGCGCTCGGGGTGTGGGAGGCTTGGGACGCTAGCCCTCCTGCCGCAACCTCACCTCGAACGGCCTCATTTCAGCCCTGGGATTCAGCAGCGGAGACCACCGCCTGCAGGAGGTCGTTCTGCTTGCGCAGTAGCTTGTTCTGTTCTCGGAACAGGGCGACTAGCTCGTCGTTCTGTTCCTGCATGCGGAGAATGCCCGACGTCATGACCCTGGGAGGCGAGTCCTCCGGCATGGCCTCCATGCACTTCTCCATCACAGTTGCGGGCATCTGTGCGAGATCCTCCCGCAACTGAGCACGTCGCTCAGCAGGAACGAGGCGGCGAACTAGGACCGCGGTGCCAACCGCGGTGGCCGTTAGAAACAGGAGCTTTTTCATGATGCCTCCTTGCAGTGGCGGACTCTAGGCCTTCACATTGTACATCCGGACGGGATCATCTATACCTCGCGAGAGGTTCATCTCCACTCGGAATGTGTTGCCAGCGAGGCGAGCAACTGTTCCACCTCACGCATCGAGTACAGTTCGACAACCGTAGGGTGATGCGGAATCTCTTTCAGCGCCTGTCTGACGTTCCTGAAGTGCGCCCGCCAGTGGCTGATTCCCCATAGCAGTATAGAGTCTCTGCTCAGGAAGGTCTGCCGAAACGATTCGCGGTTTGTCTCCCAGAGCAGCTCCTTGGTCCAAAATCTGGTGATGGTCCGCTTAAGGAGCCGCCAGTACACGACCTGGCACGTACACCAAGGGCATCCCCTCGCCTAGCGTCCGGTAAGCGATGCTCACCCCGTCGGCGGTCTGGGCGTACTAGATGCGCGGTTCCATAGTGGGAGTATTGTACGCCATCCGCGCCGAGATGCGTAGATGGCCACAGAGCGGCTGCACCGTATAATGGGGGCCGTGAACGTCTCCGAGATCGGCGAGTTCGGGCTTATCGACCGGCTGGCGAAGGCGGTAGGGGCCGAGCGTCCAGAGTCACTCATCGTTGGCATAGGCGATGACGCGGCGGCGTGGCTGCTAGGCGACTCGCTGGTGCTGGCGACCACGGACTCGCTGGTGGAGGGCGTTCATTTCCTGCCGGAGCGCACGCCGTGGCCTGATCTGGGGTGGAAGGCGCTGGCGGTGAACGTGAGCGACATCGCGGCGATGGGGGGGAGCCCCCAGTTCGCGCTGGTCACGCTGGCGTTGCCGCCGGAGACGCCTGTCGAGGATATCGATGGGCTATACGCCGGGATGCAGGAGTGCGGCCGCGAGTACGGCGTGGCCGTCGTCGGCGGGGATGTGGTGCGGGCGTCCCAGGTGATGATAAGCGTGGCCGTCATCGGGCACGCCGAGCTGGACGCCGAAGGACGGCCGCAGCTCATGCGGCGCGACGCGGCGCAAGCCGGATTCGTGATCGCCGTCACCGGCAGCCTGGGCGACTCCGCCGCCGGCCTCAAGCGGCTGAAGGAGGGCGCTCCCGCGGACGACGCGCTGGTGCGCGCCCACCTGCGACCGAAGCCGCCGCTGGCGGCGGGGCGGCAGGCTGCCCGCCTGGAGGTGCCCTGCGCCATCGATGTGTCTGACGGTTTGCTACAGGACCTGCGCCACGTCTGCGACCTGTGCGAGCTGGGTGCGGTGGTGCGGGCCGACGCGGTGCCGCTGAGCCAGCAACTGCGCAGCGCCTTCACCGCTGAGGAGGCGCTGGCGCTCGCCTGCGGCGGCGGCGAGGACTACCAGCTCGTATTTATCGCGCCCCAGGAGACGATGCGCCTCCTGCGGGCCTCGGCGCAGGTGCGAGTCACGGTGATCGGCGAGATGGATGAGCAGCCGGAGCAGCGGCCCCGCCTCATGGACGCCTCGGGCGCGGAGATCAAGCTGCCCGAAGCGGGCTGGGACCATCTGCGGGCGTGAGTAAGCCTGCCCTGAGCGAGGCCGAGGGGACGGCTCGCTTCGCCAGCCGCGGCCCCGGCGAGACGCGCCGCCTGGG
>CAZYOV010000249.1:0-2405 GCA_964649215.1 uncultured Dehalococcoidia bacterium
AGAAGGTGCCAGTCCTCCGACCAGGTTCCGGCGATTGTGCGCCTGGGCGGGGCGGGTGTCAACGGGGGCGCTACCGAAGGTTCAGGCGCATAGGCTGGCTGAGCTCAGGGCGTGTACGCGGAGGGTGGCCTAGCGCTTGGACTCTGGGTGGGATACGCATCTGTTGGCCCTAATCCCAGGCCCATTTCTAACGGACACGTCAGGTTGACTTGGATGCCGTTGTCGTCGGCGATCTCTTCCAGTGCCCGGCATGGCACTCTGTACTGCGAAAACGCCTCGACGCTCTCGCACTCGACGGCCAGCTCGAGGATATCGGACCGTGATTCGACCTCTGCGGCACGATCGGCGGTGTCTTGGCACTCCTCCTCAATAGCGGCAGTGGCCAGTGCCAATTCGTCGTGGGCGTCTTTCGCCGCAGCCGGCGGATCGATGCCACGCAGCCTATCGCGGGCCTCGCTAGCGACCATGGCTAGTCCTTCGAAGAGGCGCTGGGCTGCAGCAACGCTCTGTTCCTCGCTTGCGCCAGGATCGCGGGCCGTCTGAAATTCGGATGACAGCGCGGCCCGCCCCGCATTCGCGTCATCGCTGATCGCCTGGATCTCGGAGAAGTACTCTTCCAGCGAAGGTGCCGTCTCCCCTCCAGGAGCCGGCGTCTCCATACCGGCCGGCGTCTCGTCAGCGGCGGGAGTCTCGCCACCCCCGGCATCGTCACCGTTGCAGGCCGCAACAGCGATCGCCGTTCCCAGTAGAACCACAGAGGTCGCAACCCACCGTAAGCGAGTTGGGAGCCTCAGGATAACGGGCACGTCGCTCCTCCTTCCGCGTGATAGCCGATATTGTGCGCCTGGGCTGGGCGGCTGTCAACGGGGCGCGTCCCGGCGGCGATGTGCAACCCTGCGACACGAAGCGCCCGACCGTATGCCTCACCAACCGCACTCCCCCCTCGCGTTCGCCTAGTGGCCAGCTGGAAGTCTTGCGCGGTATAGCAGAAGAGGTGCCTACGCCAGCTCAGGACTGGCCATGCGACACCTCTTCCGCAGCTGAGCGGGCTCGCCTCCGTCCCGCTCCAGTTCCCACAAAGAGTCAACAGGGTAAGCCAGCAGCCATTACAGCTGGGATAGGCGGACAGGAGCCGTCGCGTGCTCAGAGGGGGGCCAGCCCGTAAGAGAGGGTCTCACGGCGGGGCGCTCACTGCCCGCCGCCGCGACCGTGCGCCTGGGCGGGGCAGGTGTCAACGGGGGCTGCCTGCACCGCCACATGCTCTAAATTCTTGACTCAGCCCTAACCTTCGCCGCATAAGCCATCCGGCGAATTAAGGGTGACTGCGCGATAAGCATAGTGGAGGGAATGGGACACAACGAACAACAGGAGGCAGTAATGTCCGCTCATGGTAGGCCCGGTTCCGGCGAGAACCCGGGAGGTGACAGAGAATCATATCAAGGTGTGGGTTTCGCCGGCATGGCTGCTGGCGTAGGCACCCTGCCAGGGCTCGTAGGACGATCTCCCGCACAAGAGGCGGACGCCGATGCTCGTCACTTGCGGGGGCGCGCTGACTCCGAACCAGGCCCGCCGACCCTCTATTGCCCCTCCTGCGATTTCAAGGCAACGTTGTTTCCCAGCTGCCGGATCTGGTGTCCCCGATGTAAGACCTTTTCGGAATTGCGGGGCGGAGGTTCTGGCCTAACGATAGCCGCCGTAATGGGCGTCGCCCTGCTGCTTGCGTTCGTTCTCTTCTACGTCCTCGCTACAGTGTCAGTTTAGTCCGCCGCCGCGATTGTCCGCCTGGGCTGGGCGGGTGTCAACGGGGAAAGGCCGGGCAGTTGGACGGGCTCCGTTTACGCTGCTAGCGACGTCTTCGACGGACGGAGGCCCTACCTAGCAATCGTTACTAATGTACCTAGTCTCTGCCATGTGCCCGCCTCACTTGCGTGTGAGAATGGGGATACCAACTGGGCTAGGCGGGTGTCAACGGCTGATGGTAACGATGTCGCGCCTTCGTTGTTCTAGAAGGAGGCGGCGGTCAGTAAAGTCAGACGCTAGGAGCGCCAAAGTCAGACCCAGAGCCTTGCCGCCGTAACAGAAGGCGGCGTTCCCCGTCACCTATGCCGAGGTAAGTCCGTGAAAGAGACCATAGAGCAAGCTGTAGACACCGTCGCAGTCTGGGGCCTTTACCTGCTGTTCTATACGGTGATCTTCGGCGCTCTCATCCTTGGCGCGTATGCCATGGCCCAGCAGATCGTCTTAGGGGGCTAGGCTAGGGCCAAAAGCTGCACGCCACACTGCCCTATCGATGCGCCCCGACCCGCCGCGGTTTTGCGGCTGGCGGGCGACTGTCAACGGGGCTTTGCCGGCTTCCCGCCACCTCAGCTCGGCGTTCATCCCGACCCTCACCATGATGGGCTCCG
>CAZYOV010000250.1:0-2405 GCA_964649215.1 uncultured Dehalococcoidia bacterium
CTACATCATCGTCGGCTCCGGCATCGCCGGCCTCTACGCCGCCCTCCTCGCCCGCGATCACGGCTCCGTCCTCGTCCTCACCAAGGGCTCAATTGACGACTGCAACACCCGCTGGGCCCAGGGCGGCATCGCCGCCCCCATCGGCGCCGAAGACTCCGCCCAGCGCCACCTCGACGACACCGTCGCCGCCGGCGCCGGCCTCGTCGACCCCGTCGCCGCCCGCGTCCTCGCCGAGGAGGCCGCCGATCGCATCGACGATCTCGTTCGATTCGGCGTCCCCTTCGACACTCTTCACGGCGAGATCGCCCTCGCCCGCGAGGGCGCCCACTCCCTCCCCCGCATCCTCCACGCCGGCGGCGACTCCACCGGCGCCCACATGGAGCTCACCCTCTCCTCCCTCGCCCAGCAGTCCAACATCACCGTCCTCGAGTTCACCCTCGCCACCGACATCCTCCTCCAACCCAGAGCCGCTGTAGGGGCGACCTTCAGGTCGCCCGCATCCCCCGCTCACCCTGAGCTTGTCGAAGGGCCTGAGCCTGTCGAAGGGCCTGAGCCTGTCGAAGGACGAGTCCGAGGCGTCCTCGCCCTGGACGAGCGCAGCGGCCGCAGCACCGACTACGCCTGCCGCCACCTGGTGCTCGCCACCGGCGGCGCGGGCCAGCTCTACCGTGTCACCACTAACCCGGACGTCGCCACCGGCAACGGCATCGCCCTCGCCTATCGCGCCGGCGCCGAGATCATGGACATGGAGTTCTTCCAGTTCCACCCCACCGCCCTCAAGCTCCCCGGCGTCCAGCCCTTCCTCATATCCGAGGCCGTCCGCGGCGAGGGCGGTATCCTCATCGACGTCAACGGCGCTCGCTTCATGACCGAATACGACGACCGCGCCGAGCTTGCCCCGCGCGACATCGTCGCCCGCGCTATCCTCGACCGCATGCGTAACACCGGCGCCAACCACGTCCTCCTCGACACCACGTCCGCCTTTGGCGGAGACGCGGCCCGCGTCATCGCCCGCTTCCCCCAGATCTACCGCACCTGCCTTGACCAGGGCCTTGACATCACCCGCCGGCCCATCCCCGTCTCCCCCGCCGCCCACTACACCATGGGCGGCATCCGCACCAACGTCTGGGGAGAGACCACCATCCCCGGTCTCTACGCCTGCGGCGAATGCGCCTGCACCGCCGTGCACGGCGCCAACCGCCTCGCCTCCAACTCCCTCCTGGAGACCGTCATCTTCGCCAAGCGAGTCGTCCAGCGCACCATCGAGGCGCCCCCCGACTCAGTCGGGGCCAAACCCACACCCGACGCCATCGACCTGTCCGAAGCGGCGCCCGCTGAGACACCGTCACCCTCCCGCGAGGCGGTCCAGTCGCTGATGTGGGATCACGTTGGCATCGTCCGCGACGGCGACAGCCTCTCGCGCGCCAAGGCTACCCTCTCCGCCTGGCATGCCGCCCTGCCCAAGCCCACGGACCGTCCCGCCCACGAGCTTACCGACCTCGTCGCCTGCGGCCGCCTCGTGACAGAGGCGGCGCTGATCCGCGAGGAGTCCCGCGGCGCCCACTACCGCTCTGACTTCCCCCAGCAACACGAGGAGTGGCGCCGCCACATCGTCTTCCGCAAAGGCTCACCGCCCTCTAACCGTTCGTCCTGAGCCTGTCGAAGGACGAGCTGCCCGACCCTTGACCCGCAACCCGACCCCACCCACAATCGACCTATGAACGCCGCCGGCCTCGCCACCCAACTCGACAACCACCTCCACCTCGACCGCTTCCCCACGGACGACTTCGCGATCCTCCCCCAGTTCTGCCGCGAGGCGGCCATCCCTATCGAGGAGTACGCCACCGCCTCCTTCCTGAAGCGCTTCAACGGTCTCATGCTGGACAACGCCGATCAGATCGCCCGCGTGTTCACCCTCGTCTTCCCGTCTGACCACGTCCTGGCGGAGGTCGAGCGCCGGGCCGCAGGCGAGCCCGCCCTGATCTTCACCCATCACCCCATGGACATGGAGACATCCGGCCGCGGCCTCATCCCCATCAGCAGCGAATGGCTGCGCCGCCTCCGCCGGACCCAGATCTCCCTCTACGCCGCCCACGCCCCGCTGGACTGCCACGAGACCGCATCCACCTCCCGCGCCCTCGCCCGCGCCATCGCTGTGCCCGCCGATGCCACCTTCGCCGGCTACTTCGGCGGTCACGCCGGCGTCCACGGCCGTATCGAACCCACCTCCTTCGAGGAGTTCAGTGAGCGCGTCCGTCGCGCCTGCGGCCTCGACCACCTCGAGACGAAGGCCGACGGCGACCGTGCCGTGCAGCACGTCGCCATCGTCGCCGGCGGCGCCGCCTACCCACCCATCATGCAGGAGGCCGTCGACGCCGGCTGCGACACCTACATCACCGGCGACT
>CAZYOV010000251.1:0-1614 GCA_964649215.1 uncultured Dehalococcoidia bacterium
GTTCCTGCCCGCCGGCGACCACACCCTCGTCATAGCCCGCGTCCTGGACGGCCGCGTGCTGAGGGACGCCGAGCCGCTGACCTCCACCTACACCGGCTGGACCTACAGCGGCTAGCGGGGGGCGCGCCCGCGATGTAGCAACGACCCGAAGCCTACCCGCCTCAGGCCGGACCGCCAACGTAACACAGGAGGTAAGCGTGACACCGGAAGAACGTAAAGCGTTTCTAAGCGAACACCGGCTGGCGATCGTCGGGGCGGAGCGGAAGGACGCGCCGCCGCAGCTCTCGCCCGTCTACTACGTGATGGACGGCGACGACCTCCTGATCTCCACTACTGCGACGCGGGCCAAGGCAAAGGTGATACACCGCAACGCACGTGTATCCGTCTGCGTCCTGGGCGAGCAGCAACCGTTTCCCTACCTCACGGTGTACGGCCGTGGGCGGATCGAGACCGACGGCGCGGTGGATGTGATGTTGGCCGTCGGTGGAGCGATGGCGGGCAACCCCCTGCCAGAGTCGATGCGGCCCGCTATCGAAGAGCGCGCGAAGAAGGAGCAGCGCGTCGTCCTTCGCGTGACACCGCAGTCCTTCTTCCCGTAGACGGCGGGGGCCTCCGCTCACCCTGAGCTTGCCAAATGGGTCGAAGGGTGGGTCCGTGCCAGCCCTGTTGTAGGTCGGGGTCTTGAGACCGCGACTCGCGAGGGTCTGAAGACCCTCGCCTACATCTTGTCGGGATGGCCAGTGCGTCCTCTACCCTGGCAGCTACGCAGGGCGAGCGCGGATGGTGTAGGATAGTGCCGCCATGGAACCGCGAATCCAGTACGCCCAGACCAAGAACGGGGTGAGCATCGCCTCCGGATCGGGTAGTAGGCGCCGTTGATCATGGGCTACGGCTAGCGATGAACCCGGAACCTGAGAAGCGTTGCATTTGCGGCAACTCGCGGCTCTTCCCGATCTGCGACGGTTCGCATCGCTCAAAGAACTGGGAGTGTCGAGGGCGACCCGGCCAGGTTACCGAATGGTGCTTTGTCGCCGGACCACACAACGAAAACCTGGCGGCGAAACTGAGCGCCGAGTTTCGTGGGGTTGCAGCCAATACCGCCTCAGGGGAGATCAGCGCGGCACGCCTAGTGGTAATAAGTGAGGGCACCGACTTAGAGACCGTCGTTCGTCTGGCGTCACGGGTCAATGCTCCCCGGCAGATGGTCGTTGCGGTCAACATCGACGCCGCCATGTTGGCACATGCCTTTCCGGGTTGGCCTATCAGAGCGGTGCAAGCTGACAACTCGATAGAGCTGTGGCAACAGATCCGTTCGGTGTGCGCTAGCGACGCCAAGACCTCGCGCCCACAGCCGATGCGGCTACAGGCCGCGTTTCTGTCCCATGCCGTCGCCGACGAGCCACTAATCCAGCAGCCTATCGAGTACCTAAGACGCTTCTACAATGCCGATATCTTCGTCTGCGCTGACTCCGTCCCTAGTGGCGCCGTTTGGCATGAGCAGATCCTTGGACAGCTCGAGGAGCGAGACCTCTTTGTGCTTCTGCTCTCGCGAAGCTCTTTATCATCGACCTTCTCTGCCTTCGAGACGGGCCATGCGATGGCCTTGGGCAAGAC
>CAZYOV010000251.1:1624-2392 GCA_964649215.1 uncultured Dehalococcoidia bacterium
TCCTCCACCGCCCTTCGTCCAACATCTGCAGATGACGGATCTCGAACGCATGAGGCGCCTAGCGCCCTGGCTCGATCCAGAGGAGGTCCTACTGGAGGCGCTGTTGCAGATCCTTGCAGCGAGAGAAGGAGCCCGACCGAAATCCAGGGCGCCCCAGAGCCTCTACACTATCTTGTTTACCGATATAGAAGGCTCCACCTCCATCACCCAGCGATTGGGTGATGCCGAAGCTCAGGAAGTCCTGCACACCCACAACAAGATCGTCAGAGACGCCCTGAAAGCCCACAGGGGCTCTGAGATCAAACACACCGGCGACGGCATCATGGTCTCCTTCCCCTCAGCGACACGGGCGCTGGAGTGCGCCATCGCCATGCAACGGGCCTTCGCGGAGCACAACAAATCAGCGGACGAGCCGATAAGGGTGCGCGTCGGTTTGAACGCCGGTGAGCCGGTTGCGGAAGACCACGATCTGTTCGGTGCCGCCGTACAGCTCGCCCGCCGCATATGTGACCATGCGGAGCCTGAACAAGTTCTGACTTCGGACCTGGTAAGGGGACTAGCGGCGGGCAAAGGGTTCTCGTTCTCGCCTCAGGCCGACATCAAGTTGAAGGGATTCGAGGATTCCCTGCAACTGTACGAGTTGCGCTGGCGAGAGGACGCCTAAGCCCTACTCCTCCTCACGCGCGGGGACGGCCTCTCGTAGCCACTCCTTGAGCTGACGCACCTGCCACAGGTGCTCCAGGTCGTGCTGGGCCAGCTCCCGCGCCA
>CAZYOV010000252.1:0-1298 GCA_964649215.1 uncultured Dehalococcoidia bacterium
GATCTCGCGGGCGCCGCTGGCTATCGTCCCGGACATGGTCACTACCGGCATATCTTCTCCTCTACTCCCGCCACCACCACATCTCGCCGAGGCCCTTAGAGGCGCCATCAGTATAAAGCCCGCACAGGGTCTGTCAAGATGACGGTCTCGCAGCCCCTTCAGTTACAACAGCCATCTCTTACAGCGTTCCTGAACCAACTTCTAATCAGCCACCTCTTCCCCGAATTCGATCTGGACGCGGTCTCCGTCCTGGGGGATATATTCGCTCCAGTTCTCCAAGGACTCCCCGTTAACAAAAACCCGCAGCACGGCCTCAGCGCCGCCAGGGCACTCATCGCCGTTCTTATACTCCTCTCGGCTGCCCGGCATCCTCATCTCGGACTGGGCTAGCATGCCTCCGCCGTACTCGAACCACTTCACCAGGCGGGCGCCCTCGCCCTCCTCTGAGGGCAGGAGCGGATGGATGTGGATGATGCCGTCGTCATGAGTGTGTATGCCGCCTTGCCAGAGGGCGAAGTCCGGCTGGCGCTGACCGCAGATGTAGACCTTGTAGGCAACGTGCCAGTGTTCCCCGATGGATGGCCTCGTGACCTCTGGCGAGGGATTCGCGTTGTCGCCGTCGCTGAACTGCCGCGCGAACACGACCACCGCCAGCGCGACGAGAAGGACGAGCAGCAGCCGGGTTAGCAGCCAACGGGCGACGCGATAGAGCATCCTACCATGCACCCACTACGACCGGGGGACGCCTACCACACCCCCTATTTGACGGTGATCGTCCCCGTCATCTCGGTAGACTGGGAGTCAGAGCGGAAGCTGTAGACGCCGGGCTCATCGATCTGGCCCACCAGCTCTCCGGTCTCCCCACCCGTCTGGAACTTCGGTGTAGACACCAGGTCGTCGCCGGTTTCGTACTCGCCGTCGGGCCCCGCTATGCGCAGGTTGTGGATGAACTCGCCGGCGTTGGTCAGGTTAATGCGGAACTTCTGGCCAGCCTCCACCTCCAGCTCGGCAGGCTCGAAGAAGTTATCGCCCATCGATACGTCAAACGTGACATCAACCGGCTCCTCGTCACCCGCCTCCGGAACCTCTCCCGTCGGCTCGTCCGTCACGACTATCGTGCCGATGGCAAGCGGGGCAGTCGGATCCTTAAACTCGAACTCGCCCTCCTCATCCAGGCGGACGATGAGGTATCCTTCCTCCCCCGGCTGGATGATCTCGGGATCGCTCACGAAGTCGTCACCGGTCTCGTATATGCCGTCGGCGCCCTTCACGCGGACGCTGTGCGATATCGAACCAGT
>CAZYOV010000252.1:1308-1880 GCA_964649215.1 uncultured Dehalococcoidia bacterium
TGCTCACCAGCAGCTTGACGGTTTCGCCGGGCTTCAGCTGTATGGAATCGGGAACAAAGGCGGCATCGCCCTCGGCGCCCGTAACCTCAATCTCCACCGTTCGCGCCGCCTCACTCTCGGGGATCACCGTCCGGTCTTCCTGCTCAACCAGACCCGCCTCCGCCTCAGGACCGAACACGATGCGGACGCGATCGCCGTCGTGAGGTATGTAGCGGCTCCAGTCTTCCAGCTTCTCCTCAACGCCGATGTCCGGGGTCGTCACAAACACCTGGACGAAGCCTTCGCGGCCATCGTCGCACAGGTCGCCGTTCTTGAACTCTTCGCGGCTGCCGGGCTTCCTCAGCTCGGACTGAGTGAGCTTACCGCCGCCATACTCGAACCACTTGACCAATCGGGCGCCGGAGCCCTCCCCAGAAGGGGTGAAGGGGTGCATGTGGATGATACCGTCGGCGTGGGTGTGGATGCCTTGGCTGGCCTCCCAGATAGGGAAGTGGGGCTGACGCTGGCCACAGATGAAGGTCTGGTAGGTGGCGTGCCAGTGATCACCGTTGCGTGGCGCCGCGGTGACGCCG
>CAZYOV010000252.1:1890-2371 GCA_964649215.1 uncultured Dehalococcoidia bacterium
GCCGCGCACGACGAACAGCGCTCCCAGGATGCCAAACACCACGAGAATGATGAGCATCACGGGCGCCCAGGGCGGGAGCCCCATGTCCCGCGCGCGGCGCAACGTCCGCCCCAGGGTCTGCTTGGGCATCGGCTGCTCACGATAAGTGCGTGACCGGCCGCGGCGCCAGAAGCTGAGCGGCGAGACGTGCGCAGGCGTTCCGGCCCCCTGTCGCTCCTCGCGCTCCCCGTGACCGCGCTCCGCCTTCTCCTCGTCCTCCGCCTCGCGGTCACGGCGCCGTCCGAAAAAGAACCTCCGCCGTGACGGGGAGCCGCTCTCTTCAGCTGACTGGGTCTGGCCCTCTTCATTCGCTTCGGTCTGACCCTCTTCAGTCGCTTCGGTCTGACCCTCTTCCGGCCGCTCTTCGGTGGGCCTGTCGGAGGGATGACCACCGCCACCACGACGCCGGCGGCCGCGCCGCCTTCTCTGCCGCTCTTCTGCC
>CAZYOV010000253.1:0-2363 GCA_964649215.1 uncultured Dehalococcoidia bacterium
TGCAGAACGGCTCCTCCACGTCGAAGTCCCAGAGGAGGACGGGCAGCCCGCGCGAGCGGTGCGGAAGCTCCTTCTTAACCGAGGGGTACTGGACGGTAACGGGCTTACGCAGCGCCGTCGAGATGGTCGTCTTTATCGCCTTCAACACTCCCAGCATCTACAACACGCTCCCAACTCTGTGTAATCGAGGCGAGACCGGCTGTTCGGCCGCCTGCCGCGCCGCCCGATAGGTGAGATAGCCCGCCACCAGCGTGAGCGCCCCGGACGAGACGCCCAGCGTCCAGTCCGGCCAGCCGTAAACAAGCACCCAGCCGTTGATTATTATCTGTAGCAGAGCGAAGGGCAACAGCACCTGCCAGCAGAATTGCATCATCTGGTCAATCCGCAGGCGCGGCAGGCTGAACCGCAGCCATATGAAGAGCAGGATAAAGAATGAGGTCTTGACGAAGATCAACGGTAACTGCAGGGCGATCCCCGCTCCGTTGCCCAGGGGCCAGTTCCAGCCCCCCAGGAAGAGCAGCGCCGCCAGCACCGAGATGAGCACCATGCTCACGAACTCCGCCATCTGGAACATTGACCAGCGGATGCCGGAGTACTCGATGAACGGCCCGCCCACTACCTCGGACTCCGCCACCGGTATGTCGAACGGCTGCCGGTACAGCTCCGCCAGGCCGGCTACCAAGAAGATGAAGAACGCCAGCGGCTGCCAGACGATGAACGGCACCCGCCCCTGCCCATCCACGATCTCGACCAGGTTGAGGGATCCCCGTCCCGCTTCTGGCGTATAGGCGATCATCGCCACGGCAACCACAGCCAGCACCAGCGGGATCTCGTAACTGATGAGCTGGGCGGCGGCGCGCGCCCCGCCCAGAAGCGCATACTTGTTGTCCGAGCCCCAGCCCGCCATCACGAACCCCACTACCGACACCCCGGACACCGCGACGATGAAGAACAACCCTAGCCCCAGGTTACGCACGAACAGGTCGGCGGTGAAGGGCAGCGTCACGAAGGCCAGAAACACCGGCACCATCACCGCGAACGGCGCCAGCTCGAACGTCCAGCGGTCAGCAGTCTGCGGCCGCAGGTCCTCCTTGGTGAGCAGCTTGACGGTGTCCGCCAGGCCCTGGAGGATGCCGTAAGGCCCCACACGCATCGGCCCCAGCCGCTGCTGCAGCCTTCCCGATATCTTACGCTCCAGGTAGGTGAGGATGATGACGGACAGCGGCATCGCCAGCGCAATGATTCCCATGCGAATGAGGCCGTCCAGCCAGGCGTTGTCAGCGATCAACGGTCCACCTCGCAGAGGACGATGTCGATCGAGCCCAGGGTGATGATCGTGTCGGCGACGTAACTGCCGATGCTCATCGCCCTCAACGCCGAGAGGTTGGAGAAGGCAGGGGAGCGGATCTTCAGCCGGTAAGGCTTGTCGCCGCCCTTGGAGATCAGGTAGATGCCGTACTCCCCCCGGGGCGTCTCGTTGCGCATATACACTTCGCCCTCGGGCAGGCGCAGCGTCCGCTTCAGCCCCTCGGCCATGATCGGCCCTTCCGGCATCCCCTCCAACGCCTGCTCTACGATGCGGACCGACTGGCGCATCTCCTCCAGGCGGACCAGGTAGCGGTCGTAAACGTCGCCCTGTATGCCCGTTGGGATGTCGAACTCAAACCGGTCGTAGATGGAGTAGGGCTCGGCGCGGCGGACGTCGTGCGCCAGGCCGGTGGCCCGCAGCATCGGCCCGGTCATGCCCCAGTTGATGGCGTCCTCCGGTGTCACCGGACTGACACCGCGGCAGCGGGCGATGATCACCTCGTTGCCCGTCATCAAGCCGTCTATGTCGCCGATACCCCTGCGCACCGAGTCCAGGATCTCACGGCAGCGCTCGCGGAAGTCCTTCGGCACGTCCCAGGCCACGCCGCCGGCGCGGAAGTAAGCGTACATCATCCGCTCCCCGGTGATCTCCTCAAACAGGTCCTGGATTATTTCCCGATCGCGGAAGGCATACATGAAGGCCGTACCGAACACGCCGATGTCCGTGGCGAAAGCGCCCATGAACATAAAGTGGCTGGCTATGCGGTTCAGCTCCGTCAGGATGACGCGGATATACTCAGCCCTCTCCGGCGGTTCGATCTCGGCCAGCTTCTCCACAGCCTCCACGTAGCAGAGCTCAGCGTTGAACTGGCCCAGGTATTCGGTGCGGTCCTGATAGCCGATAGCCTGACGGTAGTCGCAGTTCTCGGACAGCTTCTCAGCGCCGCGGTGCATGTAGCCGATGATCGGGTCCACGTCCACCACCTGCTCGCCATCGACGGTGAGCACCATTCGGAACACGCCGTGGGTAGCCGGGTGCTGCGGCCCCACGTTGA
>CAZYOV010000254.1:0-2362 GCA_964649215.1 uncultured Dehalococcoidia bacterium
TCGCTGTAGGAGACGCCGACGTTGAGGTTGACGCGGGAGTACTCCTGGGTGAAGTTTGAGGCGACGCTGATCTCGCCGTTGGGGATGTAGTGGACAATGCCGTCCAGGTCGCGCAGGACGGTGCGTCGTATCCCCACGTCCTCGACGAGGCCGGAGATGCCGCCCACGGTCACGACGTCGCCCTTGGAGTACTGGTCGTCGAGGAGAATGAACAGGCCGCTGATGATGTCTTTCACCAGGCTCTGGGCGCCGAAGCCAACGGCGAGACCCAGGATACCGACACCCGCCAGCAGGGGGCCGATGCTAATGCCGGCCAAAGGCATAAGGGTGAGGAGGGTCACCAGGACGATTATCACACGTCCGCCGGCCGTGAAGACCGATGCGAGGGTGTCCACCCGCTGCTGAATCTCCTCCTCCTCCCGCCCTTTCATCTGCCGCTCCACGGTGAGCCGCAGGGCGCGGGGGACGAGACGGTGGACTGCGATATCGATGATGACGGCCACGGCGACAATGACGATGATGCGGATGCCGTCGCCGGTCAGCCAGTCGGTGAAGTCGTCGCTGGTGATGAGGTACGGGATCATTGGGGGTGCCCTCCTTTGGTTAGCGGGTCGCGTCTAGGCTAGCGGAAGGGGGCAGCGGAGGCAAGGGCGGCGACAGAAGAGCGCTGGGCGCGGGCCTACTCGCCCTCGATCCGTTCCAGGGGCGCGAAGGAGAGGAGCAGCTTCTTGATGCCGGCCTCGCCCTGGAAGGCGACGACCACCTGGTAGTCGGCGCCCGAGGGGTCACAGGAGACGACGATGCCCTGTCCGAATTTGGGGTGGCGGACGTGGTCGCCGGCTGCGAACGTCTCGGCGGGGGCCGCTCGCCCTTCGACAGGCTCAGGATGAGCGGCGGCAGAGGCGGAGGCGGCGCCGTAGCGGTGTCGCTGGGGCAGGAGGGTGGGTGTATCGACGCGCTCAGGCTGGGCGATCAGCCCCGGCGGGATGTCCGCGAGGAAGCGCGAGGGCGGGTTGTGGCCGCCGCCAAAACCGGCACCCGTGCGGCCGAAGGAGCGGCGGAAGACGCGGATGAGATAGAGGTGCTCCTTGGCGCGGGTCATGCCGACGTAGCAGAGGCGACGCTCCTCCTCCAGCTGGGCGGGGTCTCCGCTCTCCAGTGAGCGCATGTGAGGCAGGAGGCCCTCCTCCAGACCGACGATGAACACGACCGGGAACTCCAGCCCTTTGGCGGCGTGGAGGGTGATCAGGGTGACGGCGTCGGCCTTCTCATCGTACTCGTCCACGTCGGTGATGAGGGCGGCGTCCTCGAGGAAGGAGGGGAGGGCGTGCTCCGGCTTGAGCTCGTCGTATTGGGCGGCGACGGCGCGCAGCTCCTGGACGTTCTCCCAGCGCTCTTCGCCGTCCGGGAGGCTGCCTGGCTCCTCGCCGAGGAGGTACTCCCGATAGCCGGTGCGGTCTATGATCGTGTCCAGAAGCTCGGAGAGTGGCTCCTTCTTTGCGACGGCGATGAGCTCGTTGAGGAGACCGAGGAAGCGGAGGAGGGCGCCCACGGTCCGGCTCTTGAATGGGTGGGCTCCAGCGGTCGCTCGCCCTTCGACGGGATCAGGTGGTTCGACAGGCTCACCATGAGCGCTAGTCCGTTCCGGCGAGTCGCGTTCGGCGTCTGCGATGAGCTGGAGGGCGGCGTAGGCGGGTATGGACTGCTCGCCTGACCAGCGGCTGAGCTCAGCCAGGGTGCGGTCGCCGATGCCGCGCGCCGGCACGTTGATGACCCGCATCAGGGCGACGGAGTCGAACGGGTTGTGCACCAGCCGGAGGTAGGCTAGGAGGTCTTTGACTTCGCGACGCTCGTAGAAGCGGGTGCCGCCGACGAGGCGGTGGGGGATGTTGCGACGGACGAACGCTTCTTCCAGGGGTCGCGACTGAGCGTTGGTGCGATACATGACGGCGAAGCCGTGAAGCGGAAGCTTCTCCGCCTTGGCGAGTCGCTTGACCTCGTCGATGACGAAGGCGGCCTCGCCTTCCTCGTCGTACGCCTCGTAGACGGTGATGGGCCGGCCGGGGCCGTTCTCCGTCCAGAGGTTCTTCTCCTTGCGCTGCTTGTTGACGGCGATGACGCTGTGGGCGGAGTCGAGGATGGACTGGGTGGAGCGGTAGTTCTGGTCCAGGATGACCACGGTGGCGTCCGGAAAGTCGTGCTCGAAGTTGAGGATGTTGCGGATGTCGGCGGCGCGCCAGGTGTAGATCGACTGGTCGGGGTCGCCGACGACGCAGATGTTGCGGTGGCGGCTGGACCACTGCTTGGCGAGGATGTACTGGGCGATGTTGGTGTCCTGGAACTCGTCGACGTGGATGTGAAG
>CAZYOV010000255.1:0-2353 GCA_964649215.1 uncultured Dehalococcoidia bacterium
CTAGGGACGACCACGAGGATGCCTACCTCTGGATCACGCCGGGGACGGACGATAGAGAGGAGATCAATGACATCTGGGGCTTCGTCATTCAGATGGTGCAGGACGCGTATCGAGAGCACGACATCTATCTGGTGGCCCGCATGCCCGGCGTAGGCACTATAGTGCGTGATCGTCCTTCGGACGCAGATTGAATGCGGCCGCCGGAGCCGATGAGCAATCATCCGCATCTGAGGCAGACTTGTCGCGGGAAGGAGCTATGGAAGAGCCCGCCGGGGCCCGCCCGTCTGTGGTCATAGTCGGCGCCGGATTCGGCGGGCTGAGCGTGTCCCGCGGCTTGAGTCGCGCCCGCGTGGACGTGACCATTTTGGACCGGCACAACTACCACACCTTTATTCCGCTCCTGTACCAGGTAGCCACCGCCGGGCTGGAGCCGGAAGAGATCGCCCAGCCGATTCGCCGTATCCTCCGCGGCGTCTCCAACCTGCGCTTTCGCCTGAACGCGGTCACGGGGGTGGACCTTGCGCGCCGTGTCGTCACTACCGATTCCGGCGAGATAAGCTACGACTACCTAGTGCTGGCGGCCGGCAGCGCCACCAGCTACTTCGGCCTGGACTCCGTTGTGGAGGTGACCTCCGCCCTGCGCAACCTGGACGACGCCGAGAGGTTGCGCGACCAGATCCTCCGCGCCTTCGAGACGGCGTCAGCTGAGGATGACCCTGACCGTCGCCGACAGTTGATGACGCTCATAGTGGTGGGCGGCGGGCCGACGGGTGTGGAGTTGGCCGGTGCCCTGGCCGAGCTGCGGCGGCACGCTCTGCCGCACGATTACCCGGAACTGAACCTCTCATGGGCGCGAATCCTCCTCCTGGAGGCCACAGACCGCATTCTGCCCGGCATGCCTCTCGACCTACAGGCCAAGGCCCAAGCCAAGCTCGGAGAGCTGCGGGTTGAGATCCGTCTGGGAGCGCCCGTGGCTGACGTTGACGCGAACGGCGTCACCCTGAGCAGCGGTGAGACGATCCCGGCCGGGGCCGTGATGTGGGTGGCGGGTATGCGGGCGCCGCCGCTGGCCGAAGCCGTGCCCACAGCCAGGGACTCAGCCGGCCGCCTCGTTGTCTCTAAGGCGCTGCATCTGCCCGGCCATCCTGAAGTCTACGCCATCGGGGACATGGCCCACGTGGGCGATCCGGAAACCCGGCCGCATCCCATGCTGGCGCCGGTAGCAATTCAGCAGGGCGCCCTGGTGGCGGAAAACATCTTGCGTAGCCTCGCTAGCCTGTCGCCAAAACCGTTCGTGTACAAGGATCGGGGCACCATGGTCACCATCGGACGAAACGCCGCGATCGCCCACATCTTCGGCCTTCGGCTGAACGGCTTCATCGCCTGGCTAATATGGCTAACGGTGCACCTGGTGTGGCTCATCGGCTTCCGCAACCGGATGCTGGTGCTGGTAAACTGGGCCTGGAACTACTTTACTTACGATCGTGCGGTGCGTCTCATTAGACGAACCGCAGACCGCCAGCGCATCTCGAACGACAACGGGGAGGCTCTATGATGACCGGAGCAGCCGTAGCCCGACATCCCGATTGGCGGGACGCACTGGCCGACCTGATCGGCCAGATACCGCTCCTCTCGGGAGAGCACGAGGTGAACCTGGCGCTGCTGTTCGCCAGTTCGGAGTACCGTGAGGAGTTCCCAGATCTGGTCGCCCGAGCTCGTCAGCTCACCGGCGCCCGCCTCCTCGTAGGCTGTTCCGGCCACGGAGTCATCGGTGCCGGCAAGGAGATAGAGGGGGAGCCGGCGCTGGCGCTACTGGCCTTCTCTCTGCCTGGTGCTAAGCTGACGGCCGTTCACCTGACCCAGGAAGAGCTGGAGAGCTGCCGCACTCCCCAGGATTGGCACCGGCTAACCGGGGTTGCGCCGGAAGACGCCAGCGCCTGGCTCCTCTTCGCCGACCCGTTCACGCTGGATGCGGAGGCGTTCCTTGACGGCCTGTCCGCAGGCTACCCGGAGACCCCCCTGGTGGGCGGGCTCGCCTCCGGCGACCCCCAACTGCGCGGCACTCACCTGTTCCTGAATGAAGAGGTCTACGATCGCGGCGCCGTGGCCCTGGCCCTGGGCGGCCCCTATACCGTCCGCACCATCGTCTCTCAGGGCGCCGCTCCCATCGGCGACACCTGGACGATCACCGGCGTTCAGGGTCACATCATCGAGACCATAGCCCAGCGGCCGGCGTACCAGGTGCTGCTGGACACCCTGCGCGCCCTCCCGCCGGCGATGCAGCGGCGGGCGCAGAGAAACCTCCTGGTTGGGCTGGCGATGGACGAGCATCGGGGCGAGTTCCGCCGAGGCG
>CAZYOV010000256.1:0-2339 GCA_964649215.1 uncultured Dehalococcoidia bacterium
GCTCGCCCCAGACCCGCGCCGGCGGATAGCCGATCTGGGCGTCCTCCGCCATGTAGATCAGGTCGCTGCACAGAACCATGTCCGTGCCGCCGCCCACGCACCAGCCGTGCACCTGCGCTATCACCGGCTTCGGGCTCTCCCACAGTGACATGAACGCCCGCACGTTGCGCGACATGCCCAGGTAGTCGCGTACCGGGTCCCACTGGCCGGACATCGCCCGCTGCGACGCGTCTTCGGCCTTCGTGCCCCAATCGAGATCATAGCCGGCGCAGAACGCCCGGCCGGCGCCACTCAGCACGACGACCCGTACTGACTGGTCATCGTTCGCAGCCGCGACGGCGTCCCGCAGGTCAGTGATGAGCTGCGCGTTGATGGCGTTCAGACGCTCCGGTCGGGTCAGGGTTATGCGGGCGATGCCATCGTCCACGCTGTAGGCGATCGTCTCAAACGCCATTCGGCTAGCTCCCGTACAGCCGCTCTCGCAGCTCCGCCACCACGTTCGTGCCGTCCAGCCGAAGGTGTCGGGGGTTGAACCGGTCGCTGTGAACGGAGACGACGAGCTTTGTGGGGTCCGCATCCACCG
Source organism: uncultured Dehalococcoidia bacterium (assembly GCA_964649215.1). GTDB lineage: Bacteria > Chloroflexota > Dehalococcoidia > SM23-28-2 > RBG-16-64-32 > JADFNQ01. Next base: position 584 of record CAZYOV010000256.1, read on the forward strand.
GCAGCGTCAGCCCGGCGACGCCGAAGGCGTCAGTCTTCGCCTCCGCCAGCAGCGCCGCGTGCTCCCCCAGCACCCGCACCTCGGCGTTGGCCACGGGAGGCTTCTCCCCATGGATGTCGGCGTCGTTCTCCAATACGGTCACGGTTACGGTGCGGCCGTCCATAGCCGGCTCCAGCGTCACATCCATGTCCAGCAGGTATACGAGCGGGGCCGGTATGACGGCCTTCAGGCCGGCGTCGAGCACCGCCTGCACCTGGTTCGCAGCCAAATCAGTGTCGATCGGCGCCATCCCGTGGTCCGCGGTCACCACGAACAGCGTCGAATCGAGGAGCCCGCGTCGCTCCATCAGGCCTAGGATCTCCCCTATGCGCTTGTCCGTCTCCATTAGGGCCGTGTGCACCGCCTCGTGATGAGGCCCATATTCGTGTCCCGCAGCGTCCCCCAGGAAGAACGACTCGTATGTGAACGTGGGTGGAGGGTGGCTCTCGTCGTCGAACAGCAGCATCGCTTGGGCCACACCCTGTTCGTCGATCCGAGAGTAGCGGTAGACTCCTTCCTGTCCGTCCTCCCGCCAGCGGGGGCTCGTGTCCTCGTAGTGGGACCGCGAAAGACCCCTGAGCTTCTCGGCGTCGCACGCGAGGCGCCGCTCCAGCGCCGCGTGGCCGGCCCCTCGCGCGCAGGGCTCGTTGATCGAAGCCGTGAACGCTCCCTGATTGGGCCGAGTGTCGGCCGGCCTGTCGGCCCCGTCCCACGTCCCGAACGCACGGTGCACCGCCTCGTACAGCGTCTCCACTCCATCGCCGAGGAACTTCGCGGTGTCGAACTGCATCGCCTGAGGCGCGACCGTCTGGCGGCTCTCCCGCAGGTAGTAGGCCGGGTTAACCACGTCGTGGTGGCCGCACCAGGCGCCGGTGCCCAGGGTGTTGTGGCTGGGCCAGGTGATGCTCGGGAACGTCACTATCGTCCCGTAGCGAAACATCGCTCCGCGCTCCACCAGCCGTCTCAGGTTGGGGATCGACTCAGCGTCCTTCTCCAGCCGCTCTTGCAGCTCCGTATTGCTCAGCCCGTCCAACAGCATGATATAGACGCGCTCCGGCCTCGACCGCGGCTGGCCGCCGCCGTCCAGGTCCAGGATCTCCACGATGGGCTTGCCGTCCTGCCGCTTCAGGTACACGTCCGGCTTCACGCCCCGCTCGCTGGAGGTGCGTCCGCTGGCGTCCTTGCCCTCGATGAGGGGGAGATCGAGGAGCAATGCCAGCGTCGGCGCCACGTCCACCTGGGCGCAGATGGCGTCTGTCATCCCCGGCTTGATCCCCGGCCCCGAGAACATCAGTGGCGCCCGCGACTGTACCACGTCCAGAGCCCCGTGTTGCCCCGGCTGCCTCCCGAAGGCGTAGGACTTGGGGTTAATGACGATGTCGGGCGCGTTGGGGCTATCGAAGAGCTGGGCGATGCGTTCCAGCGCCAGCGGATAGCTGAGATGCTCCGGCTCCACGAACGCGTGCGCCGGGTCCGTGCCGGAGTAGCCGGATGCGGCACCCGCCTCCAGCTCCGCCGCCAGCGTCGCCACCGCCGTCGGGTCCTGGTTGGCGATGGGGTCATCCCCTATCTGCTCCACGATTTGGTAGCCGTAGCCGCCGCCGTCCTCGTAGAAGCGCTGGAAGCGGATCATACCGCGCTTTGCCCACACCTCGTAGGCGGCGTCGCGGTAGGTAATCACCAGGTCCGTCTGCTCTCCACGGACGGGGTCCGTCAG
>CAZYOV010000257.1:0-1309 GCA_964649215.1 uncultured Dehalococcoidia bacterium
GGCATGTCAGCGAACGCACACTAAGTCTGCTTAGTGTGCAGGGATGGAGACGAACCGCCTGAGTCGAGTTGTCGCTGCGACAATCCTTAGGTATACTCTCGGCACCGATCTCAACAGGAGGTGTCCATGCCTACCGCACTGTTCAACGGCGTGAAGCTGTACTACGAGGAGGCCGGGTCCGGCCAGCCGCTCATTCTGGTTCACGGCTCCTGGACCGACCACCACTCCTGGGATCTGGTCGCACCCTCCTTGGCCGAGCGCTTCCGCGTCGTCATCTACGACCGCCGCGGCCACAGTCAGAGCGAACGACCTGCCGGCCAGGGCAGCCTAGATGAGGACGTCGCCGACTTGGCTGCATTGATCAGGGATCTGGGGCTCGCCCCTGCTCACGTCATCGGCAACTCCCGCGGGGCGTCGATCGTTCTCCGACTGGCGGCCGAGAGGATGGAGCTGTTCCGTAGCCTTAGCGTTCACGAGCCGCCCCTGTTCGGCCTACTGGAGGCCGACCCCGCTGCTGCGCTCCTGCTCAACGAGTATCGCGGCAGGATTGGGGCCGTGCTCGAACTGCTCACCGCCGGCGACATGGAGGAAGGGGCTCGCTACTTCATGGACACCATCGCCCTAGGGCCGGGCGCCTGGGACGGACAGCTCCCGCCGGAGGCCAAGCAGACCTGCATCAACAACGCGCCCACCTTCTTGGACGAGGAGCGGGATCCGGAAGCCGGTACCTTAGACCTTAGGGCGCTGGCGCGCTTCTCCCGCCCGGCCCTGCTCACAATAGGCTCCGCCAGCCCGCCTCTCTTTCGGCCTGTCGTCGCCCGGGTCGCTGACACCATCGCTGGTGCTCGCCAGCACACGTTCGAGGGCGCCGGCCATGTCCCCCATGACACTCACCCAGATCTGTTTGTCGACACCGCGACCTCATTCGTCCAGTCCGTCGGCGCAGTGCATTGACCGTCACTAAGTGTGGTTATTGTCTGGTCAAGCTAAGCGGATAGCCGGGGCACCCTCGGCCAACCGCTCCCCGAGCCGGTCCGCCGGGCTGAACGCCTCGTGGGCGCGGGCCGCCTTCTCCGAGTTGTAGGTTGCGGAGTAACGGCGCACCATGTCCGGGGTGGAGTGGCCCAGGAGGTACGGGACGTCCAGCTCCCGGGCCTGGTTCTCGGTCGCCCAGGTGGCAAACGTGTGGCGGAACCGGTGAGCGTGGACCTTGGGCATGCCGGTCTGACGGCCCAGCCGCCGCAGCATCTGCTTCACCCCGTTGTTCTGGAGCGGCTGGTCACGCAGGGAGTTTCTGAACACGGGACCA
>CAZYOV010000257.1:1319-2303 GCA_964649215.1 uncultured Dehalococcoidia bacterium
GTAGTGCATTACCGCCTCTCGGCACTGGTCGCCAAAGCGCACGATCCGCTGCTTGTTCCCCTTACCGTAGAGAATCCTCAGCCTTTGGCGCTCGAAATCGAAGCCCTCCACGGTGACGCGGACCAGCTCGCCGACCCGCACGCCGGTGTCGAGGAGGGTGAGGATGATCGCCCGGTCGCGGGCGCCGGCAGTTGTCTCTGAGTCGCAACAGGCGAGGAGGCGGGCTATCTCCTCGCCGTTGAAGGGCTGGACGATCTTCTGGGGCAGGCGGACGTTGTGCAAGGAACAGAAAGGCGTCTCCTTCAGGTAGTCGGCAGCGACCAGCCAGTTGAAGAAGCATCGGACCTCTCGGAAGTAGCGGTGGCGGGTCTCCTGGGAGTAGCCGGTGAAGCGTCCGAGGTAGGAGTACAGATGGGCGGGGGCGATGTGCGAGACGTCGCTGGGGAAGCCCTCTTCCTGAGCGGTTGCGGCGAAGCGGCGAAGGGTCTCGCCGTAGGCGTGAAGGGTATTGGGCGAAGTAGGCCTCGGTGAGCCCACAAACCTCTGCCTAGAAAGCAGATGGTCGTCCGTTGACGACCATCCTGACTAACCCTCTTCTACTATTGGAGCGGGCGACGGGGATCGAACCCGTGGCCCTCTGCTTGGGAAGCAGATGCTCTACCACTGAGCTACGCCCGCTCCGGGCGGGCCCACCAGGGACCCAGCGTATCCGATTTTAGGGATTACGTAGCGGTGGTGTCAACGGAGCCGGTCACCTGGCGAGAGCTAGCCCAGATGACCATCGGCCTAAGCAATGGACTCACTCCGCGTTGACGGTGCTAACAAGCTCCGTGAGCCGTCCCAGCGTTGTCAGGCGCTCACGCAAGCCTTTCCCCTCAGGCTCCACCCGTAGCGTGGTCACGCCGGCATCCCGATAGGCGCGGATGCGGTCTTTCACCATCGCGTCTGTCCCTAGGAGATTAGTCTTAAGAACCATCTCATCCG
>CAZYOV010000258.1:0-2281 GCA_964649215.1 uncultured Dehalococcoidia bacterium
AGCTGCCTCATGACGGTTGAACGCACACATGCGGGTGAGGAAGTCACGTCCCCCTCCGTCAATGCTCCCATCATCCAGGCGACGGACGTGGTCAAGACCTATGACACCGGCAAGGTGAAGGTTCATGCTCTCCGCGGCGTCAGCCTCGCTGTTAATCGGGGTGAGATGGTCGCCATCATGGGCCCCTCCGGCTGTGGCAAGACCACCCTCCTCAACTGCCTCAGCGGCCTGGACGTCATCGATTCGGGGCGTATCCTTGTGGACGGCGCGGATGTCAATACCCTATCGGATAACCATAAGACGGAGTATCGCGCCCGCCATATGGGCTTCGTCTTCCAGTTCTACAACCTACTGCCGGTGCTCTCCGCTATCGAAAACGTGGAGCTGCCCTTGCTGGTCTCCGGCACCTCCGCCCGCCGGGCCCGCGAGAAGGCTCACGCCGCCCTCGAGACCGTCCACTTAGGCGATTGGGCCTCTCACAAGCCGGGCGAGCTCTCCGGCGGCCAGCGACAGCGCGTGACGATCGCCCGAGCGTTGGTCAACGATCCGGCGATTGTTTGGGGCGACGAGCCCACAGGCGATCTGGACAGCACCAACGCCAATGAGATCATGGACCTTCTCTGCGACCTCAACGAGAAGCACGATCAGACTTTTGTGCTTGTGACCCACGCCCGTGAGGTGGCTGAGCGCACGGGTCGCATCATCAAGATGCAGGACGGCCAGATCACCAGCGACCACCGCATCATCGATCGCGAAGCGGGCATCTGGGGTCCGGCGGTCCAGACCGAGGCAGGTTAGGGTACGGCCATGGAGAACCTGTTCGGCATCCCCATGAACAGCATCATGCTGGTGCTGCTGGCGCTACTGGGACTCTCGCTGTCAGTAGTTGGCTACGTCGTTCTCCGCAACCGCGTCATGTTCCTCATCGGCCTGCGCAACATCCCCCGCCGCATGGCCCAGACCGTACTCATCGTGATCGGGCTGATGCTCAGTACTCTGATCATCTCCGCCGCCTTCACCACCGGCGACACCATCAACCACAGCATCACCAACCAGACCCTCACCCAGCTGGGCCACGTGGACGAGATAGTGCTGCTCCGTAGCCAGAGTGGCGGCGGCGGCGCCGCCAACCCCAGCGGGTCCTTTCCTGAGACCCTGGCGGAGGAGTTCGAATCGGCTCTGGCAGACGACCCCAATATCGATGGTGTCCTGCCCATCTTGTTTGAGGTTGTGCCTGTGATAAACACCGGCACCGGCCTCAGCTCGCCCGAGGCGAACATCGTGGGCGTCGATCCGAGCAAGCTGGCCGCCTTCCCCGATTTCGTCTCTACCAGCGGCGACGCCGTACAGGTAGCTGACCTGGCGGAAAACGAAGTGTATGTGAACGAATCCCTCGCTGACGAGGCGGACATTCAGCCCGGCGACTTGATCCAGGTGTTCGTCCAGAACCAGCCGCTGGATTTCACTGTTGCGGATGTTGTGGAGGATCGCGTTACCACCGGCGTCTTCGACTTCGAGCAGACGGAAGGGCTGGTGACCAGCCTGGATACCGTGCAGCGTACCCTGGGGCGCGAAGGCGAGGTCAACGTCATCGCCATCTCCAACAGCGGCGGCGTGCGGGATGGCGTAGAGCTGACCGATGCGGTTGTGGCCAGCGTCGAGAGGGTGATCGCGGTGGAGGCGCTGAACCTTGATATCGAGCCGTTCAAACAGGACGGCGTGGATCATGCTGAGCGGGATGGCAACTTCATGGTCACCTTCTTCCTCATCTTCGGCCTGTTCTCCATCGCCGCCGGCATGCTGCTTATCCTCATGATCTTCGTCATGCTGGCCGCCGAACGGAAGTCAGAGCTGGGGATGACCCGCGCCATCGGCACCAAGCGGGGCCAGCTCGTCCAGATATTCCTCTCGGAAGGAATGGCCTACAACCTGGCCGCCGCGGCCGTCGGCGCCGCCCTGGGCATCCTCATCTCCTTCGGCATGACGCAGATAATGGCTCGCATCTTCTCCGAGTTCGACCTGAACATTCAGCCCAATGTCACCCTGCGTACCATCGTTATCTCTTACAGCCTCGGCGTGGTGCTCACCTTCATCACCGTCACCTTCTCCTCCTGGCGCGTCTCCAAGCTGAACATCGTCCGCGCTATCCGTGACATCCCTGAACCGCCCGGCGGACGCATGGGCTGGCGCAGCCTCGCCGCCGCCGTCGCCGCTATCGCCCTGGGGGCGCTGCTGTTCGTGAGCGGCATGGCGAATAACTCAATGTTCCCCTTCGCCCTTG
>CAZYOV010000259.1:0-2243 GCA_964649215.1 uncultured Dehalococcoidia bacterium
AGCCGGTCGGGCGGCCTGCTGGCTGCGACGTGGGCATCGATGGTCAGCCTCGGCCGCGAGGGCTATCTCAAGTACGCCAAGCGCATCTTTGAGACGTCGTTCGCGATGCAGGACGCCGTGCGGCGCCACTCTGAGCTGCGGATCATGGGCGAGCCGACGTTTTGCTTCTCGTTCACGTCCAGCGAGTTCGACATCTACCACGTCAACGACTTCATGCGGGGGCGCGGCTGGCGGTTAAACGGCCAGCAGCACCCCAACGCCATCCACATGTGCGTCACGCGGCCGCAAACGCAAGAGGGCGTGGTCGACGAGTTCGCTACCGATCTCGCCGACGCTGTCGAATACGCCAAGAACCCGAAGACCGAGAAGCCCGTCACGGGTGCGATCTACGGTGGGCTGCCGAAGGGCGTACCCGCCATCCAGGAGGCGGTCAGGGCGCGAATGGTGGAGATGCTCGGTACGTTCCAGGGCGTCCCGCCCGAGTAGCGCGACCGGCCGTGAAACGGCCCCACGCCCTTCCCGAAGCGGCGAATGAAGCCGACCCCGTCGTGCAGAACCGGTTCAGCACCGTCCCGAAAATGTCGGCCTTTGTGTATCTTCGCTCTGCATGCTCGGCGTCTCATCTCGTCGCGCGCGAATGATCCTATACAGGGGCAGCGCTGGCGAGGCCGCTTTCAACGGTAGGCCCGAAGTTAATCGCGGCGGAAGTCGATGAGTTCATGACAGCCGCCGTTCCTCACGTCATACACGCGGGTTGCCACCCGCTCGAGAATGCCGCGATCGTGTGCCGCACAGAGTATCGTGCCCTCATACCTCTCGAGGACCTGGATCAGCTTTCGACGCGTCGAGCGGTCGAGGTGATTCGTCGGCTCGTCTAAAACCAACACGTTAGTCGATTGCACGACGAGTTTGGCTAGGGCGACACGACTGCGTTCTCCGCCCGACAGGAGGCCGATGGTCTTGAACACGTCATCCCCGCGAAACAGGAATTGGCCCAGCACCGATCGAAGCTTAAGGTCAGACTCACCCTGGGCTATTGAGCGAATCTCCTCGAGCACGGTACGCTCGCTATCCAGCGCTTCGTCCTGATGCTGATCATAGTATCCCAGCCGCGCATTTTCGGCCCACCGCACGCTTCCGTCCGTGGGGAGAATGAGGCCGGCGGCGATGCGGAGGAGCGTGGTCTTTCCACTGCCGTTGGGCCCTACGAAAGCGACCTTTTGCGCCCGCTGCACCTGCAGATTCACATCTACGAGCACCATATGATCGCCGTAGGAGTGGCGGACGTGTGTCATCACCAAAACGTCATGTTCGGTGCGTCCATGCGCAGTGAGCTGGAAATGAACCTCAGCCTCCTTCGGTGTCCGCTGGATGGGCTTGATCCTGTCTAGAGCCTTCTCCCGGCTCTTCACGACGGAAGCTTTGGTCGCCTTAGCCCGGAACCGTTCGATGAACCTTGTCTGGCGCTCCACATCGCGCTCCTGCCGCGCTGCTTCTCGGTCTTGCTGCTGCAGGCGGGCAGCCTTTTGTATTTGATATTCCGTGTAGTTCCCGGCGTAGCTCTGGATCTGCCCATAGCGCAGCTCGAGTATGCGCGTGGCGACGCGGTCCAGTACTTCGCCGTCATGAATTGCGATGAGTACAGTGCCACGATAGGCAGCTAGCTCCTCGGCCAGCCAGCCACGAGCTTCTGCGTCGAGGTGATTGGTGGGCTCGTCCAACAGTAGGTGGTCGGGTCTCCTGACAAGCACCTTCGCGAGCGCAATCCGCATCTGCCAACCGCCGCTGAAGTCGCCGCACGGCGTGTCGCGGTCTTTCGGGACGAACCCCAGGCCGTCCAGGACGCGCCCGATTCGAGCGTCGATCCGGTATGCGTCCAGCTGGTCGAAGGAGTCAAAGAGCTCACCCTGCTCTGTGATGAGGGCGTCCAGATCGCCCTCGCCGCGCTCTATGCGCCCAGCGATATCCTCAAGGCGATTATCGATCAAACGGGCATCAGGAAAGGCAATCCAGAGCTCATCCACAAGGCGGCGCTCTGGGTCTAGCCCCGCTTCCTGTCGCAGGTACCCTACTGTGCCACCGCGATATCCGGCCTCACCTTTGTCGGGCTCGTCTTCGCCTGCAATGAGCCGCAGGACCGTCGTCTTGCCAGAGCCGTTCGGACCCACAAGGCCCACCCGCTCACCGTCGCCGATGGTGAAGCTGACCTCCTTAAGGACATTGAGGCCGCCGAAAGATTTCGA
>CAZYOV010000260.1:0-2184 GCA_964649215.1 uncultured Dehalococcoidia bacterium
AGGTGGAGTCTAAGATACAGTCACAAGTGCGTGGAGAGCTGGATAAGAAGCAGCGTGAGTTCATCCTGCGGGAGCAGATGAAAGCGATCCAGAAGGAGCTTGGCGAGGGGGAGGTCACGCCGGAGCTGAGCGAGCTGAAGAAGCGCCTGGACGAGGCCGATCTGCCCGAGGAGGCCCGCAAAGAGGCCGACCGTGAGATGCAGCGACTGATGACCATTCCCTCCATCTCGCCGGAGTACCAGGTTGCCCGCACCTACCTGGAGTGGCTGGCCGACCTGCCGTGGAACGTTAGCACGGAGGACAGTCTGGACATCGACCGGGCGGAGGAGACGCTTGACGAGGACCACTTCGGCCTGGACAAGGTCAAGCAGCGCATCCTGGATTTTTTGGCCGTACGCAAGCTTAGGGCGGGAGAGGCTCGTGGGCCTATACTCTGCTTCGTGGGGCCGCCGGGCACAGGCAAGACGTCACTGGGCCAGTCCATTGCACGGGCGCTGGGTCGCAAGTTCATCCGTATGTCGCTGGGCGGCATCCGCGACGAGGCGGATATCCGTGGCCACCGGCGCACCTACGTAGGCGCTCTGCCCGGGCGCATCATCCAGGAGCTTCGCCGTTGCGGCTCTAACAATCCCCTGTTCATGCTTGACGAGGTCGACAAGATGGGGGTGGACTTCCGCGGCGACCCGGCCTCGGCGCTGCTGGAGGTGCTCGACCCGGCCCAGAACCACACCTTCAGCGATCACTACCTCGACGTACCGTTCGATCTGTCCAAGGTGTTCTTTATCACCACGGCCAACCTTCAGGACCCCATCCCGGTTCCCCTGCGCGACCGAATGGAGATGATTGAGCTGTCGGGCTACACGGAGCACGAGAAGCTGGAGATCGCCAAGCGGTACCTGCTTCCCCGGCAGCTGACGGAGAATGGGATCCCTGAAGGGCTGCTCACGATCACGGACGATGCCATCCTGGATATCACGCGATCCTACACGCACGAGGCAGGCGTGCGCAACCTGGAGCGGGAGCTGGGCGCGATCTGCCGCAGTATCGCGCGGCGGGTGACGAAGGGCGAAACCGAGCCTCTCACCGTCGGGGAGGACGGCCTTTCGGATTTCCTGGGGCCGCCGCGGTTCCGCTGGGAGCTGGCCGAAGAGAAGGACGAGGTGGGGGTAGCGACCGGCCTGGCCGCCACGATGGCCGGCGGCGATATCCTGTTCGTGGAGGCAACCACGGTGCCCGGCAACGGTAGGCTGACACTCACCGGCAAGCTGGGCGAAGTGATGCAGGAGTCAGCTCAGGCGGCCTTGACCTATGCTCGCTCCCGCGCGTCGGCGCTAGACGTGGAGCCGTCGTTCTTTGACAAGCATGACATCCACATCCACGTCCCCGCGGGGGCGATTCCCAAGGACGGGCCCTCGGCCGGCGTGACGATCGCCACCGCTCTAGTGTCTGCCATCACCAAGCGGCCGGCGCGCAAGGACGTGGCGATGACGGGGGAGATTACCCTGCGGGGTAAGGTCCTACCCGTCGGTGCCGTGCGCGATAAGGTACTTGCCGCTCACCGCGCCGGGCTCAAACGGGTCGTCCTGCCGGACGAGAACGAGAAAGACCTGGCGGAGGTGTCGGAGGAGGTACGGGCGGCACTGGAGTTTGTGCTGGTGGATCACGTGGACGAGGTGCTGAACGCGGTCCTTCACCCGGAGAAACGGCAGGAGCAGCCGAAGCTGGTGGCGGCGGCGCACTAAGCCATGGGGGTCAGGCCTATAGTCTGACCCACGATGAGATAGTGTTGGCGCTAGTACCCCCGTTCCACCTGCACCGTGTTGCGCAAAGGTTCGCCCGCCAGGTAGCGGCGCAGATTGTCGCAGAACAGCTCGACGGCGCGCTCCATGTACACCGGCGTGCCGCCGCTGATGTGGGGCGTCAGGATGACGTTCTCCATCCCCCAAAGCTCGCTGTCGGGCGGCAGAGGCTCCTGCTCGAACACGTCCAGGGCGGCGCCGCCTATCCACTTCTCCTTCAGCGCCCGCACCAGCTCCGTCTCGTCGATGATGGCGCCGCGGGCGATGTTGATGATGCGCGCCGTCGGCTTCATCGCCCGCAGCTCTCGCTCCCCGATGAGGCCGCGGGACTCCGCCGTCAGCGGCACGGCGATCACCACGTAGTCGGCCTCGGACAGCAGGTAGG
>CAZYOV010000261.1:0-2170 GCA_964649215.1 uncultured Dehalococcoidia bacterium
GCGCCCAGTGCCAGATCGCGACTCTCTTGACCGAGATCGAGATGATCGCCTCCGATTTCCCGGCGAAATGGCTGTGGCAGATGAACCAACACTTCCACGAGGTCAAGATGTTCCTCTGCACTCAGGCCATGGACGAGGCGCGACACTTGGAGGTCTTCCGTAAGCGGGCGCTGGCAAACGGAGGCGGCCTCATGCACTGCCTCACCGGTACAGAGGTGTTCCTGCGCACGATCCTCCACGCACCGACCTACATCCAGGGCTCCTTCCTCATGCACGTCCTGGGCGAGGGGCTGGTGCTGGACATCTTCCGCGGGGGCGAGTTCCTGGCCCAGAACAAAGTGGAAAAGGAGATCTACCGTCTGTGCATGCAGGACGAGGCCCGTCACGTCTCCTACGGCACGATGCACTTGAAGTACTTCTTCGAGCACCACCCGGACCGCGAGAGGGCGCTCGCCGAGATGCACACCCTGGCCGACGTGGCGGAGATGGGCATCCCCGGCTTCCTCACTAACCCCTTCATCGTGGAGCCGCTGGCCGTTCTCATGGGCGGAGGCGCCAAGCACATCGATCGAGGCATGGACGCGGTGCGGCTGATCTGGGGTCGCATGCGCGAGGAGTACTTGAGCCGCTGTGAGATCGCCGGCTTTGACCGACGCTCTCGCACGCAGGTGCCGGAAAAGCCGCCATACTAAGGGCGTTGAATAGGAGGCGAGTCATGAAGTTTCCAACTGTCGAGTGGTTCCAGGCCCTCAAGAGACAGGCTGCCCAGAACGCCGATGAGTTCCGCCGCCTTGGCTTTTGCGACGCTACTGTGGGAATCAAGGTGCTGGCTGAAAATGGCCCCCGCGAGAACCGGGGGTTCGTGCTCAGCTTCGATGGCTACCAATGCAAGGGGGTTGAGGAGGTCGCCGAACCGGGGAAGGTCGCCGACTTCGTGCTCGAAGGGAAGTACGGCGCTTGGAAGGAGATGATCGAGAATATCAGGTCCAACGGCGGCCCTGACCTGAAGCACACCCTTAACTACCTGACACTCCCAGGCGATCCCATCAAGATCATCGCCGAAGACCAGTTGAAAGAGGACCTGTTCTTCCGTTACAACGGCACTCTACAGGAGTTCTTCAACGGGGCCCAGCACATGCAAACGGAGTTCTCTGGATAGGATTCCATGGGCAGCATCAAGGCTTGCCGAGTATGACAGTCGAGCGGGCATCGGCATCCCTGTTCATGATCACGTCTGACTGCACGCGCTGCGGGGTGTGCGAGTTCTTGTGTCCCCAGGGCGCCATAAGGGAAGCTCCCAATCAGTTCGTCGTCCGGCGCCACGTCTGCGACGGCTGTGGGGAATGCGTACAGTACTGCCCCGTTCGCGCCATAGTGCCGGCGCATGAGTTCGCCTTGCGGCAACGGCATACGCGTAAAGCCGAACTGGGGAGGATACTCGGCGTCTGACCCCACGGGCATTTACGTCCTCAGTGTAGATTGCCGACAATTTGCCGACAGATCTTTCGGCAATCCGGCCACGCGGCGCGCATCCTAAACGACTCTTGAGGCGCCTTGATATGCGAGCCGTATTCCTGGCGATCGGCGGGTGGGCCCGGATCGCCTATCTCCTGCTATTCTCCTCCGCATCGTGTAGTGCCCTGCTCATTGGGTGTGGTTCTCGTGTCGGAGAACCTCGCTCTCCGCCTGCAACTCGCTGGCCTCTCCCGTTCCTCCCTTCTACCCAGACTCCGGTTCGCTGACCGCCTCTTCTCGGCAGCAGGATCATCGTTTTCGGCAGGGAGCACCAGCGAAACGCTCCGAAAGGCACAGAGGACGCCTGGGGATTCGGGGAGTACAAACGCGCACGTGAATCACTCGCGAGGGTACTCGGCGAAGGCCGCAAGTTGTATGAGGGAGCCGACGGGTATGCTCCGATCCGATAGGCTATCCGTGTTCGAGTGGCGGCGGCTGGCTGAGAAGCTTGGCGTTCTTGTCAGGAGTGGAGATCCTCTCTAGCCTCTCGGGGTTGCGCAGCAGTGACACGGGGCTGTTCATAGACTGCTTTTTAGGCAGGGCTCACTCGAGTACAATTGCGCCGTGGGACCCGCATTCCGCATGCTCCCTTTGCTGCTTGCGACGCTGCTCTTCGTCGCGGCCGTTTCGTGTTCCGGCAACGATTCCGAGACGC
>CAZYOV010000262.1:0-2158 GCA_964649215.1 uncultured Dehalococcoidia bacterium
GGTGTCCGTGGCGAAGGTGGCGAACAGGGCCAGCAGGACCCAGTCACTACCGTTGTCGGCGTCACGCAGGAGTATCAGGTGGGATCCGAGGAAGCCCACGTACATTAGACCACCGAGCACCCAGAGCCAGTCTCGCAGGCCGGTCTCGGCCTCGCCGCGGAGGATGATGGGGAGGAAGGGAAGGAGGACGAGGAGGGCGAGGGTGCGCGTCCACCAGTCGAAGCCGTTGTCGGCGGCGGCGACGAGGAGGGCGACGCCGGCGGCGCCGATGAGGGCGAGAGGGCGCTGGCGTAGGAGGTGGGGTGTCCGGCTGCCGCCAGATGTTGGGTCGGTGGCGGCGTAGAACTCCAGGGCGGCGACGGTCAGGAGGAAGCCGGCGACGATGGTGAATAGGGGGCTGCCAAGCAGGGTGAGGCCGACGATTACGGGTATGCCGACGACAGAGACGGCGACCCGCTGTGGGAGCATCAGCGTTGGGTGTTGTTACGCCCCAGAGCGCGCCGGCCGTTGAGGCGGGCGCCGTTCCTTCCGTTAGCCGGTGCTGGGTAATCGACTTCCGCCGGCAGGAGGCCACCGAAGCGGCGCTTGCGCTGGCTGTAGGCGAGAAGCGCCTCGTCGATCTCATCGATATCGAAGTCCGGCCAGTGGACGGATGTAGAGACGAATTCGGCGTAAGCGCCTTGCCAGAGGAGGAAGTTGGATAGGCGCATCTCGCCGGCGGTACGGATGATGAGGTCGGGATCGGGGACTGTCACGGTGTACAGGTAGCGTTTAAAAAGGCGTTCGTTTATCTGGTCGGGGTGCACGCCTTCGCTGACGATGCGGCGGACGGCCTCCAGGATTTCGGCGCGGCCGCCATAGTTGAAGGCGATGGTGAGAGTCATACGGTCGTTGTCTTTGGTGAGGTCGATTGCGTCCAGGATCTGCTGCTGGAGTTTGGGGTCTAGGGCGTCCAGGCGGCCGATGTGGAGAAGGCGGATGCCGTTTTTGTGGAAGTGTTTAATCTCGCGTTTGATGACGCGGGAGAGGATTGACATTAGGCCGCGGATCTCGCGCTTGGGTCGGTTCCAGTTCTCGGTAGAGAAGGCGTAGAGGGTGAGGTAGCGGACGCCGTAGTCAGCGAAGCGTTCGATGACGCGGCGAAGGTTCTCAGTGCCGGCGCGGTGGCCCGCCAGGCGGGGGAGGCCGTGGTTGGTGGCCCAGCGGCCGTTACCGTCCATGATGATGCCTACGTGACCCGGCACCTGTGATAGGGCGAGCGGTGGTGGGGGCGAGGCCTTCTTGGGGGCGCGGATGGCGATGACCATGGTTATCGTCACCAGTATAGAACGCTTAGGGCGCGGAACGGTTGCCGGGGCCGGAGCGTCAGACGGCGAGAACCTCCTCCTCTTTCTCGTGGCCTACCTTGTCGATCTGTTTGACCTGGTCGTCGGTGAGTTTCTGGAGGTCGGTTTCGGCACGATGGAGGTCGTCCTGGGAGATCTCGTGGTCGTGCTCCAGGCGGCGGATATGGTCATGGCAGTCGCGGCGGATGTTGCGTACGGCGACGCGGGCGTCCTCAACGCGTTTTCGGACCTGCTTGGCTATATCGCGTCGACGCTCCTCAGTGAGCTGGGGGATTGCCAGGCGGATGACGGTGCCGTCGTTGCTGGGATTTAGGCCGATGTCGGATTTGAGGATGGCCTTTTCGACGGTGCCGATGGAGCCGCGGTCCCAGGGCTGAATGACGATGAGACGGGCCTCCGGGGCGCTGATGGTGGCGAGCTGGTTGAGGGGCGTGGGGGTGCCATAGTAGTCCACCTGGAGGTGCTCCACGATGGCGGGGCTGGCGCGCCCGGTCCGGATGGTGGCCAGGTCTCGCCGGAGGGCGTCCACGGCCTTCTCCATGCGGTCAGTGGCATCAAGAAGCTCGTCGTCGATCATGGCGTCACCTCGATGGCTTGGCCGGCTCTGAGGCGTCCTCCAGTACGGTGTCCAGGTCGCCTATGGTTGTGCCGTCGTCTTTGCCGGAGGCGGCGAGCTCGATACTGCGGGGCATGCGCAGGTTGAAAACGACGATGGGGAGGGAATTCTCCATGCAGAGGGAGAGGGCGGTGGAGTCCATGACCTGAAGCCGGCGGTTGAGGGCGTCCAGGTAGCTGAGGGTGCGGAACTTCCG
>CAZYOV010000263.1:0-2153 GCA_964649215.1 uncultured Dehalococcoidia bacterium
GGGGATATGCACCTCCTGCGCCTGCACTATCGAGGAGGGGGCCGAGAACCTGGACCCCCTGGGCCGGTCCGAGCGCAAGACGCTGAGCGAGGAGCGAGGCGAGGCCGGCCTGAGCGACGGCACCCTGCGCCTGGCCTGCCAGGCGCGCGTGCGCGGCGACGTCGCGGTCAAGAAACCGGGCGTACGGCCGGCGCGGCCATCGGCGTTGTCGCTGGACTAACAGCAGCGGTCGGGCGAAGCCCGCACTTGATTAACGAAGTTAGCAGCGACTAAAATAGCGGCAACGCCCACCAGGGCAGAGACGGACGAATGGCGTACATCATCACGGAACCCTGCATCGGCACCAAGGACCAGAGCTGCGTCGACGTCTGCCCAGTCGATTGCATCCACGGCAGCGAAGACGACGAGCAGTACTACATCGACCCAGACACCTGCATCGATTGCGCGGCCTGCGAGCCCGTCTGCCCGGTGAACGCCATCTACTTCGAGGATGACGTCCCCGAGGAGTGGAAGAGCTACATCGAGAAGAACAGTCAGTGGTTCAAGACGCACGAGACGAGCGGCGCCTTCCGCCCCACCAGCGAGCGTCACTAAGAGCGCGCAGCACCCCCAAGCTTGCATCTCGTGATATAATCCGTTAGAGTTTTTTGCGTCTACCTATAGGCGCTGTCGATAGCTCCATCCTGGAGCGCACGTTTTATGGACTTCGGTCAAGTAGAAGCCTTCGTCCAAGTATCGTCGCACAACAGCTTCAGCCGAGCGGCGGAGGTGCTGCAGCTGACCCAACCCTCAATAACCGCCCGCATTCAGTCGCTTGAGCGCGAGGTAGGCGAGGAGCTGTTCGAACGCGGCGGGCGCGGCGTGCGCATGACCGATGCCGGTCTCGCCTTTCTTCCCTACGCTGAGCGGATCCTGCGAACCCTGGTGGAAGGGCGCGACGCCATCGACGAGGTACGAAACGTTCAGCTAGGCTCGCTCCACCTCGGCTCCGCTCTTACGGTCTCAACTTACGTCCTTCCGCGCATCCTCCACGCCTTCCGCAGCCAGTACAGCGGCGTTGACGTGTCCATACGCACCGGCCGCTCCGAGCAGGTGCTGGCGATGCTGCAGGCGGACGAGGTTCACGTGGGAATCGTCCGCTCCCTGACTCACCCGGACGTGGAGACCGTCCACCTGTACGATGATGAGATCGTGCTTAGCGTAAACCCGGAACACCCGTTCGCGGCCAGCGGCACCGCCTCGGTTGAGGACGCGGCCAGCGAGCCCATCGTCCTGTTCGACCGGGGCTCATCCTACTTCGGCCTGATCCACGGCTTCTTCCGCCAGGCAGGGGTTATCCCCAACGTGGCCATGGAGCTGGACTCCCTGGAGGCGACCAAACGCATGGTGGAGGAGGGGCTGGGGGTGGCGCTGGTCCCGCTGGTGACTATCGAGCGGGAGCTGGAGACGGGGATGTTGGTGAAGATAGAGATTGTAGACGCGCCGCCGCTGAAGCGGCCGATCTCCCTTATCTACAAGAAGCACCGCAAGCGCCCCCGCACCGTGCAGGCGTTCATCGATACCTTAGCGGAGATGTACGCCCTCAGTCTGCCCGTGGCCTGATATCCGTCACGGAGGTTCCGCGCCTAACTTTCCCTAGACGCCGCGCGTTTTCCTTATTGAGACTTGGTGGGGCAACAGATGTAGCAGCGGGTAAACTTGAGCGTCTATTGTAGTGATGATCCAACCTGAACCAACCGCCATGGGGCGAAGAAGTCCACTTCCCGGATAACGCCATGGTCACATCCCGCACTATGCTTCTGGTCAGCGTAGACCTCCACTGCACGCAGGAGGGGGAAGGCTTACCGCTCATCGTGCATCACGGCGGGCCGGGCTTGGACCAGACAGTGATCGCTCCCCATCTGAGTCCGCTGGCCCAGCACATGCAGCTCACCTGCTATGACCACCGGGGCAGCGGCCGTTCCGCCTCCCCCCAGGGGCCGGACCCCTACAATATCGATCGGTTCGTCGGCGATTTAGACGCCCTGGCGAAGACGCTGGAGGTGAGGCCGTTCGCCCTTTTGGGGCACAGCTTCGGTGGTATCGTCGCCCTTCATTTTGCCCTCGCTCACCCCGAACTCCTCACTCACCTGATACTGGTCAGCACCCCCGCC
>CAZYOV010000264.1:0-2150 GCA_964649215.1 uncultured Dehalococcoidia bacterium
TCCGGCCTGCGTGTAGTGCAACTGGTTAGCGACCAGCTTATCGCCGTCCTGCCAGCGGATGGGGCTGAAGGTGTAGAGGGGACAGCGGGCGCGGAACACCAGCGAGCCGCTAATACCGTTCGCGTCGTCAGCGATCTCCAGACGCCAGGCCGTGAGGGGCTCCTCGATGGAGTAGGAGAGGCTGCCGGCCTGCATCTCCTCTCGGTTAGCTTCGATGGAGCGGACGTTGAGGTAGGCGTAATGCTGCCCGTTGTGGACGACGAACAGGTAGGCCTGAACCATCCCCTGCGGGCCGAACGCCTCGCGATTGGGGAAGACGCCCAGGCCGGTTATAGCCGCGAACTTGCCTTCCTGGTCGTGGATGTTGAAGTAGAAGCGGTCCTGCCACTCCGGATGGTCCGACGCAACCTGGGCCAGCGGCAGCTCCGTCTGGTGAACGAGATATTCGTCGGCCTTGCCGATCAACGCTTCTTCCTTTCCGCTGGCCCGCTCAGTGCTGGTGGCTGAAGGTCACCCGCAGGGTATCGCCATCGAAGGCGGACGAGACGCCGTTCAGGCCCCGAACCTCAACCGGTAAGTCAAACGTACGGCTGCGCTCGCCCACGTAGACGATAAGCGCATCATCGAGGCGCTCGATAGCCAGCTCTTCGCGTTCGACGAAGGGAAGCGCGAGGCTCAAGACGTAGTCACCGTCGCGGCGAGAGAACGCCTGCGAGGGCCTCGCGTGGAGGACGGCGGCAGGGTCCGCCTCGCCATACGCCAACCCGGCGAGTGCGACAAGCCCCTGGAGGCCCTCCACGTCACGCGGCTGCAAGGAAACCGGAAGAACGGGCAGAGGCTCCAGCGACTCGCGAACGTATTTCAGATTTGTTTGCTGATCGTCGCGCCGGGGCTTAGCCCAGGGCCCGGCGTCCTCCGGCAGT
The DNA here is from genome assembly GCA_964649215.1 of uncultured Dehalococcoidia bacterium. GTDB lineage: Bacteria > Chloroflexota > Dehalococcoidia > SM23-28-2 > RBG-16-64-32 > JADFNQ01. The sequence goes on from CAZYOV010000264.1 coordinate 924, forward strand.
AGCCGGTTGCAGAAGGCGGCGTCCAGCGGATAGCTAAACAGACTCAATTCGGTTACGGCCCGCTGAACATCCATTAGAGCACCTTTCTCCGCGGTAAGCACGAGGCGCACGGACGACACCTCGGGGTCGCCCAGCGTCTGGCGGACGCGGGAGAGGCGAAGGAGGAGGTCGCGGCCGGCCTCGTAGACGTCCTCGCCGCTGGCAGCGTAGCCGCTGAGAGCCTTCAGGAAAGGCTCAAGCACCGTGGGCTGGCGCTCCGGGAACATCCGCTCCAGGGCGCGGGCGGCGGCGTCCAGCGCCGCCAGGAGGTCCAGAGTATGCCGAACTGCCGGACAGTCGACGACGACAGCGTCGAAATTGCCGCTTTCGATATGCTCCTCAAGGGTGAGAAGCCGGGCCAGGTCGGCGAAGGCGGGGAAGGCGGCGATGTCATCGGCCACGGTCTCGTCCATGTTGCGCCAGACGAACAGGTCGCGCAGCCAGGTGAGGACGGGGCCGGGCGCATCGTGGCGGCCGGGCGCCGCCTCCAGCGCCCAGAGGTCGGCCGCCAGCGGCTCCGGCCGCACACCGAGGGCGCGGTCGAAGGCGGCGGCGAGGCCTGGCCCGAGGCCGAAGGCCAGCGTCCTGAGGCCGCCGCCGGCGATGGCGGCGGCGGTGGCGGCGGCCAGCGTGCTGACGCCGGCGCCGCCCGTGCCTGTGAAGACGATGATTCGCACGCGCTATCTCCCGTTTGTGGCGACGGAGAGATGATAGCACACGGGGAACCGGATGCCGCGCGACTGGCGTCTGCTTTGCCGTGCTAAAATGGTACAGGCGGTCCGGCAAGGCAGTGCCAGCGATGAAGCCCAGCCTCTTGGTCATCCCGTTCGCCGCCGCCCTCGTCGCCTCCGCCTGCGGTGGGGGTGAACAGCAGGCGGCGGACAGGATTGTGTTCCAGTCCGACCGCGATGGTGACGCGGAGATATACGTCATGAACGCGGACGGCTCCGGGATCACGCGCCTTACGGACAACCCCGGCACCGACATCGCTCCTTCCTGGTCTCCGGATGGAAAGCGCATAGCCTTCCTCTCCGCGCGAGACGGCAGGCGGGGGGTCTTCACAATGAACACCGACGGCTCAGACGTCACCCTGCTCCTTAGAGACGCTATCTTCCCCTCCTGGTCGCCCGATGGGCAGCGCATCGCTTTCATGCGCCCGGCCGAGAACGACATCTACGTCGCCAATAT
>CAZYOV010000265.1:0-2138 GCA_964649215.1 uncultured Dehalococcoidia bacterium
GCGCTCCAACCTGGACGGCAGCGACCTGGAGGTTTACGCCCGCGGCCTGCGCAACGCCTACGACCTGGCGTTCGACAGTGAGGGCGGCCTTTGGGCAACGGCCAACGAGCACGACTTCTATGAGCCGGCCGAGGACGGGCTGACGCTGCTTCGAGACCCGCCGGACGAGCTGAACTACATCGTGGAGGGAGGCCATTACGGCTGGCCGGAGTGCGCCGGCCGCGATCTAGAGATGGCGGCCGGTGGCTGCCGTGGCAAGCTGGCGCCCGTGGCCGAAATGGCGCCCCACTCCTCCACGGACGGCCTCGCCTACTACGACGGCGAGAACTTCCCGGCCCAGTACCGGGGCAGCCTCTTCGCGGCCCAGTACGGGAGTGATGAGCGGTCGGATGTGGCGGCGGGACGGGAGATCGTCCGCGTCCAGGTCGCCCCGAGCCAGGGGTCCGTGCCCCAGAGCGCGACCGTCACGGGCTTCGCAGCCGGCTTCGACAGGCCACTGGACGTGACTGTAGACGCTCTGGGCACGCTCTATGTCGCCGATTTCGAATCAGGGAAAATATACCGCATCGTCTGGCTGGGACCGTAGCAGGCCTACAGCCGCCTCGGCACGCCCGCCTGACCGCTATCCCTCCGCAGCCACCCGCGGCACCGTCAGCTGGCCGTAAGGCAGCACCAGGATACTCGGCTCGCCACCGTTTTCGCGTCGGTAGCGTTTGCGCAGGTCGTTCACGGTCTTGGACACGCCCTTGCAAGGGATCATGTGAGATTTACGGACCAGCACCGGCTTCATGCTTGAGTACAGGTAGCTCTCCACCTTCACCATCGCCATTGCCCCAACCTGAACGCCCCACTGATCGTGATGACGGAAGCGCTTGTCCTCAATCATCTCCAGAAGCGCCTGCGGATTCGTCCTCTCATCCAGCAGCTCCCGGAAATGGACGAGGCCCAGACCCTCGGCGCACTCCGCCGCCAGCACCACCGCTCCGGCCTGGCGCACACCCTGCGCCGCCACCGACAGCCCCTTGAACGACTGGTACAGGCTGATGTCAGACGGGTAGCCCAGGCTGCTCGCCACGGCGATGTCGAACTCATGCGGAATTGCCCGCACGTATGCCTTCTCCGCGAAGGCGATCCCCGCTTCGTGCGCCTCCGCCAGCGCCCCGGCGAACACGCCTGTGATCGCCTTGTGCTGGTCAAGCGTCACGTTGAGGATGAACGTGGGGTCCGTCTCCAGCGCCACCTCCCGCATCTCCTCGAAGATCAGGTTCCCCTCCACGCTGCACCACGTCGACTTTGGATGGCCGACCATGGGCCCGCTGTGATTCGAGATCACCGCCTCAGCTCCGGCGATGCCCGGCAGCACCGCCTTGCCGCCCCCGGAGTAGCCCGCGAAGATATGCGGCTCCACGAAGCCGGTCAGGATCTTCACCTTCGCCTGCATGTAGTGGCGGTTGACGGCGACGCGGGCGCCCCTCTTGTTGGTCATCACGTAAGTAAGCTGGCCTTCGTCCTCTGGGTCGTGCTGGACAATTGGGAAGCTCTCCACCACGTCGGGGCCGAGCATCGACACCAGCTCTTCGGGCGTGTTCATGCGGTGCATGCCCAGGGCGTTGATCAGCATGATGGACTGCCGGTCGATGCCGGCCTCTGCCAGCTCCTCGAGCAGGGCCGGAATCAGGATATGGCTGGGCGCTGGTCTGGTGACATCGGAGAAGACGATGGCGACTGTGTCGCCCGGCATGACCATCTCTTGCAGCGCCGCACACCCCATCGGTCTGCGCAGAGCTTCGCGGATAGTGGCGGCAGGGTCTGCCAGGGCTGGCATCGGCGCCGGGAGGAGGACGTGGGCATGGTCCGGCAGCTCCACACGCAGGCCCGCCCTGCCATATGCCAGATCGATTCTCATTAGCGCTCCGCCAACGGCGGATGGTACAGTTAAGTCCGGTCTGCTGTCAAGGCGAACGACGCCTAATGCCGATATGGAACGGGCTCAATTTAGCGGGGTAAGGGCGCTGGTCCTGGGCGCGGAGACCGCCGCCGGGCGCGTCCTCGCCATCGCCCTTGCCGCCGCCGGCGCCCACACCGCCATCGTCGCCGCCAGAGCCGACGCCGCGGTTGCATTCGAAGTGCAACGCCTC
>CAZYOV010000266.1:0-2135 GCA_964649215.1 uncultured Dehalococcoidia bacterium
TAACGAAGACCGCCCGCGCCGATGGCGAACGCCGGCGGAGGCGGTTCTGGGCCGCAGCTGTCGATGACCTTAATCTGCCCCGCGCCCTAGCGATCGTCTGGCAGGTCGGCCGATCCCGCCTGCCCACGCCGATCAAACGCGAACTGCTGATGGACTTCGACCGTCTCCTGGGACTCGACCTAGTGCAGCCGACGCGGCCGCCGAAGCTACCACAGGATGTATTGAGGATGGTGCGCGAGAGAACGCACCTCAGACAGGCAAGTGACTATCCCCCCGCCGACGAAATCCGGGAGAAGGTGATCAGGCAGGATATGGAGGTGCGAGACACTCGCAGCGGAACCGTCGTCGTCCCGGTGCCGGGTTGGGCCCACAGACAGGAGGCGATCTCCACCAGCGGAGACGTGGAGTCGCTGCTGGACGGGCCGCCGGACCTGGACTTTACGATAGGCGTTGTGGCGCGCCAGGGCTGCAAGGAGATGGAGCGATGTGTGAGCAGCGTCCAGCGCTGGCTCGGCGGCCAGCGGGCCGAGATCATCGTCGTTGACAACGGATTCGATGATGACTGCGGGCATCATCTGGATGATGTGGCGGAGGATGATCCTAAGGTGCGGGTTTTCCACGCCGATCACTTCTTAGGTAGCGCCGCCGGTCGCAACGTCTGCCTGCGCCAGGCAAGAGGCCGCTACGTGCTCCTGATCGATACGAGCGTGGAGGCGACGGGCGACGTCTTCTCCAGGCTGCAGCCGTTGCTGGATGACGCGACCGTCGGGGTGGTGGGGCGCTGGGGCGTGGTGACGAAGGACATCCGCAGCTTCGATGAGGCGACGGGCACAGGCGATGTCGACGCGGTGGAGGGGTACATGATGGCTTTCCGGCGTGAGATCCTGCGTGAGATCGGCCTGCTAGACGAGAAGTACCGCTTCTACCGTCATCTGGACCTGGACTTCAGCTTCGCGGTGCGCAGCCGGGGCTATCGCGCAGTGGTGGATACGGGGCTGCCGCTCAAGCGTCACCGGCACGTGGACTGGGAGGAAACGCCGCCTGAGGAGCGAGAGCGGCTGAGCAAGCGTAACTTCTACCGCTTCCTCCACCGGTGGGGCGACCGCAAGGACCTGATAATCTCGGCGCGGCCCTAACCAACGCTATCGGCGCCGAATACGGCCATCGAACTAGCGGCCAGTCAGGCCGGGACCTAATTGTACTTGCGATCCATGAAGGAGCGCGCTCTCCGACCTCTCTTGCGAAGGGAGGACCGGAACGCCGCCCAGCGACCCCGGAGCCGCCGCCGCCAACGCCGCAAAGATGACACCTCGACGGGCAAGGGGAGGCCCCAACGGATGACTGCGGACCCCCAGGAGAGACCGGCGCCGAAGCTCGTTAGCACAATGTTGTCGCCCGGCTTCACCCTGCCCTCCTCGATAGCCTCGCATAGGGCGATAGGGATGGAGGCGGCGGTGGTGTTGCCGTATTCGGCGAGGTTCGCGAAGACCTTTTCGGGGGGCAGCCCCAACCTTTTGGCTGCCGCCTCAATGATACGGCCGTTCGCCTGATGCGGGATCAACAGATTTACATCCTCCGGCGTCAGGCCTGACTCTTCAATGGCCTTCTCCGCAACCTTGCCCATCATCTGTGCAGCCAAACGAAATATCTGCCGGCCGTCCATCATCAGATGAGTGTCGCCGTTGCGCAGGGTGTCACCATTGGTGGGGAACCGCGATCCGCCGGCAGGGACCATGAGCAGCGACGCCCCTGATCCGTCGGAACCAAGCGAGGTGGAAAGGATGCCGGGCTCTTCGCTCGGCTGGAGGAGCAGAGCACCAGCGCCATCCCCGAACAGGATGCACGTCTCTCGATCCTTCCAGTCCAGGTAGATGGAGACCGCGTCAGCGCCTATCACCAGCACTTGCCTCATGCGGGCGGACTCTATCTGCCCCGCCGCAAGGCTGAGGGCGTAGACAAAGCCGCTGCAGGCGGCATTCAGGTCTGTGGCGCCGGCGCGCCCGGCCCCGATCCTGTCCTGCACCAGCGAAGCGGTTGCCGGCACCAGATGGTCCGGCGTACAGGTGGCGACGATAATCAAGTCCAGATCCGCGGGATGGACGTTCGCCACCTCAAGGGCGCGCTGTGCGGCCGTC
>CAZYOV010000267.1:0-1999 GCA_964649215.1 uncultured Dehalococcoidia bacterium
CGTAGTCGGCCGGCCACCAGTCCTGCGACTGGGTCATCAGCGCATCGACGTCCTTGGCCAGGGCCTCGAAGTCGAGGGTCTTGAACTCCTCGGCGTAGTTGAACGACTCGCCCATGGGATCGGACGAGGGCGAGTTCTGGCGGAGTATCCTCAGATTCAACTGATTCGGCCACCAGTGCTGGTTCGCCGTGGCCCCAACCGCAGTGTGAGGTCCGCCCATCACGGGACACTTGCCTGCGATGTTATTTGACACGTAGGTCCTCCTGATGTGTGATGCTGATGGTTGGTTGCGCGGCCTGCTCCACCTCTGCGACGCGTTGACGTACCCGATCCACCCCTTCGATTGGGCGTGATGCTATTCGCTGGTTGGCTCTTGCCCGAGTGCTACGTCGCTGCTGCCTTCGCCAGCGCATGGGGACAGCCCAACTTAGTTCCTCCGACCGAGTACCCCTGGGCCTCCTTGAAGTGCCTCAGGCACATCGCGACGCCGCAACGGGTGCAGGTAGCAACGGAAGGGCTTGTCTGGCCATCCAGAACGCAAACGTAACAGTTCACTCTGAGTTCCTCCTGGTAGATTCGCAGTCTAGGATCTAATTCTACCACCGTTCCTGCCGTATCGGGGTCCTGGACGAGAAAAAGGGGGCAAGGTCACCCAGACCCTGCGACCTTACCCCACCGTCTACGGACGCGGCCAAATCGAGACCGACGGCGCGGTGGACGTGATGATGGCGGTCGGCGGCGCGATGGCGGGCAACCCTCTGCCGCAGTCGGTGCGGCCCACCATCGAGGAGCGCGCGAAGAAGGAGCAGCGCGTCGTCCTTCGCGTGACGCCGGAGTGCCACTACCCGTAGGCGAACGTGCTACGCCGGCAGGCTCAGCTCCCACAGGTCGTTCAGGTCCTGAGAGCCATGCCTGCCCCCGAAGACGACCAGCGAGCGCCTGTCCGGCAACCAGACCGCGTCGTGGCCAAAACGTGCCGAAGGTGCCTCCCCCTCCGGCGACTCCTCGCTCCAAATGTTCGAAGCGGAGTCTAACTGCCAGAGGTCGTTCGCCGGTCCGTCCTGCGTGCTACCGCCGAACAACAGCAGACGGCCGCCTTCATCGTCGAACGCCATCGCGTAGAAGTTGCGCGGAGAGGGCTTCGGCTCGGCCGTTTGCTCGAACCAGCCATCCTCTGTCAGCTCCCACAGGTCGCCCAGGAAGGGGATGCCGGTGCTCTGACCGCCGAACATCAGAAGCCGCTCCGAGCTCGGGTCCCAAACGGACCGCATCAGGCAGCGCTCCAGCGGCCGCGCCCCCTGCGGCGAAGCTTCGGTCCACGATTCCCCGGCAAGGTCGAATCCCCACGTATCGTCGAAACGCCCTGCGTCCGTGAAACCATGGGAGACCAACAAGCGTCCCGTCGGGTCCAGAGCGCCCGCCGCCCCGTATCGGGCCGAGGGACCGACCTCGCCTGACTCTAGCCGCGTCCACGTCCCAACACCCACCACATCGAGCGCCATACGGAACGCCCAGACGTCATCGAAAAAGGCGCCTCCGGCACTCTGGCCTCCGAATACGACCATACGGCCGTGGACCCCGTCGTACACCGCGTTGTGCCCAAAGCGGGCAGGCGGTCCATCCGGAGCCTGCACCTGCGTCCAAGAGCCCTCGATCATGTCGAACGACCACAGGTCACCGAGCGGCCCGCTGCTGCGACCCCCGAACACGAGCAGTAGCCGTTGACCAACGGCAACCAGCGAGTGGTCGCGTCGGGGCGGCGGCTGCATGCCCGAGGACGTGAGCTGCCGCCAGCGAGGGCCAGCGAGCGGGGTCTCCGTCGGAACGGCTACGGGGGTCGTGTCTTCTGTGGGCGCGGGAAGGCGCGTGGACGCCGGAGTGGGCTGGCGGCCGGATTCGTTGTTGCAACCCACCGCGTACGCCGCCAGCAGCCCGGCGCCGCCGGCCATCGCATTCCGGAGCAGCGCGCGACGGGACAAACGCTGTCGTGTGCGCCTCA
>CAZYOV010000267.1:2009-2133 GCA_964649215.1 uncultured Dehalococcoidia bacterium
TGAGGCAGCAGGTCCACGTCCCAAGCGGGCAGAGCCGAAGAGGACCCGGCGACGAAGGCGTTGAACTGAGCCAGCGCCAGCTCCTCGGCGTCCCGCAGGTGAGCCGCGATCTCCTTGAGCGACC
>CAZYOV010000268.1:0-2129 GCA_964649215.1 uncultured Dehalococcoidia bacterium
TGTCGGCGCCGTAGTCGCCGGGCGGCGCCAGCAGCCCCAGCGAGATCGGGTCGGTCACGGCGATGAGGAGGGCGTCGGCGGCGTGGGCGGAGGTCTCTCGCTGCCAAACGTCCTCCAGGCAACCGAAGAAGTTGGGGTGCTGGACGGCCAGGCAGGCGTGCTCCTGGCTGAGGCTGCCGTCCGACACCACGTCCACCGCCAGGTCACGGCCGCGGGCGTAGGTGCGCACTACGTCGGCGTAGGCCGGGTGGACGCTGTCCAGAATGGCGATGCGACTACGGCCGGTGACGTTGCAGGCCATGAGGCAGGCCTCGGCCAGGGCGCTGGCGCCGTCGTACATGCCGGCGTTAGCCGCGTCCATGCCGGTCAGCTCGCAGGTCATGGACTGGAGCTCGAACATCGTCTGCAGGGTGCCCTGGCTGATCTCGGGCTGGTAGGGGGTGTAGGCGGAGTAGAACTCGGAGCGGCTTATGACGTGGCCGACGACGCTGGGGATGAAGTGGCGATAGGCGCCGGCGCCCAGGAAGCATGCCATGCCGTTGCCGGGGACCTGGTTGCGGGCGGCGAGGGCGGCCATCTCGCGCATCAGCTCCTGCTCCGGCAGCGCCGGTGGCAGGTCGAGGCCGTCAATACGCAGCTCCGGTGGGATGTCGGCAAACAGCTCGTCGGCGGTAGCGACGCCGGCAGCGTCGAGCATGGCGCGACGGTCTTCATCGGTGTTGGGGATGTAGGGGTGGGGGGAGGTCATTCGGCCTCGCTCTCGATGAAGTCGCTGTATTGATCGGCGGTGAGGAGCTTCGCGATCTCGCCCTCGTCACCGAGGCGCAGCTTCATAAGCCAGCCTTCGCCGTAGGGCGCTTCGTTGACCAGCTCCGGCTTGTCGGCAAGGGCCCCGTTCGATTCGACCACCTCGCCGCTAACGGGAGCGTACAGCTCGGACACTGCCTTGACGGACTCGATCTCCCCGAATACGGCGAGCTGGGAGAGCTGCGTGCCGGGCGACGGCAGGTCCACGTAGACGACATCTCCCAGCTGATCCTGGGCGTAGTCGGTGATGCCCACAGTGCCTACTCCGTTCTCCACCCGTACCCACTCGTGCTCATTCGTGTAGCGGAGGTCAGGGGGTATGACCAACTAAGCGTTCCTTTCCTCTGCGGCCCGCGGGCGCTTGTAGAACGGACGAGGCACCACACGCGCCGGAAGGGGCCTGCCGCGGATGTCCACGATCAGCTCCGTTCCTTCCGCCGCTAACTCCGGTGGTACGAAGCCCATGGCGATGCTCCCGCCCAGGGTCGGCGAGTGGCTACCGCTCGTGACTTTACCTACCTGCCGGCCGGAACGCAAGATGGAGAAGCCCGGCCGCATTATGCCTCGCTCCTGGGCTTTCAGGCAGACGAGCGTTCGCTGAAGTTGGCTCTCGCGGGCGCGCTGGACCGCCTCACGTCCGAGGAAGTCGGCGCCGTCGTCCGTGGTCACGACCCAGCCCAACCCCACCTCGAGCGGGTTCACCGTCTCGTCCATGTCGTTACCGTAGAGGAGGAGCGACGCCTCCAGGCGCAGGGTATCGCGGGCACCGAGGCCACAAGGGAGCACTTCCGCGTCCAAGAGGGCCCGCCAGAGGCGGGGGCCGGCGGCCGCCGAAGAGACGAGCTCCAATCCGTCCTCTCCCGTGTAGCCGGTTCGAGAGGCGAAGACGAAGGCGTTCTCCCACTCTATCTCGCCGCAGGCGCGCGGCTTTAGGGACTTGATGAAATCCGGCTCTAGCACGTGGGCGAGTCGCTCCAGCGCCAGGGGGCCCTGCACGGCGATCATGCAGGTGGAGGTGTGACGGTCGGAGACCTCCACTCGGAAGCGGCGACCGTGCTCGCGGAGCCAGCCGCGGATCTTGCCGGCGTTAGAGGCGTTGGCCACGAGCAGATAACGGTCTTTCGCAAGGCAGTAGACGTAGACGTCGTCCATGATGCCGCCGTCGGGGCGGCAGGCGGTGGCGTAGTGGCCCCGGCCGGGCGAGAGGCGGGTCATGTCGTAGGTGCAGACGTAGCGGAGGAGGGCGGCGGCCTCCGGACCGATGAGCTCGAAGCGGCCCATGTGGGAGACGTCGAACATGCCGGCGGCCTGCCGCACCGCCT
>CAZYOV010000269.1:0-2120 GCA_964649215.1 uncultured Dehalococcoidia bacterium
GCCGCAACACCCGATCGCCCGGCTTGACCGTGTGAATGGCGCGCGGGTCGGTCTCTGGTGAGTCCTCAACCATGTCTCTGGTCAGCCTTTCCCCTCAATCTTACTCCCTGGGTATCGTCAGGCACAGGACATCGCACTAGCGGCGCCCCTGGTGCATAGGCGATACGTTCGGACCCCCGTTTCGGCTCCTCCCCTAACGTAGCGGGGGCTGACCGCCCATCATCCAGGCTAGGCTAGCACGAGCAAGCGCCTGGGGCCATACGCCCCATCTTCCACGGCACTGCTAGTCTGGTTGACGCCCTGCCCTGCGCCTGCCCCCTCCGGCGTCTCCTCCGGAGACGGCGTGGGCTCCAGCTCTGGTGTTGGTGTCAGTTCCGGCGTCGGTGTGGCATCAGGCGTAGGCGTAGGCGTGGGCGTGGGATCAGGCTCTGGAGTAGGGGTGGGTGAGGGGACGCCGCGGGGCGTGAACCTGGGCACCTGGGGAGTGGGCGTCGGCGTCGGCGTCTCGTTTCCGCTGGGCCCAGGCGTCGGCGCCCTGCAGGTGCCGGGTTTCGTCGGCGGCTCGTCCTTCACGAACGGCTCTGACCGCCCGCCACACCTGGCGATGACGATGGTATCCGGCACGTCAAACTTCGCCTTGGGTATCTCCAGGTACTCGTGCGCCTCGGCCATGAAGGCCCTCCACATAGGGCCGGCTCCGGCAGAGCTAAAGGCGCCCTCGGCCATAGGAGTGTTGTCCGCGTTACCCATCCACACGTCCACCACGAGGCCCTCAGGCCCCGGCGAGTATCCCAGCACTACGTTGTCTCGGAAGTCCTCGCTGGTCCCAGTCTTGGAGGTCGCCGTCCAGCCGAAGGTGAGCCTGCTCCACTGGATCGCGTTATTGGACAGGATATCCGTAATCATGTACGCGTGCTCCGGCTCCACCACCTGCCGCTCCTCAGGCCCCTCGAACTCGTAGAGCAGGTTCCCCTCTGCATCCTCGATCCGAAGCACGGCCACTGGGTCCAGCTCACGGAAGCCGTCCGGCAAGTCTTGCACCGTGGGTATGCCCATCATCTTGCCGCCGTTGGCCAGCACGCTGTAGGCGTAGGCCTGATCGATCATCTTCACCTCGCAGGCGCCAAGGGTGATGGTCGGCCCGCAATCATTGCGGGTTAGGCCGGTGATCCCCAGGCGGTGGGCCGTCTCCTGGAACTCCGTGATCCCCACTTCCATCACCGTGTTCACCGCCGACACGTTCACCGACTCCGAAAGCGCCTTGCGAACCGTGATGTTGCCCAAGTAGCTCTTATTCCAGTTGTTCACGGACACCTGGTTGCCGCCCACATCCAGCTTCAAGGGAGCGTCCCGCACAAGGGTCGAAGGCACCCAGCCCTGCTCGAACGCCGTCAGATAAGTGATCGGCTTCATCGATGACCCGTGCGACCGTTCCGCGGAGATGATGTCCACCTGCCCTTCGATGTCCTCACGGAAGAAGTCCCGGCTGCCGAGGTAGGTCAGGATCTCGCCCGTTCCCGACCGGATCGCCACGATGGCGCCGTTATGCCCAAGGAACCGCTCCTCATTGCTGCTGACTACGCTCTCGATTATCCCCTCGCCGATGCGCTGGAGGTCCATGTCCACGGAGGTGGTTATGCGGAGGCCGCCCTGGGACACTACTTTCTCGCAAGACAAGTCGCCCGGCGGATCGAACATCCCCTTCTCGCACATCTTCTGCAACTCGTCCCGGACGTAGAACACGAAGTGGGGGGCCTGGATAAAGAAGCCCTGCTTCTCGTACGTCAACTCCTCGGCCGCCGCCGCGTCCGCCTCAGCCTGGGTAATGTAGCTGTGCCTGACCATCAGGTCCAGCACTTCCCGCTGCCGCGCCTTCGCCCGCTCCGCGTTGTCCGGCACGACAGGGGAGTAGAGGCCGGGCGCCTGCGGAATCCCCGCCAGCATCGCCGCCTGGGCCAGCGTCAGCTCCTTGGCGGAGACGCCGAAGTAGCGCTCAGCGGCCGCCTCCGCGCCGAAGGCAAAGTTGAGGTAGTCAATGGTGTTCAGATACCACTCCAGGATCTGATCGTCGGAGTACTTCCGCTTCAGCTCCAGAGCGATTACCGTCTCCTTCACCTTGC
>CAZYOV010000270.1:0-849 GCA_964649215.1 uncultured Dehalococcoidia bacterium
TCAAAGATAGCCTGCTGACCTGGGTCAATCGGGTCAGCGAGCTTCGGCGAATAGCACTCCAGGAAGAGCCGCTTGTGGCACTGGAGGCCGGCGCCGAAGCGGGACTTAGAGAGCGGTGGTATCTTGTCGCGAGTCATAGCTGAACACCGATGGCCGGGCCAACATATTACCACCTGTGCCCCCCGGAGCGTACGCCGATCTCGATGCACTCCGGTCGTCCGGCCGTCTTGCGGGAGGGTTAGTCGGCCCGGCGCCTACACCTAACGTATGGAGGGCCCGGTGGGATTCGAACCCACGACTCCCGGATAAAAAGATCGCGACCGCTAGTCTCTGCCCACCCCACCGCGTCATGGTGGTGCCAGTTTCGTATCTGAGAACTGTCACACTCGTCCCGTCCCGCCGCCTTTCGTCCCAGGGCTTGTCGCCCAGCATGGCTACAATATGGCGACAAGTGCTGAGAGGCTTATCATTTTACTGGAGCGCTACCACATTGACAGCGGCCCTGCCGGAGCGAGTTTGGACGGGCAGGGCGCTGGAGTAGTGAATGTGTACGGGTAGGGTAATTATCGTACACAAAATAACGAGTGCTTTATGGAGCCAAGCGCCTATTGGAATTCGGGCTGTCGGAGACAAGGATGCGCCTTATCGCGATCTGCGCTTCTTGTGGCCGCGCCCGCCGTCAACTTCGCTCTGACCGTCCTGAACGGCGACCCAAGTCACGCTGCCTCTTGGCGACGCGAGGTGCTGCCTGTCTACCCACGCTGGAACAGGGCGCTGGCGGAAGCGGTGGCTGAAGGCCGCAAGGTGAGGGCAAACGGAGAGCAGTAGTGACTGCAGGCGTGGGGTTGG
>CAZYOV010000270.1:859-1723 GCA_964649215.1 uncultured Dehalococcoidia bacterium
GGTTGGGCGCTTGGAGTCGCGGGGTGTGCCCAGGCCCGTTGACAGCCACCCAATTCAGGCGCACGATCGCTGCTGGCTCAGCTCTCACCGCACGCAGGAAGCGACACTAACCACACTTATTGATGGGTCGGCCAACGTGGATTGTGCGACACGAGACTCACGGCGCGTTCAGCGCGACCATCGACGCGCCATCTTCCCAAGCAGAGGGTGGCTTACGCTGCTCCCCAATTCGCCGCCCGCTCAGGATTTACACGTATCAGGGGCAGCTGCTCCAGCGCCATCGGCATCCGCTCTCGTTCCCCTAGGAAGGTGCGGTCAGTGGCTTCGCGAAGCTGAGTTGATGGCCGTCGGGATCGGTGAGGTGGAAGTAACGTTCGCCCCACTCAGCGTCGCGGGGGGTAGAGTTAGGGTCTAGGCCTTTCGCCACGGCACGTTCGTAAAGGGCGTCGACGTCGGCAACGTAGAAAATGACACGTCCCCACCAGGACCACTGCCGATCCTTAGGTTGGCCGATGAGGTTCAGGTGCGAGGTTCCGACGAAAAAACTGGTGAATGCCGAATCCTCGCCCCCGTAGCGGAGGGAGAAACCGAGGGAGCGGTAAAATCGGACCGCGCGAGCCATGTCGTGAGTTGCCAGGGTGACAGCGCTGATCGAGTTGATGGCCGGGGCCTCACCGAAGCCCGTCTGCTGGTGGTCTTCTGGGCGATCAGGCATGACGTGACATTGAGGGCCGGTCTATGATAGCACAGGCGTGGCGCTTCGCCGGTAAGGTGCGGCCCTCCTCGCCGCTAATTGACTTCCTTCTACACTGAGCTAGGAGGCGCCTGATGGTGAAGAGTGTGAGGCTTGGGACGAAGTAGAGG
>CAZYOV010000270.1:1733-2092 GCA_964649215.1 uncultured Dehalococcoidia bacterium
GAGACTAATCGCGACCTAAAGGCGACTTGGGAGTACCACGATGGGACAAAGCACTCTTTCCAGAGCGTGCGCTCCAGCCGGCATTTCCTTGACGCTCAGAACCAACCTCTTCCCTTCAAGATCTATCCGGGTCTGGAGCCTATCCGCCTACCACAGGGGCTGGAACCTTCCAGCGTCCCTGTGCTAGACGCGCTAGCGGCCAGCGCCGCCGAGCCAGAAGGGGAACATCTCCCTGACCTGAAGTTGTTAGCGAGGCTCCTACATTACTCGGCCGGGATCACCAAGCGTATACGCTACCCGCACGGCGAGATGCTGTTCCGGGCTGCCTCCTGCACGGGAGCGCTTTACCACATAGACCT
>CAZYOV010000271.1:0-2063 GCA_964649215.1 uncultured Dehalococcoidia bacterium
ATCTAGGAGGTGGAGTGATGGCACTAGCAACAATAGCAGCACTGACCGCGTTCCTGGGTGTTCTCATGATCACGATGTCCCTGGTCGGCCGGCGGCGGGATAACCCGCTGAGCGCACGCGTCCGGAGCCTGGCCGCCTACATGCCGGAGGACGAGACCACCGATATGACGCGCCCATTCGCGCAGCGCATCGTATGGCCGATCTTCGAAGGCATCGCGAGCGCTTTCGCAAAGCTGCTGCCCACTACATTCGTCGACCGCATCCGGTACCTGCTGACCCTGGCGGGGAATCCGTTCTCTCTGAGCGGTTTCCTCTTCCTCATGGCCGTCACGGGACTAGCCGTTCCCGGAATGTTCTTGGCCCTGATGCTACTTGCGGGCAGCGGCCTCGGCGCAATCCAGATACTGGGCTTGCTCGCATTCATCGCCGCGGGGCTTTACGCCCCCTATTTCTGGCTGGCCAAGCGGGTAGGGCGAAGGCAGACTGAGATCCTCAAAAGCCTGCCAAACGCGCTGGACCTGATCACCACCTGCGTGGAGGCCGGCCTGGGCCTGGACTCCGCCTTCGCCAAGGTGGCGGAGCGTCTGCCGGGTCCCTTCGGGGACGAACTGGCCCAGGCCCTGCGGGACATGGCGCTGGGCCGCAGCCGCCGTGACGCCCTTCGCGAAATTGGTGAGAGAACCGGCGTACCGGACGTCATCACCTTCATGAGCTCTATCATCCACGCCGAGACGACCGGCTCATCCATCGGCGATGTCCTCAGGGTCCAGGCAGACCAGATGCGCACTCGCCGCCGCCAGCGGGTGGAACAGATTGCGCAGAAGATACCCATCTGGATGACCTTCCCTCTGGTCGTGTTCCTGCTGCCGTCCCTATTCATAGCCATCCTGGGACCCGCGGCGATCCAGGTACTGGATAACCTGAGCGCATAAACTTAACACTTCCCTTACTGCCTGCCGCGAGAGCCGGCCCCGATTCTCCTCAGGGCCGGCTCTCGTTTTTTGCCCTCCCCACTGGCCTGACGATATACTGAAGGGTGACGCCCCGCGACCTGATGAGGAGGTACCCCCTATGGCAGCAAAGATAGGCATCAACGGATTCGGCCGCATCGGCCGCCAGGTGTTCAAGGCGATCCATGACTTCCACCCGGACACGCTCCAGGTAGTAGCCGTCAACGACCTGACTGACCCCCAGACAAACGCTCACCTGCTCAAGTACGATAGCAACTACGGCCCTTTTCCCGGCGACATCAGCGTCAGCGACGGCGCCATCACGGTTGACGGCCAGTCCATCAAAGTCCTGGCCCAGCGCGACCCTGCCCAGATCCCCTGGAAGGACCTCGGCATAGAGATAGTCGTAGAGTCGACGGGCCTGTTCACCGCCGCGGAGAAGGCCCGCGCCCACATCGACGGCGGCGGCGCTAAAAAGGTGATCATCAGCGCTCCCGCCAAGGGTGAGGACTTCACCGTCGTCCTGGGTGTCAACGAAGCGATGTACGACCCGGCCAACCACAACGTCATCTCCAACGCGTCCTGCACCACCAACTGCATCGCTCCCGTGGTCAAGGTGCTGCACGATTCGTTCGGCATAGACAAGGGGTTCATGACCACCATCCACTCTTACACCAACGACCAGGTGATCCTGGACACCGTGCACAAGGACCTGCGCCGGGCCCGCTCCGCCGCGCTCAACATCATCCCCACCACCACCGGCGCCGCCCGCGCCGTCACCATCGTGATACCCGAGCTCAAGGGCCGCCTGGACGGAATGGCCTTCCGTGTGCCCACTGCTACCGTCTCCGTCTGTGACTTCGTGGCTACCCTGGAAAAGCCCGCCACCGTCGAGGCGGTCAACGAGTCGTTCCGCGACGCGGCCTCGGAATCGCTGCGGGGCATCCTGGAGTACTGCGACGAGCCCCTTGTCTCCTGCGACTTCAAGGGCAACCCGGCCAGCTCCATCTTCGATTCTCTGAGCACGATGGTCATAGACGGAACCCTTGTGAAGGCGGTCTCCTGGTACGACAACGAGTGGGGCTACGCCTGCCGCACGGGCGACCTGTGCGC
>CAZYOV010000272.1:0-975 GCA_964649215.1 uncultured Dehalococcoidia bacterium
GACGGCCGCACAGCGCGCCCTTGAGGTGGCGAACGTCCATCCCGCGGATCTGGACCTGATAATCGTCGCCACCTGCACGCCAGACCATCTGGTGCCGGCAACTGCTTCGCTGGTGCAGGACAGGATCGGGGCCGGGCGCGCTGGCGCCACAGACCTGAACGCCGCCTGCAGCGGCTTTGTTTACGCCCTCAGCCTTGCGGCGGGGCAGATAGAGTCCGCCCGCGCCAGACAAGTGCTGGTCATAGGGGCTGACGCGGTCTCCATCTACCTGGACTGGCAAGATCGGGAGACGTGCATCCTGTTCGGGGACGGCGCCGGTGCTCTTCTCCTCCAGCCGAGCGAAGAGCCCGGCATCCTCTCCACCTCGCTTGGGTCCGACGGATCAGGGGCGGCGCTGCTCATGGTCTCCGCCGGCGGATCGCGGTTCCCCATCAATAGTGAAGCCCTGCGCGATGGCGATAATCACCTGGTGATGGATGGCCGGCAAATATTTCGTCTGGCCGCGCAGATGATGGGCAAGGCTGCGGAGCAGGCCATAGAAGCGTCAGGCCTGACGCCGGAGGATGTGAATTTGTTGATCCCGCATCAGGCGAACGGCCGTATCATTGAGGGGGCAGCCAAAAGGCTGGGGCTGCCCCCCGATAAGGTCTACGCTAACCTCGCCGAGTACGGCAACACGACCGCCGCCTCCATCCCTATCGCCCTATGTGAGGCTATCGAGGAGGGCAGAGTGAAGCCGGGCGACAACATTGTGCTAACGAGCTTCGGCGCTGGTCTCTCCTGGGGGTCCGCGGTCATCCGTTGGGGCCTGCCCTTGCCCGTTGAGGTGTCATCGTGGCGGCGCTGGCAGCGGCGGCTCCGGGGTCGCTGGGCGACGTTACAGTCCGCTCTTCGCAAGAGGGGCCGGAGAGCGCGCTCCTTCCTGGACCGAAAGTACAATTAGGTTTCGGCCTGAGTGGCGGTCGGTTCGAAGGC
>CAZYOV010000272.1:985-2048 GCA_964649215.1 uncultured Dehalococcoidia bacterium
CTCAGCCGCTCTCGCTCCTCAGGCGGCGTTTCCTCCCAGTCCACGTGTCGGTGACGCTTGAGCGGTAGCTCCCTATCCACCACCGCGCGATAACCCCGGCTGCGCACCGCGAAGCTGAAATCCAGGTCCATGTGACGGTAGAAGCGGTACTTCTCGTCCAGCAGGCCGATCTCACGCAGGATCTCACGTCGGAAAGCCATCATGTACCCCTCCACCGCGTCGACATCGCCCGTGCCCGTCGCCTCGTCGAAGCTGCGGATATCCTGCGTAATCACGCCCCAGCGCCCCACCACCCCAACGGTCGCATCGTCCAGCAACGGCCGCAGTCTGGAGAAGATGTCTCCCGTCGCCTCCACGCTCGTGTCGATTAGCAGCACATAGCGGCCTCTGGCCTGACGCAGGCAGACGTTGCGACCGGCAGCGCTGCCTAAGAAGTGATCGGCGTGGAACACACGCACGTTAGGATCATCCTCCGCCACATCATCCAGGTGATGCCCGCAGTCATCACTGAAGCCGTTGTCAACTACGATTATCTCGGCCCGCTGGCTGCCGAGCCAGCGCTGGACGCTGCTCACGCACCGCTCCATCTCCTTACAGCCCTGGCGCGCCACAACGCCTATCGTGAAGTCCAGGTCCGGCGTCCCGTCCAGCAGCGACTCCACGTCTCCGCTTGTGGAGATCGCCTCCTGTCTGCGGGCCCACTCCGGCACCGGGACGACGACGGTTCCGCTGCGAGTGTCACGCACCTCCATATCCTGACTGATCACCTTCTCCCGGATCTCGTCGGCTGGGGGATAGTCGCTTGCTTGTCTGAGGTGCGCTCTCTGCCGCACCATCCTCTGGATATCCTGTGGTAGCTTCGGCGATCGCGCCGGCTGCACCAGGTCGAGTCCCAGAAGACGGTCGAAGTCCATCAGCAGTTCCCGTTTGATCGGCGTGGGCAGGCGGGATCGGCCGACCTGCCAAACGATCGCTAGGGCGCGGGGCAGATTAAGGTCATCGGCGGCGGCGGCCCAGAACCGCCTCCGCCGGCGTTCGCCATCGGCGCGGGCGGTCTTCGTTA
>CAZYOV010000273.1:0-2042 GCA_964649215.1 uncultured Dehalococcoidia bacterium
AGCGCTGGCCGCAAAGCTGCGTGGAGAGATCCAGAACTTCAGCGGCCAGCGTCGCAAGAAGGCCACAAAGCGCCTGCGCGTGGTGGAGGCGTTCCGCAAGAGCGGCACCAAGCCTGACTGGATGGTCCTTGGCATCCTGCCCGTCCTCCCCCCGGACCTGCGGCCCATGGTCCAGCTCGACGGCGGCCGCTTCGCCACCAGCGACCTCAACGACCTCTACCGACGCGTCATCAACCGTAACAACCGGCTGAAGCGGCTTCTGGAGCTAGGAGCACCGGAGATCATCATCCGCAATGAGAAGAGAATGCTCCAGGAGGCCGTAGACTCCCTCATTGATAACGGCCGCCGCGGCCGCGCCGTCTCCACGGCTGGCAACCACAAGCTGAAGTCCCTTTCTGACATGCTGAAGGGCAAGCAGGGCCGCTTCCGCCAGAACCTGCTGGGGAAGCGAGTGGACTACTCTGGCCGCTCCGTCATCATCGTGGGGCCGGAACTGGAGTTGCACCAGTGCGGCATTCCCAAGCGAATGGCCCTGGAGCTGTTCAAGCCATTCGTGATGCACGCTCTCGTCGCCCGCGGCCTGGCGCACAACATCAAGTCCGCTAAGCGCATTGTGGAGCGCGCCCGCCCGGAAGTGTGGGACATCCTGGACGACATCGTCAAGGACCGCCCCGTGCTCCTCAACCGCGCCCCCACACTGCACCGGCTGGGCATCCAGGCCTTCGAGCCGGTGCTCATCGATGGTAGCGCTATCCAGATTCACCCCCTCGTCTGCACCGCCTTCAACGCCGACTTCGACGGCGACCAAATGGCCGTGCACATCCCCCTCTCCCGCGCCTCCGTAGCCGAAGCGCGCCAGGTGATGCTCTCCACCCAGAACCTGCTCCTCCCCTCCAACGGAGAGCCGGTCGTGGCGCCCACCCTGGACATCGTCTTCGGCTGCTACTACCTCACGGACCTCAGGGATGGCGCCAAGGGTGAGTTCAAATCAGACAACGGGACCACCTTCCAGGGTATATACGGCAGCTTTGACGAGGCGAAAATAGCCTACGATACCGGACACCTAGACCTTCGCGCCCGCATCCGCGTTCGCGACGCCCGAACGAACGGTGAACTCGTTGAAACCACCGTGGGGCGGATCATCTTCGACGAGGTGCTGCCAGAGGAGATGAGCTTCCGCAACCACATCATGGACAAGAAGGCCCTCAAAGACCTGGTGTCTGAGGCCACCCTCCAGTTCGACGGCGCTCGCACCGCCCAGATGGTCGACCGTATGAAAAACACCGGCTTTCAGTACGCCACCAAGTCCGGCATCACCATCGCCATGAACGACCTCAAAGTGCCGGAGAAGAAAGAGCAGCTGCTCGCCGACGCTGACCAATCGATCGACGAGATCGAGGAGCAGCTCAACCTGGGGCTCATAACTGAAGAGGAACGCTACAGCCAGGCCGTGTCCATCTGGCGTGACACCACGGACGAGATGCAGCAACTGATTCAGGACAACCTGAACGAGTACGGCGGCGTATACCTCATGGCCATCAGCGGCGCCAAGGGTAACATCAGCCAGATCTCCCAGATGGCAGGTATGCGCGGCCTCATGGTTGACCCCGCCGGCCGCATCATAGACCTGCCAATTCGTTCTTCCTTCCGCGAAGGGCTGACCGTGATGGAATATTTCATCTCCACCCACGGCGCCCGCAAGGGGCTGGCCGACACCGCCCTGCGCACAGCAGACAGCGGCTACCTCACCCGGCGTCTCATCGATGTCTCCCAGGACGTGATCATCCTTGAGGACGACTGCGGCACCACCGCCGGCATCTGGATAGGCGAGCCGATGGAGAAGGGGCTCTTCGAATCGCTCCAGGAGCGTATCGTCGGCCGCTGGGCCGCCGCCGACCTCGCTCATCCCAAGACCGGCGAAGTCCTTATCGAACGGAACCACGAGATCACGGGGGAGATCGCTGACCTCATCGCGGAGGCAGGCATCAACCGCGTCTACTTGCGGTCAGCCCTGACCTGCGCGGCGCATCGGGGCATCTGCG
>CAZYOV010000274.1:0-1975 GCA_964649215.1 uncultured Dehalococcoidia bacterium
CTGGTCTCCGGTGTCAGCTTCCCGACCGAGTTCGGAGAGATATCGCCGCCTGCCTGGTCGCCCGAGGGGGACCGACTGCTGTTCATCGCCGCGGAGCCTCAAGAGATGCTGCCTCCACCGGAGGAAGGCGAACAGATGCCTCCTCCTCTGGTGGACCTCTGGCTGATAGGCGCGGATGGCCGGGGTCTGACGCGACTGACGGAAACCGACGAGGGGGAGGGAACCCCTCAGGACGAAGGCTTCCCCTCCTGGTTGCCAGACGGAAAGACTGTCGCATTTTGGAGGACCACCGCCTTCAACCTGAAGGGGCTTTACCTCCGGGATCTGGACACCGGCGACGAAACGGAGTTGGCGGCATTCAACGTTGATCGGGGCTTGGGCAGCCCTGTCTCGTCCCCTGACGGCAGACAGCTGGCAGTTTTCGTTGGCACCGTGGACGACGCCGGTATTCGCATAATCAACACCGACGCCAGTGAATTGGGTCATCTCACCCGTACGGGACGCGACATCTCTCTCAGGCATGCGGAGATTTTGTGGTCCGCGAACGGGCAGGCCGTTTTCTTCTCGTCCGTTCTCAGGCCGATCATCGAGGAAGAGTTTCATGGCGGCAAGTAATTGAACGTTACTCTCTCGCGATGGCCCGCACGCTACGCTAGCGCTCTTCCCATGAGGGCGCTAAAGGTTGCGGCGGACCGAGAGGGGACTCGATCCGCCGCTTGCCCAAAGGGGTTGGGGGTGTGACTGACTATCTGAACTCGGGCCTGCCTACCGGTAGGCAGGGATTATCTCCTCCCCGAGTAGCCTGATCGTCTGCATAACCTTCTCGTGCGGAATTCGTCCCACCTGGCACATGAAGATAAGCTGGTCGATTCCGGTCTCCGCGTACTGCTCCACGGCCTTGCGGCAGCGCTCCACGGAACCCATGCACAGCGCCCCGGACTCGAACTGATCCTCGAAGCTGGGCCGCTCCCGCAGCCGCTGCTCCGCCATCCGGGCCAGGGTCTGGTAGTACTGATAGGACTCGGGCACGTCCTTCTTCTTCGCCCAGGGGATGAAAAGCGACGCTATCGACTCGCCGAAGAAGTCCGCTCCCGGCTTGCCGTACTCAATCGCCTCCTCGTCCGTGGGGGCGATCAGAGCCATCGTCGTTGCCGCGAACTGGTTGTTCACGAACTCGCCCACCGGCTGGGCATTCTTCACGTTTTCGCGGTAGATGTTCAGGCTCGCCTCCAACACGCCGGGGGCGATGAAGCCGAAGGAGAGCGCGCCCAGCCCGTAATCCCCGGCCAGACGGAAGCTGTCCGGCTGGGTGCAGGCCATCCACATAGGCGGGTGCGGCTTCTGGATCGGCTTCGGGATAACGTTCCGGGGCGGTACCACAAAATGGTCACCCTCCCAGGAGAACGTCTCCTGAGTCCACATCTTCGGGATCATACGGACCGCTTCATCCCACATCGACCGCGAGTCCGCCGGGTCGACTCCGAAGCCCTCCAACTCCTGCTCCGTGATGGAGCGGCCGGTGCCCAGGTCTACCCGCCCGTTGGAGACGATGTCCAACGCCGCCGCCCGCTCCGCCACCCGGATCGGGTGGTTGAACGGGTAAGGGAGCAGCGCTATTCCGTGGCCCAGGCGGATATTCTTCGTCCGCTGGCTGGCCGCCGCCAGGAACACCTCCGGCGCCGACGAATGGGAGTACTCCGTCAGGAAGTGGTGCTCCACCTCCCACACGTAGTCGAAGCCGAGCTTATCCGCGAGCTCTATCTGCTCCAGGGCGTCGTGGTAGGTGCGGAACTCCGTATCGCCGTCCCACGGCTTCTGCATCTGCAGTTCATATATAATCCCGAACTTCACGGCTGACCCTTTCTAGGACATACCGACTAGTCAGTTTGTATCATAATCCTGGCCGCTATGTCAACTTATCTATGCTCGCTGTCCCTAACCATCTATTCCACCGAGACGCTGCATCGGCGGGCCC
>CAZYOV010000275.1:0-1955 GCA_964649215.1 uncultured Dehalococcoidia bacterium
GTGGTGTAGCTACCGGTCTTGAGCTTGCGGGTCTTGGGCAGGTGCAGCTCCTCGAACAGGATGTGGCTTAGCTGCTGGGGCGATCCGATGTTGAACTCGTGACCGACCGACTTGTATATCTCCTGTTCGATGCGCTTGACATCCTCGGCCAGAGACTCCGAGAGCTCACGCAGCGCGCCAACGTCGACGGCGACGCCGCTCAGCTCCATACGTGCGAGGACGGACAGCAGCGGCATCTCGATGTCGCGGAAGAGGGCCGTGATGCCCATGCTCTCCAGGTCCGGCTCCAGCACGGCGCGCAGGCGGCCCGCCATGTCGGCGTCGGCGCAGGCGAAGGGGGCGGCCGCGGTGGCGTCCACCTCGTCCATGGCGATCTGGGCGCCGCGCTTCTTGCCGACCAGGAGCTCCGCCCGCTCCCGCATCTCGATGCCGAGGCGGCGGGAGACGAGCCAGCGGAGGCCCAGGCGGCCCTCGCCCGGGCGAGGGCCGCCGCCTTCGCTCAGGAGAAACGATGCGACCATGGTGTCGAAGGCGAGGCCCTTGGGCCAGAGGTCCTGCCTGCGGGCTAGCACCACCTGGTGGAACTTCAGGTTGTGGCCCGCCTTCTTCAGCTTCTCGTCCTCCAGCAACGGGCCCAGGCGACCGAACACGTTGGCGGCCTCCAGCGAGCCGTCACCGGTATGGGCCAGCGGCACGTAGAACGCCTCGCCGGGCTCCAGGGCGAAGGAGAGGCCGACCAGACGCGCCGTCATCGGCTGGGCACCGGCGGTCTCGCAGGCGAAGGAGAATCCGCCCGAGGCGGACAGCCGCTCCGCCAGCGACTCCAGCTCGGCTTCCGTAGCCACGGTGTGATAGCGCTCCTGGACGTCCGTGGCGGCCGGCGCGGGCGCCTCGCCGGGCGTCGCGCCCCCGGGGAGGCGCTCTATGAGGCTGCGGAACTCCAGCTCCCGAAACAGCTCCAGCAGGCGCTCCCGATCGTAGTGGGTGGCGAGCTCTGCGGCATCCAGATCGAGTTTCGCCGGTCCGTCGCTGACGATGGTGGCCAGATACTTGCCCTGTCGCGCCTGCTCCTCGTGCTCTTTCAGCTTCTCCTGGAGCTTAGGGGGCGTGACCTCATCGATCCGCTCGTACAGCTGCTCGATGGTGCCGAACTGGTCGAGGAGACGCACAGCGGTCTTATCGCCGACGCCGGGCACGCCCGCGATATTGTCCGACGAGTCGCCCTTGAGCGCCTTGAGGTCCGGAATCTGCTCCGGCAGGACGCCGTAGCGCTCCTTAATCTCTTCGGCGGTCTCGTAGACTACGGAGTCGCGCTGGTAGGGGCGGTACATCCATAACCGCACCCTCGGCCGCACGAGCTGGGCGATATCGCTGTCCAGGCTCACGAGGTACGTCTCTACTCCCTGCTCCGCGGCCTGCGCTGAGAGCGTGCCCAGCAGGTCGTCCGCCTCGAACTCCTCGTCCTCGTAGATCGGGAAGCCGAACGTCTCGATCATCTGGCGGCAGCGGCCAAGCTGGCTGCGCAGGTCGTCCGGCATGGCGGCCCGCGTGGCCTTGTACTCCTTCGATATCTTGTGGCGGAAGGTCTCCTCCCCCTTGTCCAGGGCGACGATGACATGTGTGGGCTGCAGCTCCTGCATCACGTTGAGGAAGGTGCTGGCAAGGCCGTAGACGGCGCTCACGGTCTCGCCCGTGCTACGGACGGTGAGCGGCACGTCCCTCATGCCGTAGAAGGAGCGGTGGATGATGGCGTGGCCATCTATCAGGAGGAGTCGAGGCTTCTTAGCGGCGCCCACGCGGCGATTATAGCACCGCTCCCCGTACCCGTTTGACCTCGGCGGCGCCCGCCTCGTATCATCGCGGCGTGGCTGACCTCTCCTACAAAGGCATCGAGATGAACCGCGAGTACGGCCCCTGGGAGTACCCGTGGCGAGAGCGCATCGAGCGCTACCTGG
>CAZYOV010000276.1:0-1865 GCA_964649215.1 uncultured Dehalococcoidia bacterium
GCCGGAAAGCGCTGGGCCAGCACCGGCTGGTGGACCAACGCGTTCTCCGGCGCATTGCCAGGGCGGCCGACTTCAGCGATGAGGACACGGTGATCGAAGTCGGCGCCGGCAGCGGCCTCCTCACCGAGCTGCTGGCACAGCGCGCCTCACGGCTGATCGCCGTGGAGGTGGATGCGGAGCTCACCGCCGGCCTGCGCGAGCG
This sequence comes from uncultured Dehalococcoidia bacterium, assembly GCA_964649215.1. GTDB lineage: Bacteria > Chloroflexota > Dehalococcoidia > SM23-28-2 > RBG-16-64-32 > JADFNQ01. Next base: position 203 of record CAZYOV010000276.1, read on the forward strand.
GTTTCGCGACCGCGCTAACGTAGCGGTTGTTGAGGCGGACGTCTTGTCTATATCGCCGGAGGAGGTCTTGACCCGGGGCGAAGGCCGGGTGCCCTACGTCGTTGTCGGGAACCTGCCGTATTTCATCGGCTCGGCGATTCTGCGCCACTTTCTGACCGCCCGCGGCCAGCCGCGTTGGCTTCTCGTCACGCTGCAGGCTGAGGTGGCGCGAGGCATCGCCGCCGGGTCCGGTCAGATGTCCTACCTGAGCGTGGAGATGCAGTATTACGCCCAGCCGCACCTTCTGTTCGAGATCCCGGCCGCTGCCTTCCGTCCGCCGCCGAAGGTGCGCTCCGCTGTCCTCCGCCTGGACACGCGCCAGGGCACCGCCGTAGAGGTTGACGATGGGGAGGCGTTCTTCCGGCTGGTGAAGGCCGGATTCGCAGCCCCCCGCAAACAGTTGCGCAACGCCCTGAGCATTGGGCTGGAGTGCGGAGCCGCAGAGGCCGAGTCGATGCTGGGTGTGGCGGGTGTTGAGCAGACCCGCCGCGCGCAGACGCTGACCCTGGAAGAGTGGGCCGGCCTCTACGGCGCCTATAGAAGCACGACGGCCGGCGCGACGCGATAGCTTATGCGCCTGTACGCACCGGCAAAGATAAACTGGACGCTGGAGGCGCTGGGCCGACCCGATAGCTATCGGGGCTACCATGAGGTGCGCACGGTCATGCAGACGGTGGAGCCGTGCGATAGCCTGGATATCGGGCCCGCTAACGGGCTTCAGCTTGAGGTGGAAGGGCGTCGCGAGGTCTCCGAGGATGATCTCATCCTGCGGGCGGCCGCCGCGCTCGATGAGGGAGGCGGCCGTGACGCATGTATCCGCGTCAGCAAGCGCATCCCGGTGGCGGCCGGTCTGGGCGGTGGCAGTTCCGACGCGGCGGCTGCGCTGCGCGGCCTCAACGAGCTGTGGAAGCTGGGTCGCAGCGACGATCAACTGGCGGAGGCTGGGGCCGGGCTCGGGTCGGACGTACCGTTCTTCGTGTACGGTGGTACGGCCCTGGCCGAGGGCCGCGGCGAGCGTGTGAGGCCCCTGCCGGAGCCGCCGCCGGTGTGGCTGGTGTTGCTGGCGCCGCCGTTTGAGCTGCCCAAAAAGACCAAACGCATGTACGCCGCTCTGACGCCGGGCGACTTCGGCGACGGCTCTCGCACGGAAGCTCTCGTGGGCCGCATCCGCGGGGGCGGGCCGGTAGACGATAGCGGTCTGTACAACGTCTTCGAGCGCGTCGCCTATGAGGTGTTCGCGGGGCTCGACGCCTACCGAGACGCCTTGCTGACGGCGGGCGCCCGGCGCGTCCATCTAGCGGGCTCGGGCCCCGCTCTGTTCGCTGTAGGCGCGAATGAGGACGCGGCGCGGTCCGTTCACGCCCGGCTCCGGCTGCCCGGCGGACAGGCGTTTGTGGTTCGAACCTTGACGGCGGCGGAAGCGCTGCGACGAGAGGGATAGCCGGTGGCCGAAGTGTTCTCCGGGTTTGTTGTGGGCTACGCGTTCTCGCTGCTGTTCACCGCCGTGGCGGCGGTCATGGTGATCGAGGCCCGCAGCGAGATACCTTACCTGTCGAAGGCGATCGCGCCGAACATGAACGCTGTTCAACTGGCGGTGCCCATCTCCCTCCTGGCATTCCTTGGG
>CAZYOV010000277.1:0-1857 GCA_964649215.1 uncultured Dehalococcoidia bacterium
ATCGCCATCTCGTATCTTGTGGGGTCGATCCCTTTCGGATACATCGCCGGGCGAGCGCTCAAGGGGATCGACGTGCGCGATTTCGGCAGCGGCGCCAGCGGGGCGACCAACGTGATGCGCACTCTGGGCCGGGGGCCGTTCGTGGCCGTGCTGCTGGCCGATGCGCTGAAGGGCTACATACCTGTCCTTCTCACCTGGATAGCGTTCGGGTCGCACGAACTGCAGGTGGCGTCCGGCATCGCCGCGGTGCTGGGACACGACTTCCCGCTGTACATCGGCTTCCGGGGAGGCCGCGGGGTGGCGACGTCGTTCGGTGTCTACGCGGCGCTGGCGATGCCCGTGAGCGTCAGCCTATTGGCGGTGGGGTTGTTCATCATTCTCACCTTCCGTTACATGTCGCTCATTTCGCTGGTAACGGTGCCCTTGGGCGCACTGGTGCTGCTTGTGTTCGCGATACTCGGCGTCGGCGACGATTACACGTACACGAAGGCGGTGTTCGGCGCCTTCGCTACAGCGCTGGTGCTGGTACGGCACCTGGGGAACATACGCCGCCTAATTCAGGGCACCGAACCGAAGCTGGGCGAGGGCGGTGAGCGGCGAAAGAGGGCAGTGACAGGCGGCTGAGAGGCGAACTCTCAATCCCCGTTGTAGAATGGCTGGTGTGAGCCTCGACTCTCACACTGGCGCGATAATGGAGTTCGTAAGCTATCTGGACAGCCTCAAGGACCCGGCCACGCAGCTGAGCGTGACCGGCCTGCAGAACCTTGACTCCCTCGATCCCGACCAGGCCGAGGCGGTCCGCTCCGCCTGGCCTGAGATCGATCTTGAGCGTAGGCGACAGGTGATCCATCAGCTTGTAGAGCTGACAGAGGACAACATAGACCTGGACTTCGACACGGTGTTCTTCGCGGCGATGGAGGACGGAGACGCCGCCGTCCGCGCCGATGCGGTGCGCGGCCTCTGGGAGTACGAGGAGCGCGACCTGATTCCACCGCTGTTGCGCCTGCTGGAGCGCGACGAAGAGGCGGAGGTGCGGGCAGAGGCAGCGCTGGCGCTAGGCCGGTTTGTGCTGCTCTCCGCGCTAGGCAATCTCGGAGAGGATAAATATCAAACGGTGGAGCAGGGGCTGCGCCGGACTATCGAGGATGAGCTGGAGGCGGAAGAGGTACGGGCGAGGGCGCTGGAGGCGATCGGCGCTTCCTGCCAGCCCTGGGTGAGCGAGGCGATCGAGGGGGCTTACGGGGGTGAAGTCGTACGCCTGAAGATCAGCGCCCTGCACGCTATGGGGCGGAGCTGCGAACCGCGCTGGCTGCCCGTGCTAATAGACGAGCTGGCGAACGACGATCCTGAAGCACGCTATGAGGCCGCCACCGCTCTCGGCTCCCTTGCTAACAGGAAAGCGGTGGCCGATCTGGCCCCGGTTCTAAACGACTCTGACCCGGCGGTGCAGGAGGCCGCTATCATGGCGCTGGGACAGATAGGCGGCAGCGAGGCGAAGGCGCTGCTGCGCCCGCTGTTGGGGGACTCCACGCCCAGCGTGCAGGAGGCGGTAGCCGAAGCATTAACGGCGGCCGACTTCGACATCGATCCTCTCTCCGCCGAGTATCGAGTTTAATGACTCGCAAGTCAGGTAAGATGCCGGTAGAGCGGGCAGTATCGGCGGGCGGCGTGGTGCTGAGGGAGGGGGCCGCCGGGGCCGAGGTGGTGATCTGCGGCCGCGACGCGGATGACGTCTGGGGGCTTCCTAAAGGGACGCTCGACGAAGGCGAAACGCTGGAGGCGGCGGCGGTCCGAGAGGTGAGCGAGGAGACCGGCCTCAAGGTGGAGATAGTGAAGAAGATCGGCGTCGTCGAGTAC
>CAZYOV010000278.1:0-1856 GCA_964649215.1 uncultured Dehalococcoidia bacterium
GACTGGCACAGCGGCAAGATCTGGAGCCTGGTGTACTTCGCGGGCGACGACGTCGCCGAGGTGTTGAAAGAGGCCTACACTACGTTCCTTTACACGAACGGCCTCAGCGTCGCCGCCTTCAAGAGCCTCAGGAAGTTCGAGTCTGAGGTGATCGCCATGACGGCCGAGCTGCTGGGCAGCAGCGAGGCGGTCGGCAACATGACGTCGGGCGGCACCGAGAGCATCCTGATGGCGATCAAGACGGCCAGGGACATGGCCCGCGACCAGCGGCCCGGCCTGACGGCGCCGGAGATGGTGCTTCCGGTTACCGCGCACCCTGCCTTCGAGAAGGGGGCTCATTACTTCGGCGTGAAGCCGGTGCACATCCCCGTGCGCGATGACTTTCGCGCCGACGTGGAGGCCGCGAAGGCCGCGGTCACCGATAACACGGTGCTTATCGTCGGCTCGGCGCTGTGCTACCCGTACGGAACCATCGACCCGATCCCCGAGCTGGCGGCCCTCGCTCAGGAGAGGGGCATCGGCTGCCACGTTGACGCCTGCGTGGGCGGCTTCCTCCTCCCATTCCTGCCCCGCCTCGGCTACAAGGTGCCGGCCTGGAACTTCAGCGTCCCGGGAGTCACGTCCATCTCCGCGGACCTGCACAAGTACGGCTACGCCGCCAGGGGCTCATCGACCGTCGTGTACCGGAGCAAGGAGATCAGGCGATACCAGTTCTTCACCTATGCTGACTGGCCGGGCGGCCTCTACGGCTCGCCGACTATGGCCGGGAGCCGGCCGGGCGGGGCGATCGCCGCCGCCTGGGCCGTTCTGAATTACCTGGGCGAAGACGGCTACCTGCGGCTGGCGCGGACGGTGATGGACACCGCCAGGAAGCTGATAGACGGCATTAACGCCATCGACGGCCTGCACGTGATCGGCGAGCCCGACGCCAGCATCTTCTCTTTCACCGCCGACGCCGTCGACATCTATGCTGTGGCCGATGCGATGGACACTCGGGGCTGGCAGTTGGACCGCCAGCAGATGCCGCCGAAACTGCACCTCGTCGTGACGCCCGCCCACCAGAAGATCGTGGGGACGTTCCTCGCCGATCTGGAGTGGGCGACTCAGAGCGTGGCCACAGAGGGGCCGACGCCCGGCGGCAGGGCGGCGATGTACGGGATGCTGGGCTCGCTGCCGGATCGCGGGGCGGTGGAGAAGGTGATCATGGACTTCATGGACCGCGCGACCGAGTCCAAACAGGAAGACCCGACGGCGGGCCTGCCGGGCGGGGCCGACGGCGGCTCAGTGAAATCGTGACGCCATGCGTCTCGCTGTGGCGCCGCTGCTGAGCTCCGCCTGGAATCGCGGCCTGGACCTGCTGTTCCCGCCTCGCTGCGTCAGTTGTGGTTCCTTCGGGGCCTTCCTCTGCGTGACCTGCCTGGCGAAGACGCCGCGGGCGCAGCCGCCACGTTGCCCGGTCTGCTGGATGCCGGGTAGCGACGACACCTGTGGACGCTGCCGAGGCCGTCAGTTCGCCTTTGAGGCGGCCCGCTGTCCTTTCGTGTACGCGGGCGCCGCCCGCGACGCGGTCCACGCCCTCAAGTACCGCGGCGTCTCCGCCGTGGCTGGCGTGATGGCGCAGGCGATGGCGGACTGCCTGACGAAGTGGCCGCCACAGGAGGTGGAGGCGCTGGTGCCGGTGCCACTGGCTGGCCCGCGCCGTCGCAGCCGCGGCTACAACCAGTCGGAGGCGCTGGCGCGGGAGCTGTCGAGGCTGAGCGGCCTGCGGTTGCTGAGCGGCCTGCTCGTCCGGCGGAAGGCGGCGCCGCCCCAGGCCCGCGCCGCCGACGAGGCGGCCCGGCGCGCCAACGTGGCAG
>CAZYOV010000279.1:0-1829 GCA_964649215.1 uncultured Dehalococcoidia bacterium
TCAATCTGGTGATGCGCTAGGCGCGGTAGCGGCGAGCTCTGGCTCGCCACCTACCGTGCCCCGTGCTAGAATCAGCCTGCCAAGAACAGACGTATCCTATCTGATATACCCAAAGCCCATGCCCACCACATCCGAGTCCCGCATAATCGCCGCTCCGGTGCGCCTTGTCATTCTGAGCGGTGCCCACGCCCGCCCGGGGCGCGATGATTGCCGCGAAGCCTGCCCTGAGCGTAGCCGAAGGGGAATCTGGGGAAGTGCTAGGTCACCGTTCTCGCAGACCAACTGCCGCCGGATGCTCACGCCCTCCACCCCGCCGTCCTGCCACCCCGCTCGGCTCAGCATGACACGCTGGAAGTAGCCCATGCCCACCACATCCGAGTCCCGCACAATCGCCGCGCCGGTGCGCGAGGTCTGGGCCGCCATCACGGACCTGGAGGCCGCCCATCGCTGGAACGGGGCCTGGCAGCGCGTCGAGTACCTCTCATACCAGCGCGAGGGCGTGGGCACCGAGTTCCGCGCCCACACGGAGGACGGCCTGGCGCACGACTTCCGGATCGGCGAGTGGGCTCCGATGGAGTACATCTCCTTCGCCCCCGTCCGGAACGAGGACGAGGACAAGGAGAATCGCTACATGCTCACGCTGGAGTCGCAGGCCTTCCTCCTCCGGCCCGCGAACGACGATCACACGGACGTGACCCTGTTCGCCACCGTCGCCAGCCACGGCCCGCGCGGCTGGTTCGCCGCCCGTCTCGTCTGGCCCGGCTACCAGCGTCAGGGGCTTCGCAGCGCCCTCGACGCCCTCCAGGCACTCTTCGAACCCCAGCCAGACGAGGACGGGCAGACCGACGCCGACTCATGACCCGGCTTCGCCTCCTCCCCTTCCTCGCCTTCACCATCGCGCTGGCCCTCATCACTCTGTCCCTCTCGCCTCACCCCTCCCAGGCCAATCAGCCTCTCATCATTACCTCAGAAATCTCCTACGACATTCGCCCTGATTCCGGCCCCGTTCACATCTCCTGGCAGGTAAGCGTAAATAACAACGACCCTGAGACCGTGGAACGGGAGTCCGGCACCATCTTCTTCTATGACTCCCTCACTCTCCCCATCCTCCGCGGTTCCTCCAGCCTCAGCGCCCGCTCCGGCCCCACCACTCTACCCATCTCCCTCGACCCTTCCAGCGATGGTCCCCTCGTTACCGCCACCGTCTCCTTCGACCGTAGGCTATTCTTCAACGATACCTACTCCTTCTCTCTAGACTACGACCTGACCTCCGCCCGCGAGGACTCCCTCCTGATCACCCCCTTCTACGTCTTCCTTCCCGCCATCTCCTTCGGCGACCAATCAACCGTTTCCATCCTCACCCCCGCGGACTCAGCCTGGGAAGTCAGCCTGGAGCCCGTGGACTGCGCCGGCTCAGGCCCTGCCTTCAGCTGCCAGTCATCCTCTGCTGACCAGCTCCAGCTGGCCGCCTTCGCCGAAGTCAGCCGCCCCGATGCCGCAATCACCACCTCCATATCAACCCCACTGGAAGGCTTCGACGTCACCCTTACCTACTTCCCGGGCGAAGAAGCCTGGGCCCAGCACATACAGGACCTCGTCACCGCCGGCCTTCCAGTCATAGCGGACCTCTACGGCTTTCCCCGCCCCGGCCCGCCGGCCATCAATATCGCCGAGCGCGGCCGCCAGATAATCTTAGGCTACGAAGGGCTCACCTCCTGCGGCCTCACCTCCTGCGACATCGACATCTCCCCCATCGCCGACGACGTCACCGCCCTCCACGAGCTGGCCCACCTCTGGTCCGACATCTACGACAACCGCTGGCTCGCCGA
>CAZYOV010000280.1:0-1125 GCA_964649215.1 uncultured Dehalococcoidia bacterium
CTGTCCGTCCCCGGACAGGCAACGACATCGGCGATGAGCCCGGCGTCGGGGGCGCCCAGACCGATGGCGGTAAGCTCGGCCTGGAGAGCGGGTAGCGCGTCCTCCCGTACCCAGCGCAGGACCAGGTTTTGATTCTGCTGGGTGCGGGCGGTGCCACCGCTGAACCGCCGCATGATCTCAGCTAGGCCGCGAAACTGCTCCGGCGAGAGGTTGCCCATGGGTACGGTCACGGTGATCGCGACGTGACCTTCCTGCCGCTGCGGGCGCACGTTGGTCTTCAACCAGCGATCGAACTCAGGCGCCGGCTGCTGGCCGTTAGCGGGCGGCTCACCGACCGTCGGCCCCTCCGGCGCCAGCTGGGTGAGCGCCTCCATGTCTAGAGGCTCCTTGGCCCAGGGCTGTGCCAGCTCTTCATCCACCTGACGCCTAAACTCCTCGATGCCTATCTTCTTGATGAGAAACTTCACGCGTGCCTTGGCCATGTTCTTACGCAGGAAATTGGGCAGACCGCCCTCTTTATCGAACACCTTGAGCATCGCCTCCGTCACGCGGATGTACTCTCCGTTCTCCACCGGAACGAAGTCGTAGATCGTGTCCGCCTGGCGGGGCATGGTGGAGAGGCCGCCGCCCACGCGCAGCTCGAAGCCGCGCACCTCACGGCCGTTCTCCCGCTTCACCTTGGCGATGAAGCCCATGTCATGGAACGGCGTGCCGGCGCAGTCGTTGGCGCAGCTGGAGAAAGCGGTCTTCCACTTGCGGGGCAGCCGCTGGCAGATCGGGTTGCGCAGCATGTTGCGGGCGTAAGCGACGAGGTAGGGCGTGGCGTCGAACACCTCGTCGGCGCAGGTGCCGGCGTAGCAGCAGCCGGTCACGTTGCGCACCGTATTACCGCACGCCTCTCGCGTGGTGAGGCCCACGCCGGCCAGGAGCCGCATGACGTCCGGCATCTCGTCCAGAGGAACGAAGTGGAACTGGAAGTTCTGGCGAGTGGTGATGTGGCCGCGGCGATAGCCGGAGTACTTCTCCGCGAAGACAGCGCAGGCGTCCATCTGGTCGGCGGAGACGCCGCCGTACGGCAGCTTCACGCGGACCATCTGGGTGTCCTCTTGGCGCTGACCGTAGATG
>CAZYOV010000280.1:1135-1591 GCA_964649215.1 uncultured Dehalococcoidia bacterium
GCGGCGGCTCTCCCGCTCAAAGTTTTCGATCTCTTCGTCCAGCATCACGAACACGCGCCCGGGCTGGAGATCAGCCGGCACGGCCGGATGTGCTTTGTGGGGTTCGCCCTGCTTCTCTTTTACCTGCACCGGAACACCGCCAGTCTAGAGCCTAGCCTAAGCTAAGTCTACTTTCCCGACATACTAAGTCAAGATTATATCTCACTCAGATATGCACGTCAACCCTGCGAGACGTCAAAAGCCCCCCGACCCGAATCGGGGGGCCCGCTCGCTGCGCGCTACCTATCTAACTCGCGCGAGTAGTAAACTTATGCGACATCAGTTGAGCCCGCAGCCCCTCAAGGAACTCTACCGTGATCGGCGGCACCGCGGCCTCCCGCGTAAGCTGCTGCGCAATGCCCAGGAGAGGCCTTATCTCCTCTTCCACCTCCGGGTAGCGGCCGGCCAGGGCATCCA
>CAZYOV010000280.1:1601-1822 GCA_964649215.1 uncultured Dehalococcoidia bacterium
TTTTCATCGTGCCCAAAGTAACCATAAGGCGATAACGATGTCAAGTAATAACCGTCACTATATTGTTACAGGAGGAAGCGAAGATGTTGAAAACGCCGACGGCCCGATCAGCCTCCGGCCACCGCCGGCACAATGCTAACCTCATCCCCCGTCTTCAGCGCGGTCTTCAGACCGTCCAAGAAGCGCACGTCCTCACCATTAACGTAGACGTTCACGAAACG
>CAZYOV010000281.1:0-1818 GCA_964649215.1 uncultured Dehalococcoidia bacterium
GCCTCCTCCGCCCGCTTGCGCTCGCTGATGTCGCGCACGACGCTCGTAACGAGGGTTTCGGACTCGGTTTCCAAGGTGCTTAGGCTGATGTCCACGGGGAACTCGCTTCCGTCCTTGCGTCGGCCGGCCAGTTCCCGGCCGGCGCCCATCGGACGCGTGCGAGGTTCGGAATAGTATCCGGTGCGGTATCCAACGTGGACTTCCCGGGAGCGCTCTGGCATCAGCATCTCAACCGGTTCGCCGATCAGCTCATCGCGCTTGTAGCCGAACATCTTCTCAGTCTGCGCGTTGACGAGCACGATGCGACCGTCAGTGTTGACGATGACGCAGGCGTCCGGTGCGGACTCCAGGAGGCCTCGGAACTTGGCCTCGGCGGCGCGGATCTTCTGCGAGTCGCTCTCGGCGACGGGGGCAGGCCGTGCCCGACTGCCTTTCCTGATTCTCTTCACTTTCTTCATATCGTGATGTCGTTTATGGCCTCTCACCACTGCATGGCGGAACGTTACCTATTTGATGTGGCTACAGCTTTAGATGGCGTGGGAGGCGCACCGTTGCGGGATGCCGGGTTAAGGTCTGGCTAAGTAAAGGTTGGAACTAAGAGGCGCTTGCGATAGAGACAGAAGGGGCCCCGATTCATCGGGGCCCCTTCCGCCCAAAGGGAGGTTTGGCTAGGTTAGCTGCAGCCGCTCGTCGTGCCGCAGTTGTCGCAGCAGTAGCAGGTGCCGCGGCGGACCATGATCCAGCCGCAGTTGGCGCAGGGCGGCGCATCGCTCTGGCCGCCGTTGTTGTAGCTGCTGCCGTTGCCCGCCGCCGCGGGCGGGTCGAACTCCTGGGCCATTAGCTTCGCCTTGACGGCCGGCGAGAGCACGCCGAACTCCTCCTTCTCCTCCTCGCTGAGGAACTGGGAGGCGAGCCAGCGGAAGATGTAGTCCACTATGGACTGAGCGACGGGGATCTCGGCGTTCTCCGTTCGGCCCGAAGGCTCGAACCGCATGTGGGAGAACTTGTTCACCATGTCGCGCAGGGGGACGCCGTACTGCAGCGTGAGCGAGATTGACGTGGCGAAGGCGTCCAGCATGCCGGAGAGGGTGGACCCCTCCTTGGCCATGGTGACGAAGATCTCGCCTGGGGTGCCGTCCTCGTAGATGCCGGCGGTGATGTACCCTTCGTGCCCCTCAATCGAGAACTTGTGGGTGAGCGAGGCGCGCGTGGCGGGCAACCGCCGCCGAACGGGCCGGCCCTCATGTCCCCGGGTCTCAGCGTCTTGGTCAATGCTGGTGCTCAGAACCTGGGCCCGCTTGGAGCCGTCGCGGTAGATGGCCAGGGACTTGAGGCCGTGGCGCCAGCCCTCTATGTACGCCTCCTCGATCTCCTCCACGGTGGCCTCTTCCGGCAGGTTGACGGTCTTGGAGATGGCGCCGGAGATGAACGGCTGGGCGGCGCCCATCATCTTGACGTGGCCCAGCCAGTGGACTGTGCGGCTGCCGTTCTGGGGCTTGAAGGCGCAGTCGAACACGGGGAGGTGCTCCTCCAGCAGGCCGGGAGCGCCCTCTATGGTGCCGGTCTCGTCGATGTGGGCGAGGATGGCGGCGGTCGCGTCGTCGTCGTAGCCCAGGCGACGGAGGGCGCCGGGGACGGCGGCGTTGACGATCTTCATGAGACCGCCGCCGACCAGCGTCTTGTACTTGACGAGGGCGATGTCCGGCTCAATGCCGGTGGTGTCGCAGTCCATCATGAAGCTGATGGTGCCCGTAGGGGCGAGGACCGTCGCCTGGGAGTTGCGATAGCCGTGCTCCCGGCCCAGGGCGAGCGCCTCGT
>CAZYOV010000282.1:0-1817 GCA_964649215.1 uncultured Dehalococcoidia bacterium
CAGCAGGAGCAGCCAGCCGGCGATGAGTTCGGCCCATCCCAGGTGGAAGAGATTTTCGGCGAAGGCGAGCGCCAGCTTCTGCTGGCTCGAGTCCGGTGCGGTCTGAAGAACGGTGCTGCCGAAGTGCGGCATCGCCAGGTCGGTGAGGAGGCGGTAGGCGTTCCCCAGGCGTTCGTCCTCGGCCAGCACTGAGCCGGCCCGGTAGCGGCCCAGCTCGACGTGCGAGGCTGCGTGCTCGCGGTCCTTCCCCAGCGCCGTGGCCAGCCACTGGTGGTATTCGGCGAAGCCCTCAGCCAGCAGGGAGCGCTGCGCCGCTATACTGTCGCAGGCGGCGCGCAGCAGCGGCGGACAGGCGGTGTAGGAGGCTCGGCTCAGCAGCATGCAGGTGTCCGACAGGTAGGCGAACGTGCGCGACCAGAAGCCCAGCAGCGCCGCCGTCTCGGGGCTTCGCTTCTTCGCCGAGGCGGCCACGACCGCAAGCTGGAGGTTCATCGCTCGCTCGAACATCGATAGGTCGGGCGCGAGGAGGAACCGGGTCTGGCGGTGGGCGTCCTGCACCGTCGGCGAGGCGTCCGCCGGGCGGCCGGGCAGTTCGTAGCGCTGCGGAAAGGTGTAGGGCGCGATCTTCGGGGGCTGCCGCTCGCTCATGGCGACAGCGAAGGTTCGAAGCGGGGAGCCCAGTTCTCGACGCTCGAACTGCCGGCGGGCGGCGAGACGAGCTTGAGGACGCTGCCATCCGATGGCTGGTGCGGCCAGCGTTCCGGATGGAGCAGCCGGGCGAGCATCTCCAGGCCGTCCACCAGTCGCGGGCCAGGGCGGCTGAAGTAGGCGTTGCCGTTCATGGCGTATACCCGGCCCGTGCGCAGCGCCGGAAGCTGGAACCAGCCCTCCAGCCGCGCCAGGCAGGCCGACTCTCGCGCCGCCCTCTGGCCGTCGAAGCCGCAGGGCATGAGAACCACGATCTCGGGCTCCAAGGCCCGCATCTCCTGCCAGGGCACCTTGCGCGAGGGCTCACCCGCTGCTATCGGCTCGCTTACGCCCCCTGCCAGCTCCACCATCTGGGGCACCCAGTGCCCCGCCGGCATCGGCGGGTCCAGCCACTCCAGGCAGAGCACGCGCGGCCTCCGCTCGCCCTCTGCTCCGCCGGAGGCGGATACGGCGTCGATCCGCTCCCGGAGCGACGCCACGAGAACCTCCGCCTCACGGAGACGGCCGGTCGCCTCTCCTACTTGAAGGATGTTGTCCAGCACGTCCTCCAGCAGGTTGGGGTTCAGTGTTACGATGTCTGCCTGGCAGTCGGCCGTCTCCAGATGGCCGCTGAAGTCGGACGGGGACACGGCACAGACGGGGCACAGGTCCTGCGTCACGATAAGGTCGGGCGGGTCGGTCCGCAGCCGCTTCTCGTCGATGCCGTAGAGCTGCCGGCCGGCCTGGAAGTGCTCGGTCACCTGGGCATCGATCGCCCCGCTCGGTCGCCCGGAGTCGATATAGCTGATCGTGACGCGGGGCTTCGAGGCCGCCTGTGGCGGGTAGTCGCATTCGTGGGTGACGCCGGTCACCTGCTCGCCCAGACCGAGGGCGAACAGTATCTCGGTGGCGCTGGGCAGCAGCGACCAGATCTTCATCCGCTACTGCCAGCCCTTGCGCGCACCCTCCACCATCGCCAGTGGGCCCACTGGCCAGTTGTAGCCCTGCACCATCGCCTTGTTGATGTCCTCCGCGGAGGCGATCCCCTCCGCCATCACCGCCTGCGCCTCCCGCACGGCCGCGAAGTAGACGCGGTTGGCGATGAACCCGTACTTGCCGGGCGCGTCCTT
>CAZYOV010000283.1:0-1808 GCA_964649215.1 uncultured Dehalococcoidia bacterium
CTTCCGCCACCCTGCGGGCCACGGCGAAGAAGAGGCCGTCCGTGAACTTCATGATGTTATCCTTGGCCACGGCGGTCACCTTCTTGCGTCCGAACTGGCGGGCGTACTCGAAGGCGAAGCGGACGATGCGCTGGCTGCCGTACTCGGAGATGACCTTTAGGGAGAGGCCGGCGTCATCACGGATCGGGCCCAGGTCGGCGGCGTCTGTGATCTCCGATATCTTGGCGATCGCCGGATCGCCTCGCTCGAACTCCACTCCCGCATACAGGTCCTCGTGATTCTCGCGTACGATCACCAGGTCGACGTTGTCGTAGCGGGTACGGACGCCGGGGTAGTACTTGGCCGGGCGCACGCAGGCGTAGAGGTCCAGCATTTTGCGCAGCGCCACGTTGACGGAGCGAAAGCCGCCGCCGCGAGGCGTGGTTATCGGCCCCTTGATTGCGACCTTGTGCTTACGGATTGAATCGAGAACATCGTCGGGGAGGACGGAGCCGTACTGCTCGGCGGCGCCGATGCCGGCCTCCTGGACGTCCCATTCGAACTGAACGCCGGTGGCCTCTAGGACGCGAACGGTGGCTTCGCTGATCTCGGGGCCGACGCCGTCGCCCGGTATAAGCGTGATCCTATGGGGCATGCAGTATTCTTTCGCTAGCCGGGTGGCCGCGCCTATGATAGCAAACGCGCGGCGCTATCCGATAGCTAGCGGTGCGATGGGCTTCTCTTAGCCCCCAGGTGGCCGTTCCCCTAGCCGGTTAATTCGGCAATCAGGTCGGGAAGTCCCTCCAGCGATGGTATGCGCCAGGCCGCTTCCGGCAGGGCGTAGTCCTCCCCGTAGCGGTCTACCCAGACTGGGATGAGCCCTGCGCCCAGGGCGCCCTCCACGTCGTTGGATAGGCTATCACCAACGTAGACCGCCTCGGAGGGCGCTATGCTTAGCGCCCGGCAGGCACGCCGAAATGCCTCCGGGTGCGGCTTTCTCCAGGGCTCCGAAGCGGCCACTACCGCGTCGAAGTAGTGGCGGAATTTCAGGCGTGTCAGCGTCTCCTCTGACCGGGGGCTGTTACTTAGGACACCCAAGGCGTACTCTGCCCGTAGCGCCTCCAGGGCCGGCGGCACGTCCGCGAAGGGGACGGCGTCCAGCAGCGACTGGTACCGCTGCGCCACCCTCTGTGCCAGTTCGGAATCGGCGTCTGGCAGAGCGGCCCGCCAGGGTGGAACGGGGTCGACCATGAGTAGCCAGTACTTGCGGTCCACGACCAGTCCGTCGCGCACTACGAGGGCGTAATCGGCGAGAGCCTGCCGCATGCGGCTGGTCAGTCCGTTGCGATAGGCTGTCGGCACCTCCGGCAGCACGTCGCGTAGCGCGCGATCTATAGACGTCTCCCAGTCGTACAGCGTGCCATCGATATCGAAGATGACGGCTCTTATCATCGCGCCACCAATTCGATCATCCCTGCCGTCAGGGGTGTGGAGAGTCTAGCCCGCGCGGGCTTTGATGTGGTTCAGCAAGCCGCCCTCCCGAAGCACGTCTACCTGGCGCTCGCTCAGGTTGTGGCGGGCGGTGAACTCGTAGCCCTGAGTGGTGTTGCGGACGATCACCTCGCCGCTGCCCACGGCATCGCGCACGTCCGGGATCTCCAGCGCGTCGTCCACGTTGATTCGGTCGTAGTCGGCATCGTCGGTGAAGACGAGCGGCAGGATGCCGAAGTTCACCAGGTTCGTCTGGTGCACGAGGGCGTAAGTCTTGGCCAGCACAGCCTTCACCCCCAGGTACATCGGGGCTAACGCCGCGTGCTCGCGGCTGGAGC
>CAZYOV010000284.1:0-851 GCA_964649215.1 uncultured Dehalococcoidia bacterium
CTGGGTAACGTCGATCGTCTTCTCCGGTGCGCCGAACGTCAGCAGCCCCTCGGGGGTTTCAACCACCTCCGGCAGATCCTCTTCGTCGACGATCTCAGCCGGTCGCGAGCTGCTTGTGCTGCCGAGGCCGGGCGCGAGCCCGACAGCGCCCAGGCCGCCGATCATCGCCATGATGAACACGACGTAGAGAATCTTGGAGTTCCAGATCAGGTTGACGGGAAACGGGAGCTTTGCACGGCGCTCCCCGGTATCTCCCGCAGCCCGTCCCGAAAGCCGTCTTCTTCGCCTCTGTCGTTTAGCCAAGCTCTTACCACCTCCGCGATTTGATTCCTTCCTAGTATAGCAAAAGGTGCTATTTCATCCGAGGTTTCATGTAACACGAGCGTGGTCAACGCATCCTTAATTGATGAAATAAGGAGAAAGGGTTGGGTTTGCTAATCATGACGATGGAGCAACGCGCACTCCCACAGGCCGAAGGTACCTGGGCCGATCTGAACGGTCGCTGGTTCTTCGCCTGGCGCATGGCCGCTGCCTGCGAGAGCGCCTTGAGAGAGGTTCACTTCGCCATGGGCCAGCAACGTGACTCAGAGCGGACACAGGCGCTGGAGAAGGCCAGCCTGCTCCTGCGCGAAGAGCTTGTGCGATGGCTCCACCGCGGCGAGGCGCTGGACATGATAGTGGAGCGGCTGCCGAAAGAACCATCCTAGGATCGTAGTTTGGATATAGACTAGCCCAGCCGTCGGCTGGGCCTTTCGCTTTTAGAGGGGCGGGTTCGCCGTCGCCTACTCTTGCAGCGCGCTGGCGCTTCCCACTACCACCTTCGTGCCGTCTGGCTTCTCACATGATACTTG
>CAZYOV010000284.1:861-1785 GCA_964649215.1 uncultured Dehalococcoidia bacterium
GACACTTGCAAGTGCGCCCGTTGTCGGGAGCCTTCCGGCGTAAGCGCCGTGACCTGGCCGCGACAGGTGACCCGATCGTTCTGCCAGAGCACGTTCACCAGGTTCACGCTCAGCCGGCCGCCCTCGTACCATCCGGCGCCAAAGCGTTCCGTCATCATCTGCGAGAGGAAGCATAGCGTCATCATCCCCTCGACCACGATGTCCGGGAAGCCCAGCGCCCGCGCCGCCTCAACGTCGTTGTGGTAGTTCTTGGCGGGCCCGGAAAACTTCTGGCACATCTCGAGCGTGACGCCCTTGCTAGGGATATGTATATCCTCTAGCGACTCCTGCGCGTTCACGTCAAAGCGCCGGTCGCTCCTCTTCTCCCGCTTCTTGTCGACCACGATCCCCGACCCTGTGTCCAGCAGGAAGCTCTGATGTGTACGGCTGCGGCTCAATATCCGCCCGTCCGGCCCCGAGCACGTCACCTCCTTGACCACGTATTCGCGGTTCCGCTTGAGGTACCGGTCGACGATCAAGGAGCGGGTGGTGACGGTGTCCCCCACCATGACATGCTGGAACAGCTCCCACTCTTGCTTGGTGTGCAGGTTGCCGTAGATGTTGGGTAGATACCAGGAAAGGTCGTGATAGACCTCGGAGTGCAGGATCAGGGCCGGCGCTACCGTCCCGCCGAAGGGTGAGTCGCCGAAGTACCAGGGGTTGTCGTCCCCTACCGCCTCGGCGTAATGGCGGACGAGCTCCGGCGTGATCTCAACCTCGCGCCCACCGTAGTCGCGCCCGACGTAGACTCCGTCTGTCTTTGCCCCTACCATGCGTCGTCAGTATAGCATCGCCTTCGCTTAGCCAGGGGGCGATCTGTCTAAACGCTGACCGGCACCTCCTTGGGCCAAACGTTGTTCCAGGGCCGCTCCTGCTCATAGGCGT
>CAZYOV010000285.1:0-1781 GCA_964649215.1 uncultured Dehalococcoidia bacterium
CGACCGTAGCCGGCACATGCAGGGCGTCTGGTTTGGCACGAAGTACTCGGCTCGCATCACCGTCATCACCGTCATCTATGCGACCGTCATCATCGGCGCCCTCGTCTCGTTCGACTCCGGCGAGGACTCGCGCTTCGAACGTCTCACGCGCTGGATCCCGGCCTGCGCCGAGAGCGCCGAAGACGTCTCCTGGCCCTGCCTGCGGGACGACGCCGGCGCGGAACACCTGGGCATCGTAACGACGAAAGACATCTCCAAGCGGCTGGAGTTCGAGGTTCTGGGTGTGAAATGGCCGGAGGACCTGGACCATATAGCCTGGCCGTTCAACGACTCGATAGGCGACTGGGACCTGGGAGGTATCGGCCTGGGGAGCATCCACGGCTGGGGAGGTGAGCACTTCAACATCCCGGCTATCATGGCGGAGCAGGTGGTACCGCTGACCCTCGTTATCGTCGTCTTCCCCGGATTGATAATTTATGCCCTTTTCCGCTTAGGCTGGGTACGGACCAGACGTGACGTGCTGATCATAATGTTTACGGGGGCTTTGACCTCATTCGTGGCCCTGACCCTTGTGGCCAGCTTCTTCCGCGGTCAGGGCCAGGACCTGATATGGCCCTGGAAGATCAAGGTGGATGAGGGTTAAGCGATATTGCTTAGTCCATCTAAGCCAGCGCCTGGATCAGAGGCCGGGGCCGGTTGGAGATAATATAGGTGAGGTGAGACGGTATGGAATCTGAGACTCAGGAGCCGCAGGGCGGAGACAAAGGTGGACAGCCTCAGTCTGCGGCCCCTCAGCAGCCCCAACCGGCAGTGGCGGCCGAGCAGCCCGTCGCTGCCACGGTCGATACGCCGGTTGCGACGCCGGTGCCGAAGCGGCCCGTTGTCACGCGGCGCCTGTTCATACTGGGTGGCTTCTGGACCACCATGAGCCTCGCTCTGGTGGGGCTAGTGGGCCCCTCTCTGGACTTCGCCTTTACCCGCAACCCGTCCGGCGGGTCCCGCGAGGTGTTCGTTAGCCCCGACCGGATTCCGGCGCCGGGGGACGACCCGGTAGTCATAGCGGAGGGCAGGTTCTTCCTGCTGAACCTGGAGGCAGGGACTACCCCCAACCGGGAGAAGACGGACGGCGGTCTTCTGGCGTTATGGCAAAAGTGTCCCCACCTGGGCTGTACCGTCCCCTACCGGTCGGACTTTAATTTCCTGGGCCGCACGGGATGGTTCCGCTGCCCCTGCCACGGCTCCACCTACACTAAGGAGGGCGGCATCCTCGTCGCCGGACCGGCGCCGCGCCCACTCGACCGCTTCGCCATAGAGGTACGGGAGGACAATAGCATCGTCGTGAACACGGGCGTGACAGTAGCGGAGACGGGCGCCGCGGACAACCCATCCAAGACTGTTGAGTACAACGCCTAGAAGTCCGGCGAAAGCGAGAGGATAGGTGCCCGCAGCCCGATGAACACCAGCAAGCAGGTCAACGTGATGATCGGCCTCATGTTTGTGACGCTGATCGGCGTGTTCCTGTATTTCATCTGGGACGACATCCGCGCCGAGGACGCGACGGAGAAACAGATTGTCGAGAACGCGGAACGGGGGGGAAGGCTGTACTCGCTGAACTGCCGCGCCTGCCACGGTATAAACGGGCTGGGGTCGCTGGAGAACGTAAACCTGCCCGGCCTTCCCCTAAACCAGGAGATCAACCGGCCCGACGAGCTTGGTGAGCTGATGACCCGCCAGTCCCGAATATTGGACACTATCCGCTGCGGCCGCGTCGGCACGCTGAT
>CAZYOV010000286.1:0-1761 GCA_964649215.1 uncultured Dehalococcoidia bacterium
GAGGGTGGCGACGGTGAGGCCGCCGCCGGCTGAATCGCCGGCGATCACGATCCGGGACGGGTCCACGCCGCTGGAGAGCAGCCAGCGGTAGGCCGTCGTGGCGTCTTCGACGGCGGCGGGGAATGGGTACTCCGGCGACAGCCGATAGTCGATGGCGAGGGCGCGCGCGCCCGCCGCCCGCGATAGGCGGGAGATCATCTCGCGGTGGGTGTTGATGGAGCCAATGGCGTAGCCGCCGCCGTGGAGGTAGTAGATGACCCGCCCGGCGTCGGCGCCGGGGGCGGCGATCCACTCGGCGGGGATCCCGCCGGCGTCTACTGGCTCGGCCTTGACGTCCTGCGGGACGGGGAAAAACGGGGTGACGGCCTCGAAAGCGGCGCGGCGCTGCTCGATGGGCGCACCGCGCAGGTTTGGGCGGGATCTGATCGCCTGGATGATCGTCTGAAGTTGCTGGCTGGCCATCGCGCGTCGTCCTCCTAGTCTGCGGGTCTGGGGCGATACTGCCCGAAGAATGCGGCGGCTGTCAACTGGACGGCACTGCTACGCCACCAGCGCGGCGCTGATTCCCAGCCTCTCCAGGATCTCGTCGCTGTGCTGCGGGTGCTTCTCGGCGAAGGCCCAGATGAGGCCGAAGCAGCCGGAGACCATCATGTCGCCGTGGGGGACGGCGAAGTAGGGGTCGAGAACGCTGCCGCGGAGCTTGGCGCGCTGGGGGCCGGTGACGGCGAGGAAGGGGCCGGCCGTTGGCCCTTCGACGGGCTCAGGGGAAGCGGGAGGCGCAGGCCCTTCGACAGGCTCAGGTCCTTCGACGGGCTCAGGATGAGCGGGGGGGTTCGCGTAGTAGACGCCGTGGCCCTTGCTCTCGAACACGTCCTCGTGGCGGAGGGTACCGGCGATGAGGCGCTGGGTGAAGTCGACGAACTGGTCGGAGCTGAGCTCGCCGGTGTGGTGCTCGTAGAGGGAGTGGATGCGGGTGCCGTGGAGGTGGAAGGCGAGGGCGTGCATGTTGCCGAGGTTGAGCAGGAGCTGCTGCTGGTGGGCGGCGACCTGAGAATCCTGAAGGGCGCCGAGGGCGGCGGCGGGTCCGGTGTCCAGGAAGACGGTGGGAGCATCGGCGTCCGCGGCGGCGACCAGGGTGCGGGCGCGGGTGAGGTACTCCGGCAGCTCGTCGGGCAGGTAGGCGAAGGCGCGAAGGTCGTTGCGCTCGGCGACGACGCGGCGGAGGTGGTCGAAGCGGAACAGGCGGTCGGAGTAGCCGGGGGGTGAGGCGCCGTGGTCGAGGCAGCCAAGGGCGAGGCCGTCGAAGCGGGTGTCAACGTCGAAGGCGGAGAAGGCGGTCCGGATCGCGTCCAGGTCGAGGTCACGGAGGGGGATGTGCTCGCCCTTGGCGGCGTCAACCTCATCCTCGGACAGGAGCGTCACGCCCATGCGCTGGACGTTGTCTAGGTCGTCGTCGAACGTCTTCGCCGCTTCGGGGGTGGCGAGAGCGGGGAGGCCGGCCTTGAGGTGGGCCTCCAGTGCCCAGTGGCAGGGGCCGCCGCCGGCGGTGACGCCGGTGAGCACGACGGCGCGGCGCTCGCGGGTGGCGGCGTGGATGCGGTGGGCGGCGATCTCGGTGGCGGAGGGCATGATCATCTGGAGGGCGTTCTCGATAGGCTGGGCGGAGTTAAAGAGGAGGATGTCCTGGGTGCCGGTGCCCATATCGACGGCGAGGATGCGCATTACGCTAGATATGATAGCATCGGCGTTCACCGGATGTTT
>CAZYOV010000287.1:0-463 GCA_964649215.1 uncultured Dehalococcoidia bacterium
CAAGTGCCAGGGGCACAATCGCTGCATCACCGTCGCGCAGGAGTTGTTCGATCTCGATGAGTACGGCTACTCTCACGAGAAGGATGATGGCGCCGTTCCGAAGGAGCTAGAGGAGAAGGCGCGGCTGGCGGTGGCGAACTGTCCGGAGCGGGCGATCAAGATCGTTTCCGACTAGCGACTAGAGCGTCTGCCGGCAGGCGAAGGCGCGGCTCGCATTTTGGGCTTCTGCGGCAGTAAGTGACTATGGGCGGTGCGGCGAGCGGCTAGATTCCGCCGGTTCTGCTGCCACCGCCGCTACCGGCGCCTAGAGCTCCGCGGAGACGCGGGTCCGATATATCGCGGAAGGCGTCACCCAGCATGTTGAACCCCAGCACCACCAGGCTCAGGGCGAGACCGGGGAAGAAGACAGGCCACCAGGCGCCGGACTGGGCGGTCGCCCGGTTGGGGCCGGTGAGATCGGCGC
>CAZYOV010000287.1:473-1739 GCA_964649215.1 uncultured Dehalococcoidia bacterium
GGCGATGGGTAGGATGATGCTGGCCAGGATCACCACCAGGGCGGCGACGTTGGGGAAGATATGGTGCCACATGATGCGGACGTCGCTGGCGCCAATGGCGCGGGCAGCCTCAACGTAGACGTTCTCCTTGAGAGAGAGCACGGCCCCGCGTACGATCCTTGCGGTACCGACGACGACGCCTACGCCGATGGCAAGGGAGATTATGAAGATGTCCAGGAAGAAGGGGATACCTATGAAGCTTTCCTCGGGCAGCGGCGTGTTATCCGCCAGGAACACGCGGACGGCGGAATCCTCGTCGCCGATTATGGTGACGACCGCCAGCACCAGGACGATGGCCGGGAAGGCAAGGAGGATGTCAACGGAGCGCTGGATGACGCTGTCCACGAAGCGTCCCATGTAGCCGGAGATGATCCCCAGGAAGGCGCCCACACTGACGCCCAAGACGACGGAGACGAGTCCGATAAAGAGCGATATGCGCGCCCCGAAGATGGTACGGCTGAGGACATCGCGGCCCAGCCGGTCGGTGCCGAAGAGGTGGCTCGAGGAGGGCCCGGCCAGGAGGGCTTCTCTATCGATCGCCTGAGGGTCGTAGGGGACGATGAGGTCGGCGAAGATGGCAGCGAAGAAGAGGAGGGCGACGGTGAAGAGGCCGAACACGCCCAGGGGGTGCTGCCGGGCCAGGTTGAAGAGCCTTCGCCCCAAGGGGGGGCGAAGGCTCTTTACCTCTTCTTCCAGTTCCAGGGAAACAGCGCCTTGCCGAGCCACGCTAACCTCTAGGCGTAACGGATCCTGGGGTCAAGCCAGCCGTACAGGATATCCACAACCAGGTTTGCCAGCACGTAGACGAGGGCGAAGATTAGAGTCAGACTCATTACGACGAATATGTCTCTGCGGATGACCGACGAGACGACCCAAAAACCGACGCCGTTGAGGGCAAAGACCGTCTCTACGAGTACGGCACCGCCGATCAGGGCCCCGATTGAAAGGCCGAGGACGGTGACGACGGGAATGAGGGCGTTCTTGAGGGCGTGACGGATGACCACAGTCCTCTCCCGCAGCCCCTTGGACCAGGCGGTGCGGATATAGTCGTTTCGCAACACCTCCAGCATAGATGAGCGGGTGAGGCGCATGATGCCCGCGGCTATGGCGGTAGCCAGGACCAACGAGGGGAAGAAGAACTGCTGAATGTTGACCCAGGGATCATCGTAGATGGGCACATAGCCGCTGCCGAACTGGGGCGGGGTCCAGCCGAACCAGAGGAAGCCG
>CAZYOV010000288.1:0-1712 GCA_964649215.1 uncultured Dehalococcoidia bacterium
CTGGAGCCGGGAGAGGGACTCGAACCCCCGACCCGCGCTTTACGAAAGCGCTGCTCTACCACTGAGCTATCCCGGCTCCACTCCATGATAGGATGCCCCAGCGCCCGCCTTCAACCCAGGCCTCCTGCTGACAGAAGCGGCCCACTACGCCATAATGACGACAATCCCCCCTATTTCAAACTGGAGACCCTCATGCCGAGAATCTGGCCGCTCGTCGGCGCGACCACACTCCTCGCCGTCCTCGCCCTCGCCTGCAACGGCAATGGAGACGGTGCCGGCACACCTCCCACACAGGATGAGTCCAAGCCGAATGAACAGACGCCCGCCGCATCACCTAGCCTGGAGCCAACACCGATGACTTACGCCGAACGACCCGAGCTCACCATAGACCCAGACAAGAAGTACACCGCCATCATAGAGACGGAGAAGGGCACCTTTCGCATCCAGCTCAGACCGGACCTCGCCATCCAGACCGTAAACTCCTTCGTCTTCCTCGCCCGCGAAGGGTACTACGATGGCGTCACCTTCCACCGCGTCATCAGAGACACACCCAGCCAGCCCGATTTCGTGGCTCAGGGCGGCGATCCCACCGGCACCGGCTCCGGCGGCCCCGGCTACACCCTCCCCGACGAGTTCAGCGACGTGCCCTTCAAGCGGGGCATCGTTGGTATGGCTCACACTAACGCACCCAACAGCGGCGGCAGCCAGTTCTTCATCACCTACACCGACCAGTACCAGGACGCTCTCAACGGCCTCTTCACCGTCTTCGGCGAGGTCGTGGACGGGATGGACGTCGTCGAGTCCCTAACCCCCCGCGACCCAGACACCGATCCCAACGCTCCCCCCGGCGACGCCATCATCAGCATCAAGATCGAAGTGGAGTAGGCCGGCCGCCAGGTCTTCGCGCCGGCAGGGGCTCGACTCTGGCCGGCCTACGCCGGTACCGTACGCTGACCCAGCTCCGCCACCTGGCGCTCCGCGTGGTACGAGGAGCGCACCAGCGGCCCCGCCTCCACGTGCCGGAAGCCAAGCCGTCGTCCCGCCTCCGCCAGCTCCTCAAACTCCTCCGGGCGGTAATAGCGCTCCACCGGCGCGTGCCTCGTGCTGGGCCGCAGATACTGGCCTATCGTCAGCACGTCGCAGCCCACGTCAACAAGGTCAGTCATGACCAGGAGCAGCTCGTGCTTCGTCTCCCCCAAGCCCACCATTACACCCGTCTTGGTGATGCCCTTGGGCTCCATCTCCTTGGCGCGACGCAGCAGCTCCAGAGATCGCTCGTAGCGGGCCTTGGGGCGCACGCGGCGGTACAATCGCGGCACCGTCTCCGTATTATGGTTCAGAATCTCCGGCCTCTCCTCCATCACCGTCGCCAGCGCCTGCCAATTGCCCATAAAGTCCGGTATAAGCACCTCCACGCTGGTCCCCGAACAGAGACGCCGGATCGATCGAATCGTCGCGGCGAAGATGGCGGCGCCGCCGTCCGGCTCATCATCTCTGTTCACCGAGGTGACCACAGCGTGGGTCAGGCCCATCCGCTGCACCGCCTGCGCCACCCTCAACGGCTCTCCCATATCCAGAGGCTGCGGCCGCCCTGAAGTCACCGCGCAGAACCCGCAGGCCCGAGTGCAGGTATCGCCTAGGATCATGAAGGTGGCGGTGCCCGCCTCCCAGCACTCGCCGATGTTAGGGCAGTGCGCCTCCTCGCAAACGGT
>CAZYOV010000289.1:0-1700 GCA_964649215.1 uncultured Dehalococcoidia bacterium
TTGTAGTTGATCCCCGCCGCCATTACGAACACCAGCGCCTCGTCCGGCTTCAGGTTGGTGGGCACGTCCACCTTCTCGGTCTGGAACGCCTTCGCCGGCTCCCCGAAGCGCTCCCGGCGGATCACCTGGGCGTACATCTCCCTGGGAATGGTACCCAGAGGCGGCATCTCGCCGATCTCGTAGACGTCTTTCACGCTGACCATGGGCTCCTCCTACGAGCGAGCTGTCATTCTGATCCGCCTAGGGCGGAGAAGAATCTGGCGGGGGGCGGTTCGCGCCCTACGGTATCACGAGGCGTCGTGCGGGGCAATTCGAATGGTATGGGACAGGCTGAAGCCTGATCCACAAATCCGCCTAGGGCTTTGGCAGGCCGAGGCCCCGCTGGGCGATAATGTTCCGCTGTATCTCTGATGTCCCGCCAGCGATGGTCGACGAAACGGCGTTCACGTAGGCGCGTATCAGCCGCCCCCTACGCGCCGCGTAGCGGTTCGCCGCCGCTTTCGCCTCCGCCTTCCTGTCCCGGTCCAGCAGCCCGTAGAGGCCGACCAACCGCATGCCAGTAGCGGCGACGCGCTGGCTCAGCTCCGAGGAGTACAGCTTGGCGGCCGAGGCCTCGTGGTTAGGCACCATCCCCTTGGTCTGCAACGTGATCACTCGATACGAGAGGAGCCGCGCCGTCTCCGCCTCGATGGAGCGCTCCGCCAGCTCCAGCTTGACCGTAGGGTGAACGGTGACGCCGTCGCCGGCCCCCTCCCGCACGAACAGGATCAGATCCTCCACCTGGGTCTGCTGGGCGATAGCAGCGCCGATCGACGAACGCTCGAAATCCAGCGTGGTGGCGGCCACGTACCAGCCGCGGTTCTCCTCCCCCAGCAGGTCCTTCTTGGGAACCCTCACGTCCTCGAAGAACACCTCGTTGAAGGCGGCGCTGTTGGCCATGTTCACCAGCGGCCTCACGGTGACGCCGGGCGACTTCATATCCAGAAGGAAGTATGAGATTCCCTTGTGCTTGGGCGCATCCGGATCGGTGCGCGCGAGTAGGATCATGCGATGCGCGAACTGGGCGCCGCTTGTCCATATCTTCTGTCCGTTGATGACGAAATCATCGCCGTCGCGTACGGCCCGGGTCTGTAGCGAAGCGAGATCGGAGCCTGAGCCGGGCTCTGAGAAGCCCTGGCACCAGACAGCATCGCCGGAGACGATGAGTGGGAGGTGTTCCTTCTTCTGGTCCTCAGTGCCGTAGGTGATGATGGTGGGGCCGGCGAAGCCAACTCCGATGCCGCCGGGCCGGGGAGCGCGGGCCCGCGCCATCTCCTCGTTGAAGACGAACTGCTGCATCACCGTCATCCCGGCGCCGCCGTACTCCTTGGGCCAGGCGGGGGCGATCCAGCCCTTGCGGGCCAGCTTCTTCATCCAGTCCCGGTAGACGCCATAGCGGTCGACGCCGCCGCGCAGACGGTCTTCATCGGCCGCCGCGGCCGGACCGCTGGCCCTGCCGAAGCCCTTGGCCAGCTCGGCGTCCAGGAATGCCCTCACCTCACGGCGAAAGGCCGCATCTTCCGGCGTGTCACGGAAGTCCATTGGCCCTCCCCTTCGGACTGGATCCTTAGTAGGTCTTAGGCAGGCCCAGGCCGCGGGTGGCGACGATGTTGCGCTGGATCTCGCTGGTGCCGCCCTCGATGGTACTGCCCACCGAGCGA
>CAZYOV010000290.1:0-1695 GCA_964649215.1 uncultured Dehalococcoidia bacterium
GCCACCTGGTGCTGTACCTGTTCGGGTATCGAGACGAAGAGCGGCAACGGCTTTCGGACTCGACCTGCACGGCGCTTCAGCTTACGAACTTCTGGCAGGACGTGCGCCGCGATCTGGGCAAGGACCGCATCTACATCCCTCTGGAGGAGATGGAACGCTTCCACTACAGCGAAGAGGACCTGCTGGCGGCCCGCTTCGACGGACGGCTCCGCGACTTGATGACGTTCCAGGTCCGAAGGACGCGCGAGCTGTTCCGTAGCGGTCTGGAGCTGATACCCCGGGTGCGCGGCCGCCTCAGGCTTGACCTGCGGCTGTTCAGCCTGGGAGGGCTGGCGGTGCTCGACGCCATCGAGGACGTCGGATACGACGTACTGAACAGGCGTCCGAAGCTGTCCCGGGCGCGGAAGGCGTTGCTGGCGCTGCGGGGGCTCCTGCCCCTCCCGATATCGGTGAGGGAGACGAAGTGAAGGACAAGCTGACTGTCGCCTACGACCACTGTCAGGCCCTCACCAAGCGGGAGGCGAAGAACTTCTACTACGGATTCATGCTGCTGCCGGCCCGGCAGCGGCGCGCCATATATGCAGCCTACGCCTTCGCCCGTGAGTGCGACGACATCGTGGACGCCGGCCTGCCGCCCCAGGAGGCGTCGCTCAGGCTCGCCGCCTACCGCGAGTCGTTGGACCGGTGTCTGGAGGGGCGTCCCCGGGGCCCGGTTTTCCTGGCTCTTAGGGACGCCATCGACCGTTACCGCATCCCGCATGAATATTTCTACCGTCTCATCGAGGGCGTGGAGACTGACCTGACGGTGCGGCGATACGCTGGCTTCGAGGAGCTGAAGCGCTATTGCTATATGGTGGCCTCCATCGTGGGGCTGATCACCATCGAGGTCTTCGGCTATCGCGGTGACAGGCAGGCGCGCGAGCGTGCGGCGGACCTGGGCATCGCCCTCCAACTCACCAACATACTGCGCGACGTCCAGGAGGACTTGCAGCGGGACCGCATCTATCTGCCCCAGGACGAACTGGCCCGCTTCGGCTGCACGGAGGACGATCTGCGGGCGGGCGCAGCAACTGACAGCTTCCGCCGGCTAATGTCGTTCCAGGTGAAGAGGGCGCGGGAGTACTACGAGAGCGGGCGGCGGCTGTTCCCTTACCTGCCGCGGCGGGCCAGAGCGTGCGTGGGGGTCATGGCGGGTATATACAGCACGATCCTGGACGATATCGAGCGGGCGCCGGAGACGGTGCTGAGACGGCGGCTGAGCCTGAGCACTGGCCAGAAGCTGGCGCTGGCCGGCCGCGAGCTGGTGAGGAGCCTGGTGCCGTGAGCGAGAGGCCGTCCGTTATCGTGGCCGGTGGCGGCCTGGCCGGTATCACCGCCGCCTGCGAACTGGCCGACGCCGGGCTCAAGGTGACGCTGGTGGAGAAGCGGCCCTTCCTGGGCGGACGCGCCTACTCCTACGTTGATAAGCGGTCCGGCGTGGAAGTGGACAACGGCCAGCACGTGTTCATGGGCTGCTGCACGGAATACATCGGGCTCCTAAAGCGGCTGGGTGTATGGCAGAAGGCGTACCTTCAGAAGCGGATGCGGGTGCGGGTAATCGATAAGGTGTGGGGAGAGAGCGTGCTGCAGAGCGGGGCGCTGCCGCCGCCGCTGCATCTCCTCCCTTCGCTGTTGCGGTTCCGCTCGCTCTCGCCG
>CAZYOV010000291.1:0-1687 GCA_964649215.1 uncultured Dehalococcoidia bacterium
GCCGGCTTCATAGCTGTGATCCTGGGTCAGGAACCATACCTTGTATTCCTGTCCCACTTGCAGGGCTGGCAGGTTGTTACAGAGGAGTGCGCCTGTCCCGGCGGAGTTGCTCCACTGGTAGACTGCACCGGCCGAAGAGGTGTGGTCGGTGGCGTCGAGCCTGACCTGCTGGACATCGGGAGCGGCTAGAATCGCCATAAGCTGGCGCTGCTCATTCAGAATCTCGCCGGCGTCCTCTACCTGGGCCTCGAGTTGGGTGTTCTCGTCGCGCAGGTCGTCTACCTCCGCCTGCAGGAAAAACGCGAAGGTGAGGGAGGCGACGGCAGCGGTGGTTACGATGCCGGCGCCGACCGGCCACAGCCTGCGCACCAGCTGCATGAGTTTCGGTACGCCGAGGCGCTCCCCTCGTTCGGTCTCAGCGAGGATGCGGTTGCGGAGTGACACGGGAGCGCGCTGAAAGGCGGTGGAGAGGGCGATGGCGGCTGCTGCCTGCTGGGCTTCGTTGAGGGATGACCAGCAGCGCACGCAGTCGGCCACGTGCTCTTCCAAGCGGGCGGCCTCTTCGGCCTCGGCGGCGCCCAGGGCGTAGGCGTCCAGCAGCTGCCCTACCTGTTCGCAGTCCATCAGATTCGCTCCGACCTCATTTCGGGCGCCAGCGCCGCCCGCAGCTTCTGCATTCCCAGCCGGATGCGCGTCTTGACTGTGCCCAGGGGTTGGTCCAGCCGGTCAGATATCTCCTGCTGGGTAAGCCCGCCGAAGTATGCTAGCTCAATGACCTGGCGCTGCTCCGGGGGGAGCTCCGTCAGGGCGGCGCGGACGATGCGGGCCTGCTCGGCCAGCTGGGCGTTGAGCGCAGGGTCGTTAGCCTCTCCGGCCGGCAATTCCCGTTCTTGCTCCTCAGGGGAGGCCGTCTCGTGACGGAGGCGGCGGCCGCGGGAGCGTATCTCGTCCACGGCGCGGTTGCGGGTCACGGAGATCAGCCAAGTGAGGAAGCGGCCGCGCTCCGCCACGTAGCTTTCGGGCTTCCGCCACAGGCGGACGAATATCTCCTGGGAAATGTCCTGTGCCAGGTGAGCATCTCGCAGCACCCGCAGAGCGGTTGAGTACACTAGATCACCGTACCTGTCGAATATCGCCTCAAATGCGTGCTTGTCCTTGTGAAAGAGCCGCCGCATGAGCTCTTCGTCACCAAGTTGCTTATAGTCCGAGTCACTATACGATACGTTCACGTGCGCCTTGCCAGATTTGTTCGCTACCGATGGGAGCTTCCGATTCAGGATTCATTCTACACGGCAAAACCTGGCTCATGCACCTAGCGTTAATTACACTGGGGCAGGTGAAGAGGAGGTCTTTGTGTTTCGTCCTTTACCGGTTAGTCTTTCGGCGTTCATTCTTTCGCTGGCGATAGTCACCGCCGCCTGCGGCGGTGGTTCGGGCGAGTCCAGCGCTACGGCGACAGCTACGATAGCCTCGCCTACGCCGCAGGTGGACAATACGGCCGACAATAAGGATCCGCTGTACGCGCCGGACGTGGTGGAGGAGCTGACGCCCTCGGTTGTGCATATCCTCAGCGAGGCGGCCACCCTGGACGTATTCGGACAGGTCACGCCGACGCGGGGGGTGGGTACTGGTTTCATCATCGATGAGGAGGGACATATCGTAACCAACAACCACGTCATCACGGTGG
>CAZYOV010000292.1:0-1681 GCA_964649215.1 uncultured Dehalococcoidia bacterium
GTACCTGCCAACAGATGTCCCTCAAAGAACAGCTGGCGAACGATCTGAAAGACGCTATCCGCCAGCGGGACGAATCCCGTAAGATCGCTATCCGCATGACCACCTCGGCGATCAAGAACGCCGAGATAGAGAGGGGCGCGGCCCTGAGCGAGGCGGATATTTTGACCATTGTCAGCAGGGAGGCGAAGCAACGCCGGGAGAGCATCGCTGCGTTCGAGAAGGCTGACCGTCGCGACCTGGTGGAGAAGGAGCGAGCTGAGCTGGAGGTGCTCCAGTCCTACCTGCCCGCTCAGGTGAGCCGCCACGAGATAGCTGAGGCCGCGCGCGAGGTGATCGCCGAGGTGGGGGCCGGCGGCCCGCGCGACAAGGGCAAGGTGATGCCCGTCCTCATCGGCCGTCTGGCCGGACGGGCTGAAGGGCGTGAGATCAACGAGGTAGTCACGGAGCTGCTCGCCTCCCTCTAGCCTGAATAGGGGCGGCTCGTGAAACGTACGCCGGTGTCAATGCGTCGTTCTTCTCGGCAGCAACGTTTGTTATCATAGTTTGAGCCTTCCTTCAAAGGAACGGGCAGACATGACAGGCAGGCATTCCAGACACACGATCTCTCCTCTGCGAGCGACTCTGTTCGCGGTGGGCTTGGGAGTTGCCCTGAGCTTCGTCATATCCCCTAGCGTGCCCGGCAGCGCGGACCGGGGGATCGGTGGCGATGACGTAGCGGCGGCGGTGATGATCTCCCTCCTGGCTGCAGGCGGCCTGGGCCTCTACCTCTACATTTTTCAGCCCAAGGAGCTGAACACCGTGCTGCGGCTGTTCATGCTGGCGCTGCTGGTCGTCGTCTGGGTGGCCGCCGCCAAGTTCTTCCTCGCTACCACCCTGCCGGACGACGAACGCTTGTACCTTTCGTACATGCTGCCGGTGGCCGCCTTGCCCATGCTGATCGCTACGCTGCTGGACGGCGGCCTGGCGGTGGCGGCGGCGGCGCTTCTCGCCCTCCTCACCGCCTTCGTCGGCTTCTACCTGCCTGACGCCCGTGAGGCGTTGGCAGGGCAGCCGCTGGACGCTCTCCAGATGGTGACCGCGTTCCTACTCGGCGGGCTGGTGGGCATCTTCGCCGTTCACCGCGCCGAGCGGATGAACCGCTACCTATCGGCGGGAGGCGCGGTGACCTTCGTCTCCTTCAGCGTTCTGCTCTCCTTCTGGCTGTTGTCAGGAGACCGTGCGGCGGCTGACCCGGTGTGGATGATCGTGGCCACCGGCCTGGGCGGTATCCTATCCGCCGTGATCGTCGTCGGTGCTACCGTTATCCTCGGCCTGATGTTCGGCATCACCACTCGTATGCAGCTCATGGAGCTGGCCCAGCTCAACCATCCGCTGCTGCGGCGGCTTCAGGAGGAGGCGTCGGGCACCTTTCACCACAGCGTCATCGTCGGCAATCTGGGGGAGAGGGCGGCCGATCGGGTGGGCGCAGACTCGCTTCTGGTGCGGGTCGGCTGCTACTTCCATGACATCGGCAAGGTGACCAAGCCAGGGTACTATATTGAAAACCAGATGCAGGGCGAGAACCCGCACGACAAGCTCGCGCCCGCCTCCAGCGCGAAGATGGTTTCCGATCACGTCCGCACCGGCCTGGAGCTGGCGAAGCGCCATCGAGTGCCGGCCCGGGTGCGCGCCTTCATCCCTG
>CAZYOV010000293.1:0-1679 GCA_964649215.1 uncultured Dehalococcoidia bacterium
TGGGGCTGTTCGGGGAGGAGGACACGAACCCCAGTCCGGCGGACGTGGCGAAGATCGACGCCGAACTCACGCGTCTGCGCAAGACGCACGAGTTCCACTCCTATTCCGGCGCCGGTCACGCCTTTATGGTCGAATCTCGGCCGGGCTATCGGAAGGAGACGGCCGAGGACGCTTGGGCCAAGTGCCTGGGCTGGTTGGAGCGGTATCTGAGCTGAAGGAGGGTTCGGTATGGAGTTCGGCGTACACCTACCCCACATCGGCCCCTGGCACGACGGTGACACGCTGCGTCGGTTCGCCGTCGGCGTCGAGGAGATGGGATACGATTCGGTATGGGTTAGCGATCACATCGTCTTCCCCCTGGGGGCGGAATCGCGCTACCCGTACGCGGAGAGCGGCGATTTTCCCCTGCCGGCCACTGTGCCGTGGCTGGAGCCGGTAACGACTCTGACTTTCGTAGCGGGGGTGACGAGCCGGGTTCGGCTGGGGACGAGCATCCTGGTGCTGCCGTATCGCAACCCGGTGGTGAACGCCAAGGCGCTGGGCAACCTGGCGGTGCTCTCCGGTGACCGGCTGATCGTGGGGGTGGGCGCGGGTTGGTTGCGGGAGGAGGCGGAGGCGCTAGGGATGCCCTGGGACGAGCGTGGCCGCCGCACCGACGAGCACATAGGGGTGCTGCGGGCGCTGTGGACGCAGGAGGCCCCGAAGTTCGAGGGGAAGTTCTATCGGGTGGAGGGCGTCCGCTGCGAGCCGAGGCCGGCGCAGGCGCCGCCGGTGTGGGTGGGCGGACACGAGCCGCCTTCGCTGCGGCGGGCCGCCCGGCTGGGCGACGGCTGGCATGCCTACCGGCTGGGGCCGGAGGAGCTGGCGGCGGGCTGGCGAAAAGTGCAGTCGCTGGCGCGGGAGGCGGGGCGGGACGCGGAGGCGCTGGAGCTATCGGTGCGGGGGCCGCTGAACATCACGGAGGCGGCGAACGAGAAGGTGGAGCCGTTCATCGGGACTGTGGAGCAGATAAGCGAGATGCTGCGACGGTACCAGAAGATGGGGGTGGCGCATGTGGTGTTCGAGCCGCCAATCATGGCGGGTATCGACGGGGCGCTGGCGGCGATGGAGCGGTTCGCGAAGGAGGTGCGTGGGGGGTTCGTGTAGGGTGGGGGGAGGGTAGCGCCCGGCTTCGGCGCTACCGCACCGCTGCCGTCGCGCCGGTGTGCCGGCTGGCGAACTTGCCGATGCGGTCGATCGCCTGCTGGGCCTCGGGGAGCGTGGAGGCGAAGAACTGGAAGACGTGGATCATGTCGTCCCAGGGCTCCAGGGTGACGTCGACGCCGGCGGACCCGGCGCGCTCGGCGAGGCGGGTGGAGTCGTCGAGGAGCACCTCCGCGGTGCCGACGTGGATGAGAAGCGGTGGCAACCCGGAGAGGTCCGCGTGGATGGGGGAGGCGAGGGGCGTGCGCGGGCCGGCGCCGTTGAGGTAGGCCTGCGCGCCCGCGAGGGCGTCCTCGCGAGTGATCATGGGGTCGGCCTCGGCCCTCGTGGTCATCGAGTCGCCGGTGGCCTCCATGTCGACCCAGGGGGAGAGGCAGACCGCCGCCCCGGGCAGCGGGTGTCCGGCGTCGCGCAGGGAGACGAGGGTGGCGACGGTGAGGCCGCCGCCGGCTGAATCGCCGGCGATCACGATCCGG
>CAZYOV010000294.1:0-1670 GCA_964649215.1 uncultured Dehalococcoidia bacterium
GGCGAAAATCATCTACGTCCCCGGCAAGCTGGTCAATCTGGTGGTGCGCTAGGCGGGGTAGCGGCGCGATCTAGCTCGCCCCCTACCACGCCCCGTGCTAGAATCAGCCTGCCAAGAACAGACGTATCCCTATCTGATACAGCCAAACCTCATGCCCACCATCTCCGAGTCCCGCATCATCGCCGCCCCCAACTCTCCTGTCACTCTGAGCGCAGCGAAGAGTCTGGGGCGGGGCACTCCCGGGGTTCTCGCAGACCAACTGCTGCCGGATGCTCACGCCCTCCACCCCGCCGTCCTTCCACCCCACTCGGCTCAGCATGACACGGTGAGATAGCGCCCATGCCTACCACATCCAAGTCTCTCATCATCGCCGCGCCGGTGCGCGAGGTCTGGGCCGCCATCACGGACCTGGAGAACGCCAATCGCTGGAACGGGGCCTGGCAGCGCGTCGAGTACCTCTCCTCCCAGCGGGAGGGCGTTGGCACCCCCTTCCGCGCCCACACCGAGGACGGCCTGGCGCACGACTTCCAGATCAGCGAGTGGGCTGCGCTGGAGTACATCTCCTTCGCCCCCGTCCGCAACGAGTATGAGGACAAGGAGAAAAGCTACATGCTAACGCTGGAGTCGCAGGCCTTCCTCCTCCGGCCCGCGAACGATGGCCACACGGACGTAACTCTGTTCGCCACCGTCGCCAGCCACGGCCTCCGCGGCTGGTTCGCGGCCCGTTTCGTCTGGCCATCCTACCAGCGTCAGGGGCTTGGCAGCGCGCTGGAAGCCCTCCAGGCCCTCGTCGAACCCCAGCCAGCCGAGGACGACCAGACCCACTCTGACTCATGACCCGGCTCCGCCGCCTCCCCTTCCTCGCCTTAGCCATCGCGCTGGCCCTCCTCACTCTGTCCCTCTCGCCCCATCCCTCCCAGGCCAATCAGCCTCTCATCATCACCTCAGACATCTCCTACGACATTCGCCCTGATTCCGGCCCCGTTCACATCTCCTGGCAGGTAAGCGTAAATAACAACGACCCTGAGACCGTGGAACGGGAGTCCGGCACCATCTTCTTCTATGACTCCCTCACTCTCCCCATCCTCCGCGGTTCCTCCAGCCTCAGCGCCCGCTCCGGCCCCACCACTCTACCCATCTCCCTCGACCCTTCCAGCGATGGTCCCCTCGTTACCGCCACCGTCTCCTTCGACCGTAGGCTATTCTTCAACGATACCTACTCCTTCTCTCTAGACTACGACCTGACCTCCGCCCGCGAGGACTCCCT
Organism: uncultured Dehalococcoidia bacterium; assembly: GCA_964649215.1. Classification (GTDB taxonomy): domain Bacteria; phylum Chloroflexota; class Dehalococcoidia; order SM23-28-2; family RBG-16-64-32; genus JADFNQ01. Next base: position 1,268 of record CAZYOV010000294.1, read on the forward strand.
CCTGATCACCCCCTTCTACGTCTTCCTTCCCGCCATCACCTTCGGCGCCCAGTCAACCGTCTCCATCCTCACCCCCGCCGACGCAGCTTGGGAAGTCACCCTGGAGCCAGCGGACTGCATTGGCTCGGGCCCTGTCTTCACCTGCCAGACATCCTCCGCTGACCAACTCCATCTGGCCGCCTTCGCCGAAGTCAGCCGTCCCGACGCCGAAGTCACCACCCCCATATCAACCCCACTGGAAGGCGTCGACGTCAGCCTTACCTACTTCCCGGGCGAAGAGGCCTGGGCCCAGCACATCCAGGACCTCGTCACCGCCGGCCTGCCAGTCATAGCGGACCTCTACGGCTTTCCCCACCCGGGCCCGCCGGCCATCAATATCGCCGAGCGCGGCCGCCAGATAATC
>CAZYOV010000295.1:0-1668 GCA_964649215.1 uncultured Dehalococcoidia bacterium
GCGGCGACATGGGGCTGCGCATGTACGAGAACTTCCTGCGCATAGCGGCCGGCGCGGCGGCCTGCTGAGAGCCCTCCGCAAGCTTGAGAGGCAAGATGGAGATCATTCCAGCTATCGACATACGCGGTGGCCGCTGCGTACGGCTGGTGCAGGGCGACTACGACCGTGAGACGGTGTTCGCTGACGATCCGGCGGGGGCAGCCCGCCGCTGGCGCGATGCTGGCGCAAAGCGGCTGCACGTCGTGGATCTGGACGGTGCGCGGGAGGGCCGAGCGGTAAACGCCGCTTCCGTGGAGCGCATCGTCGCGGCGGTAGACGTGCCCGTTCAACTGGGCGGCGGCCTCCGCGAGTTGGAGACCATTGGAGGGTACCTGGAGGCTGGGGTGCAGCGGGTGGTGCTGGGTACTGTCGCCGTGAAGGACCAAGCGCTGCTGGCAAGCGCCCACGCTCGCTTTCCGGGACGAATCGTCGTCGGTGTGGACGCGCGCGATGGGATTGTGGTCACGGAGGGCTGGCGCTACGCCTCAGGGATAGAGGCTCGGGAGCTCGTCCGTCAGATCGCCGAGCTGGGCGTGCCGCGCGTGATCTACACCGATACGCTCCGCGACGGCACCCTCACGGAACCGAATTTCGCCGCTCTGGAAGCGCTTCTCTCTGACCCACGGCTCTCAGCCTCCGATCTCCAGATCACGTACTCCGGGGGCGTCTCCACGATCGACCACCTCCGCCGCCTGGCGGAGAGCGGGGTGGAAGGCGCCATCGTCGGACGCGCCCTGTATACGGGCGATATAGACCTGGCGGAGGCGCTGGCGGTGATACAAACTTAGCGGGCGCTCAACCAGCGGCTGCGGTATACTAATCTCGCCTGTGCGGACCCGATAGGAGGATCAGAATGGCGAACGACGTAGGTATACCGGAGGACATTCGCGACATAGTAAAGGGGTCGGTCTCCGGCCTGCACCAGCTTGTGGACGCGGTGGCACTCCCGCTGGAGGCTGAGCACAAGGCGACCCTCACCGATGAGCGCAAGTTCTTCACCGAAGACGGGCGCATCTGCGACGAGATGCTGGACGCCCGAAAGCAGGTGCGGATGAAGTCGGCGGAGGCCGGCTATTACGGGATGTTCGCCCCGGAATCGTTGGGTGGAGGCGGTATCGCCATTCGCGTAATGGTGTTCCTAGAGGAAGCGTTGTACCGACGCTACGGCCCCGGCCGGCCCCTGATCACCTGGGCCAAGGGGTGCCTCACCCAGCCCGTCCTGGCGTCGTTCGTGGATGGCCCCTCACACATGCTGATGGGCGTTAGCCCCTCCGTACGCGAGGAGTTCATTCCTGCCATCGCCAAGGGCGAGAAGATGGTCTGCTTCGGACTTAGCGAGTCCGAGGCCGGCTCCGACGTGTGGGGCATCAAGACTCGCGCCCGCCGCGACGGCGACGACTGGATAATCAACGGCTCCAAGCAGTGGATCACCAACGCCCCCTACTCTGATTACGCAATTATCTTCGCTATCACCAACGAGGAGCTGGTGGCGCAGCACAAGGGCGGTATCTCCGCCTTCTTCGTCGAGACCAGCGCTCCGGGCTACACCTTCGACGGTGTGCTGCCGGTGATGGGCCATCAGGGCGGCGACTGCGGCAGTATGACGTTCGAGGATGTCCGCGTCCCCGC
>CAZYOV010000296.1:0-973 GCA_964649215.1 uncultured Dehalococcoidia bacterium
CGATCGTTATTGGTTGTGGTCGTGTCGTCTTGATCATCATTCGCTCCGTGCCTGGCAAGCGGAGCGCATTATATCGCGAATCGCACTCAAGGGGGACTCCGAAGCCGAGAGCGATCCGGTGACCACCTACCCCCAATCCGCTATACTGACTTGTGCGGCTGTGCACATTTCTCGCTTCACCGCTTCCGTCGGCCGCACCATAACCATGCTTTCCCAGACTATCCTAGACGCCATCGGCGATACACCCCTCGTGCGGCTGGGGCGCTCCAGCCCAAAGACCGGCGTCAACATCTACGCCAAGCTGGAGGGGCAGAACCCCACCGGCTCCCTCAAGGACCGCATCGCCCTCTACATGATCAACGCCGCCGAAGAGAGCGGCGAGCTGACGCCGGACAAGACGATCCTGGAGCCTACCAGCGGCAACACCGGCATCAGCCTGGCGATGGTGGCGCGCGTTAAGGGCTATCGCCTCCTCTGCGTGCTGCCGGATATCGTCACGCCGGAGCGAGAGCAGCTGCTGCGGGCGTTCGGCGCCGACGTGGTGTACGCCGAAGGGGCACGCAGCACCAACGACGCCATATTCAAGGCCCAGGGTATGGTCGACGAGGAGCCAGGCCGCTACTACATGCCCTACCAGTACGGCAACGAGGCCAACCCCCGCGCTCATTACGAGACTACCGGCCTGGAGATCCTGCGCGATCTTCCCCAGGTAAGCGCCTTCGTGTCTGGCCTGGGTACCGGCGGCACCCTCACCGGCGTCGGCCGTCGCCTGAAGGAGAACAACCCGGACGTCAAGATCGTGGCGGCCGTCCCCCATCCGGGCGACCTGGTCCAGGGTCTGCGTAGCCTTGAGGACGGGTTCATCCCACCCATCCTCGACGAGTCAGTCCTGGATGGCCGCATCGTTGTGGACTCCCGCTCATCCTTCGCGGCGGTTAAGGAGCTGATGGAGAACGAAGGCATCTTCGCGGGC
>CAZYOV010000296.1:983-1654 GCA_964649215.1 uncultured Dehalococcoidia bacterium
TCAAGTCTGAGGGCGTGGAGGGGAAGATATGGTGGTAAAGAGGAGAGCGTGAGGTCCTTCCTTCTCCAGATTCGGTTGCTGGCTGAACTGGTAGATTATCATCTTCAGCACGGCATACGATCTGATAACTATTTGGACGAAGAGACAGGGGGCATATACGAGCACAAGCTTGCTAATCGCATGGGCATTGAGGTCAACAACGCTAGCCTGCCGGTTGAGTTCTTGGACGCCGCAGCTGACCTCGAACGCAAGGGCTTGGTACGTCGGAACCGCCGTCGGCCAGATTTTCCGGTTCAGGGAATCCGACCCACTGAGGAGGGCATTCGTGCAGGCAAGAGGTGGATCACCATACTCCGCATCTCCAGAAAGTTCTCGTCGGCGCAGATTCGGGTCGCGGGGCGACAAATAGCCGTTTGGTTCGTTACGTCCGTGCTCCTCGCGGGTTCACTATTCGCGCTCGTGGTTTTCCTAGTGACGAATATCCTAAGCATCCTCACGGTATTGATTCGATGGCCCTCCTGATGGACGGCGGCGACATCGTCGCCCTCCTGGCGGACGGCGGCTGGAAGTACCTCTCCACCAGCCTCTGGACAAAGGATCACGAGCAGCTTACGCCTGAGGTGGTGGAGGGAAAGATCTGGTGGTAAGGAAGCAGTTGACAGGCCCGATAG
>CAZYOV010000297.1:0-1642 GCA_964649215.1 uncultured Dehalococcoidia bacterium
ATAGGCTAGAGGAGCTCCTTCTCGAGGAACGCCCAGCTGCTTCATGGACGCGGCCAACTCCGCCGCGGACCGCAAGATGGGCTGCGGCGTGGGTTAGTCGGAAAACCTAGACGAAGTAGGTGGGAGAACAATCGGCCATGATCGCCAATCGCGAGGGCGGCGAGGCGGAGGTGTGGTCGGAGGCGATGGAGGCGCACCGCGACGGCCGTCCCCGTCTGATGCAGGTGGACCTGACCACCCCCACGGACGGGGAGGACAAGATCTGCGGTGGCGTCATGGACATCTTCGTCGAGCGCATCACGCCGAAAGACGTAAAGGCGGAAGGTCAGGCTTAAGCCTGACCTTCGGTAAGTCGCTCCCGCCCTCCATGAGAGCTGTCACGTTCGAAGGCCGCTTTAAAGTCGAGGTGAAGGGCGTGCCGGACGCGGCCGTCCAGCAGCCCGGCGACGTGGTCATTAAGGTCACGTCCAGCGCCATCTGCGGCTCCGATATCCACTTCTACAACGGGCGCATCCCTATACCCCACACCGGCTGGGTGATGGGCCACGAGTACGTGGGGGATCGCCGTTCTGCGTACTGGACGAGGTGGACGCGATGCTGGACGAGGCGAACGTGGGGCGGTTCGTGTCGGCGTTGCAGGAGCTGTCGAAGAAGACGCAGTTCATCGTGATCACGCACAACCGGGCGGATCCATCAAGGATGGCGTCAAATCCTGGTCTTGGTAGAAGGCGTCTAGTAAGCAGCGTGACCGCATTCCGCTAGTTCTTCTTCTAGCGTTTACAACCAACCGTGTAACCCGCCTGCTTGTGAAATGCCGAGAGGCGTGATTATACCACTAGTCCGCAACCTCGTTTGACAGCCCTCCGGCCTTAGGAGCACAATGCCATCAGGTGGGGCCATGCGAAGCTTTTCCCTCCTGATAGCAGTGGTCGCCTGCTGGCTCGTGATAGCGCTACTCGTCCTTCTTGGCGCTGCGATCATGACTTGTCAGGGCGACTGCGCCCTACCCAAAGTCGTTGGACTTCCGATACTCTTTGGTGGGCTGGCTGGTATGTTCGTGGCCCTCTGGCTCTGGGACGTGTATCAGAAAAGCCGCACCAAGAGGCGATACCGTATTAGGTAGGCTTCCGCCGCGGGCGGCGATTAATTGCTAACGGCTCCTAACCGTTCCCATGACGAAATGGGAGCAAGAGGGAGGGCACAGATCTGAACCTGCCGCCTGACGAGCGCGTTCGCCTGTTCATGTCGGCGCTGGTCTCGCCAGAATTCGGGGAGTCTGGTCGCGAGTTCATGGACGAGATGATCGACCTGCACATGAGCACATCCTCACAGGCGTTCGGCAGGCAGTTCGGAGCCATCGCTTCCTTCGACAGTTACGAGCGGCTGCCCCAGATCGAAGCGCCCACGCTTATCATCCACGGCGATAAAGACATCATCATACCGGCGGAGAACGCGGGGGTGCTACGAGAGCGCATCCGCGGCGCTCAGGCGGAATTCGTCCCGGGGGCGGGCCATCAGTTCTTCTGGGAAAAGCCTGTCGAGTCGGCGGGGGCGATCGTGAAGTTCCTGGCGTCAGTGCCGACGCCTGCTTAGCCCCGTGGACACCCGCCCAGCCCAGGCGCACCATCGCTCAGACTTCTAT
>CAZYOV010000298.1:0-1627 GCA_964649215.1 uncultured Dehalococcoidia bacterium
GGGGGTGGTTTCGGCGGACGCCAGGGCGGAGAGAAGGTTGGCGGTGCCCTCCGCGTTCACCGTGTTGAACTCGGCGGCGGAACGCGCCTTCACCAGACCGGCGGCGTGGACGACGGCGTCGACGCCCGCGACCGCGGCTGTGAGAGTGTCCGGCTGGGTGATGTCCCCCAACGCTTCCTCGATCTCTATGCCGCGGAGGAAAGAGCGGTCGCTCGTTCGTCGTGCCAGAACGCGGACGGTGTGGCCTTCGCGGGCGAGCTGCTCGGCGATGTGGGAGCCGAGGAAGCCGGTGGCGCCGGTGACGAGGAATTTCATGATGTAAGAGGTTTTTCGTAGAGGCGGTAGGTCTTGTCCAGGTGGCAGCCGACGTTGCGGATGATCGTGTTCACGGCGTTGTTGTCCTCCAGCGTCCAGGAGAACTCAGCCGAGTGGTAGCCGCCATCGCGGGCGGCACGGTAGACCTGGTCACAGAGGAGATAGGCCATGGCCAGGTATTTGCGGGTGCGGTATTCCTTCCTGACGCCCAGGATCATCAGGCGTCCGGTCTTGAGGCCGCGAACTTTCAGCCGCCACAGCAGCTTGGCCCAGCCGAAGGGGAAGAGGTGGCCGTTCAGGTCACGGATCGCCTCGTTGATGTTGGGTACGGCGAGGATGACGCCCGCGGTTTCCCCGTCCACCTCCACGATCGCAATCAGGCTGGTATCGACGATCGGGCGCAGCTCCTGTGCGAGGTGGTGCGCCTCGGCGGGCGTCACGGGGACGAACCCCCAGTTCCCGCTCCAGGTGGAGTTGAAGACTTCTAGTATGGTGGCGATCTCTTCATTGAAGCGTTTGATGTTCCCTTTGCGAATGTTGATGTCCGGTCGCTGGCGGAGCTCCTCCACGGCGCGGCGCGCCTTTTGGGGTACGATCGCTGTATCGTATCGCCAGGAGTAGAGGTCCTTGGCTTTCTGGAAGCCCGCGCCTTCGATGAGTCGCCCGTAGTATGGCCGCGAGTAGGGCATCATGATCATGGGCGGCGTGTCGAAGCCATCAATCAGGAGCCCTACCTCCTGGTTGATGGAGAAGCTTAGGGGCCCGCGGATCGCCTCCATGCCATGCTGTCGGAGCCAGTCCTCAGCCGCTTCAAACAGCGCCCGAGCCGTCTCCGCCTCGTCCTCTGACTCGAAAAAGCCGAAGAAGCCGGTGCGCTCCTCGTGGAACCGGTTGTGCTCGTGGTCCACCTGGGCCGAGATGCGCCCGACTACCTGGCCGTTACGGTGGGCGAGGAAGAGCTGGGCGTCTGCGTGCTGGAGGAAGGGGTTGGTCTTAGCGTTGAACCGCTTGCGTTCCAGATAGAGGAGCGGGGGCACCCAGCTGGGGTCTTCCCGGTAGAGGCGGAAGGGCAGCTTGATGAAGGCGTTCAGGTCACGGCGGCCGGAAACCGGCGTCACAGTCACCGACATGATTGGACTCCTCTAGGGTAGGAGGCCGTGCTTGCGTCCCAAGGTCTGAAACTGCTCAAGGACGAACTCTATCTGTTCGTCCTTGTGGGTGGCCATGCAGCTGGTTCGCAGCAGGGCTTTGCCCATAGCCACGGCGGGGAAGATGACGGGGTTGGTGTACACGCCGCACTCGATGAGGTCTC
>CAZYOV010000299.1:0-1618 GCA_964649215.1 uncultured Dehalococcoidia bacterium
TACACTAAGTCTGCTTAGTGTGCGCCTGAGCCGTACAACATTTGTTACCTGAACACTGATGCATCGCTCGCAAGCCGGTGACTATCTACTGCCGAAGAGGCTATGTTCACCGTGACGGCGGTGCGATAATGGGTCGTTGGAGGAGGACAGCCGTGGCGACTAACGTCGTGTGCGCGAGGTGCGAGCAACAGCGGGAGGGGCTTGAGCAGCCGCCGCTGGGCGGGCCTATCGGGCATAAGGTCCAGGAGAACGTGTGCCGTGACTGCTGGCAGGAGTGGCGTGACAACTCGGCGCAGCTGGTCAACCACTACGGACTGGTGCTGGGGAACCCGGCCCATAGGCAGCAGCTGCGGACAGCAATGCGGGAGTTCCTGAACCTGGACGAGGACGAGGCGTAGGCCTTAGCCCCCTCCGAATTTCTTTCTCCCGTTGCGATGCCCGCCTGCTACCATGACGCGGCAAGAATAGTTCGAACGGAGGCAACGTCATGCCAGAGATCAGGGGCCTCACAGAGATTGTGATCTGGGTCCATAACATGGAAGAGTCGCTGCACTTTTACCGCGATCTTCTGGGGTTGACCGTGATGTCCCCACCGGACTTCAGGGGGGCGGTCTTTCTTCAAGCCGGGCAACCAGCGGACAGAGTGCCCCAGCAGATTGTGCTGGTGCCGCTGCCCCAAGGCGCTCCCGCCTTTCCTGGTGAGCGCACACAGCGGCCGCTGCATCACATCGGGATTGAAGTTGCGCCGGAGGAATTCGACGCTGAGAGCGACCGTCTGCGAAGCCTCGGCCTCGAGGTGCGCTTCGGCGAGCATCCCTTCCTGGACGTGAAGGGGATGTACTTAGATGATCCGGACGGCAACGAGGTGGAGCTTCTAGCGAGCAAGAGTGAGGGTGTGTAGGCGGGCGGAAGCTCGCGCGCTCCCAAGCCATAGCCGTGGCCGAACACCAGGACGTCGAACGGGTTGCCCAAGCGATCATAGAGGACATTTCCCGCGAATTCCCAGGAGTGGCCTTGCGTCTTGACTTCGAGACGTCTAGGGAGGAGCACGAGGATGCCTACCTCTGGATCACACCGGGGACGGACGATAGAGAGGAGATCAATGACATCTGGGGCTTCGTCATTCACATGGTGCAGGACGCGTATAAGGAGCACGACATTTATCTGGTGGCCCGCATGCGCGGCGTAGGCACTATAGTGCGTGAGCGTCCTCCGGACGCAGATTGAATTCGGCCGCCGGAGCCGATGAACAGTCACCCACGCCTGAGGCAGGCTCGTGGCGGAGCAGAACTTCTTGCACGGCTTCACCGCCAGCATCGCCCTGGTGATTCCCGAGGAGCCCGGACAGGGCCAAGTACCGTAGATCTAGGCATATGGTCGAGCGATTTTCTGACAGCCCGAGGGCTACGGCGACACCCATGGGAGGCGATCTTCCAGTCACCTGTTCCTCGGTCAGCTCAAGCCTACCAGCGAGAGACGTGGCCCCAATAGAGGAGGTGGCTCGTGGCCGACGCCCGTGAACTGATTGGGGATGCGCGAGCGCAACTGAAGGCGGTGGAGGATAAGCTCTTTGCCCACCCCTATCTTTCAGCCGTCGAGGAGGGGCGGATCACCAAGG
>CAZYOV010000300.1:0-1615 GCA_964649215.1 uncultured Dehalococcoidia bacterium
TCTCTCAAATTTTCGCAACTCTGAAGTGAAACATCTTCGGGTTGTGAGGTTAAGCGACTAAGCGTACACGGTGGATGCCCTGGCAGTCAGAGGCGATGAAGGACGTGCTAATCTGCGATAAGCGTCGGTAAGGTGATATGAACCGTTATAACCGGCGATTTCCGAATGGGGAAACCCAGTGTGTTTCGACACACTATCATTAACTGAATCCATAGGTTAATGAGGCGAACCGGGGGAACTGAAACATCTAAGTACCCCGAGGAAAAGAAATCAACCGAGATTCCCCCAGTAGCGGCGAGCGAACGGGGAGCAGCCCAGAGCCTGAATCAGTGTGTGTGTTAGTGGAAGCGTCTGGAAAGGCGCGCGATACAGGGTGACAGCCCCGTACACAAAAATGCACATGCTGTGAGCTCGATGAGTAGGGCGGGACACGTGGTATCCTGTCTGAATATGGGGGGACCATCCTCCAAGGCTAAATACTCCTGACTGACCGATAGTGAACCAGTACCGTGAGGGAAAGGCGAAAAGAACCCCGGCGAGGGGAGTGAAAAAGAACCTGAAACCGTGTACGTACAAGCAGTGGGAGCACGCTTAGGCGTGTGACTGCGTACCTTTTGTATAATGGGTCAGCGACTTATATTCTGTAGCAAGGTTAACCGAATAGGGGAGCCGAAGGGAAACCGAGTCTTAACTGGGCGTTAAGTTGCAGGGTATAGACCCGAAACCCGGTGATCTAGCCATGGGCAGGTTGAAGGTTGGGTAACACTAACTGGAGGACCGAACCGACTAATGTTGAAAAATTAGCGGATGACTTGTGGCTGGGGGTGAAAGGCCAATCAAACCGGGAGATAGCTGGTTCTCCCCGAAAGCTATTTAGGTAGCGCCTCGTGAATTCATCTCCGGGGGTAGAGCACTGTTTCGGCAAGGGGGTCATCCCGACTTACCAACCCGATGCAAACTGCGAATACCGGAGAATGTTATCACGGGAGACACACGGCGGGTGCTAACGTCCGTCGTGAAGAGGGAAACAACCCAGACCGCCAGCTAAGGTCCCAAAGTCATGGTTAAGTGGGAAACGATGTGGGAAGGCCCAGACAGCCAGGATGTTGGCTTAGAAGCAGCCATCATTTAAAGAAAGCGTAATAGCTCACTGGTCGAGTCGGCCTGCGCGGAAGATGTAACGGGGCTAAACCATGCACCGAAGCTGCGGCAGCGACGCTTATGCGTTGTTGGGTAGGGGAGCGTTCTGTAAGCCTGTGAAGGTGTGCTGTGAGGCATGCTGGAGGTATCAGAAGTGCGAATGCTGACATAAGTAACGATAAAGCGGGTGAAAAGCCCGCTCGCCGGAAGACCAAGGGTTCCTGTCCAACGTTAATCGGGGCAGGGTGAGTCGACCCCTAAGGCGAGGCCGAAAGGCGTAGTCGATGGGAAACAGGTTAATATTCCTGTACTTGGTGTTACTGCGAAGGGGGGACGGAGAAGGCTATGTTGGCCGGGCGACGGTTGTCCCGGTTTAAGCGTGTAGGCTGGTTTTCCAGGCAAATCCGGAAAATCAAGGCTGAGGCGTGATGACGAGGCACTACGGTGCTGAAGCAACAAATGCCCTGCTTCCAGG
>CAZYOV010000301.1:0-1183 GCA_964649215.1 uncultured Dehalococcoidia bacterium
CGCCTGTAGGTCCGTGTACTCCTCCGTCACCTCAGAGGCCTCACTGATCTCCGACCTCACCTCCTCAGCGATCCCCCTGAGCTGGCTCATCACACTCGCGTAGACCTCCGCCGGCACTCGAATCGTCACCGTCGCCGTCTGCGTCCGCCGAGGCTCGAAACCATCCTCTTCCTCCAACTCGGAGGGTTCCTCGATAAACACGCTCGACCGTGAAACGAAGCCGCCGGCCGCCACGGCGATGCTCTCTACTTCCTGCACCGCCGCGCCCACGGCCTCAACCTCCAGCTCCAGCGTCGCCGTACGGATGATCTTTCGATCCAGCTGCTGCGGCAGAGACAAGCCCCCACCTTCGGTGCCGGTGCTCGGGCCACCAGCGACCGTAGCCGACGCGTCCCCAACCAACGCGTCAAAATCCCTGCTCTCATCGTCGGCGAACGCAGGCGCGTCTCCATCTATCAGCGCATCTCCGATATCTGGCTCCCCTGGGGCTTCAAAGCCACCGTCATTCGAAAACTGCTCGCCGCCGCAGGCGGCAACAAGCACCGCCATCATGACCATCGCCACCGCAATCAAACCGATCCGCTTCCTCATGGTTCACCTCCGTGTCAGAGTCTTTCCCTTTAGACGGACGCGAGACCGATAATGTTCCCTAGGTTAGCTGGAGAATGGAAGGTTTCGCGCGCCCGTCTTCGATCTCCAGGTAACCGACGGTACCCAGGCAGAGGCTGCGGTGATTGGGGAACGTGGGGCTGCCGGGGTTGACGATCAGCACGCCCTTCACCGTTGTGATCTCCGCCGCATGCGTGCTGCCCCGCACGATAACGCTGACCGGCCCGCCGAAGAAGTGCTGCATAAGCCCCTCCAGCGTCCGCTGCGGCGGCGCCTCCGGCAACGGGAAGTCATGCACCAACCCAATGCGCAGCGGCTGCCCCTGAGCACCGTCTAGCGTCAGCACCCGCGACTCCCTCAGCCGCGGGTCCGTGGGCGGCTCCGTCCGTTGCCAGCCGCCGTAGTCCCCGTTGCCGCTCACCGCCATCACCGGCGCCAGCTCCTCCAGCCAATCCAGGACGATAGTATCGTGCAGGTCGCCGGCGTGCATGATCAGGTCTACGCCGCGCAGGGCATCGTACACCTGCGGCCACAGATCGGGGCTGGCCGTGGGGATGTGCGTGTCAGAGATCAG
>CAZYOV010000301.1:1193-1609 GCA_964649215.1 uncultured Dehalococcoidia bacterium
ATACGGCCCCTGCCTGCCCTACGGGCACCTATGCCAGCTTGACTCCATCATACGATACGAGACAGGGCCGCCATATGCTTGCGCCCTACGGCGTGCAGCTGAGGAAGAAGTAGGGCTTCAGCTGGTTGACGTCGAAGATGTCGATAATGTTGTCGGGTTTCAGATCCAGGCGGGTCTGGTAAGGCGGTCCGGGGGCCGAGCTGAAGAAGGCCGGTTTGAGGACGTTCACATCGAAGATATCCACCGTCTGGTCGTCGTTGAAGTCCGGCGGCCAAGCTAGCACGCCGCAGGCCAAGTTCGGGTCGGTGCCGATGAAGTTCTCGTCGCCTGTGCTCCAGCCATCGCAATCCAAGTCATCGGGTGGGACTACCCAGAGCGGCAGCGACTGGTCCGAGTTGGGCCAGGATGGACAGTTG
>CAZYOV010000302.1:0-1594 GCA_964649215.1 uncultured Dehalococcoidia bacterium
TGCCGGAGGTCATCATCATTGATGAGATCGGCACTGACCTAGAGGCCTCCGCCGCCCGTACCATCGCCGAGCGCGGCGTCCAACTCATCGCCACCGCCCACGGCAACACCCTTGAGAACCTCATCATGAACCCAACCCTATCCGACCTCGTCGGAGGAATCCAATCTGTGACTCTGAGCGATGAGGAGGCTCGGCGCCGCCGAACCCGGAAGGCGATCCTGGAGCGGCGCGCCCCACCCACCTTCGGTACCCTGGTAGAGATTCAGTCCTTTTCCCGCGTGGCCGTCCATCGAGATGTTGCCGAGGTGGTAGATGCCGTCCTACGTGGCTACGTAGTTCCCGCGGAGATCCGCGACCTGGACGCGGAGGGCAACGTCAAGACCGCGAGCTCCCCATCAGGAGGACAGCGCTCTCTGGAACGGCGTGGCTCTCCGGCAACGGTTACCGCTATCGGCACCACCGCCAGCCGTGAGCGCCGCATCTTCCCCTTCGGCGTGTCGCGCCAGCGCCTGGGTCAGGCGCTGCGCCAGACCGGTTTCGCGGGTACGGTCGTGGACAGCCTTGACGACGCCGACGCACTGATTACGCTGCGCTCCTACCACCGGCGCAAGCCCCAGACCCTCCGCGACGCCGAGGATCGCAGTGTCCCCATCTACGTCGTCAAGAGCAACACTGTCTTCCAGCTTGAGCACTGCCTACTCTCAATGCGCACCGAGAAGGCCGGCGACCCTGTCGTGGCCGCCCTGCGAGAGGCGGAGGAGGCGATCGGCCAGGTGATGACCGGAGACGACGCCATCGACCTCACCCCGCAGAACGCCTACATCCGGCGGCTGCAGCACATGCTGGCTCAGCGCTACAATCTTTCGTCCCGCAGCATGGGCAAGGACCCCTACCGGCAGGTGCGCATCCTTCCCGGCGAGATGGACTGACGGTGTCCCCGCGACTCCACCGCGGCACCCTGGTCACACTTGAGGGCGGAGAAGGCTCCGGCAAGTCCAGCCAAGCCAACGCGCTCGCCACGATCATGCGAGAGCATGACTACGATGTCACTATCACATGCGAGCCCGCCGGTACGAAGCTCGGCGAGATCGTGAAGGGGATTTTTCAGCGAGGCGTCACCGTGACCCCGGAGGCGGAGCTATTGCTCTTCGAGGCGGCCCGCGCGCAACACGTACAAGAGGTGATTCGGCCCGCTCTGGAGCGCAGCAAGGTGATCCTCTGCGACCGCTACACGGACTCCACCCTGGCCTATCAGGGATACGGTCGCGGTCTTAGCCTGGACCACCTGCGCGCCGTCAACCACATCGCCACCGGCGGGCTGCCTCCCCACTTCACGATCCTGCTGGACCTGCCACCGGAGATCGGCCTTGCCCGCAAGGATCACGAACCCATTGGCGACAGTATCGGCAAGGAATCGCTTGAGTTCCACCAGAGGGTGCGCGCCGGATACCTGGAGCTGGCGCATCGGGAGCCGAAACGCATGGTCGTAGTGGATGCGTCTCTACTGAAGGGTCAGGTCACACAGGCCGCCTGGCAGCACCTGCAACGGTTCCTGGACCATCTTCTATAGAGGGAAAGCAGGGCGGCCCCAGCG
>CAZYOV010000303.1:0-1591 GCA_964649215.1 uncultured Dehalococcoidia bacterium
GCGCCGTCGGCTACTTCGACCTCTCCGGCAACCTGGACACCGCCCTCGCCATCCGTACCATCGTCATGAAGGACGGCGTCGCTCACGCCCAGGCCGCCGGCGGCATCGTCTACGATAGCGTACCGGAGCTGGAGTACATGGAATCGCAGAACAAGGCGCGTGCCATGCTGAGCGCCATCGACCAGGCGGAGCTTATCGAGGAGGCTGTCCCCAGCGGCAGCCTGGGGTACTAGCGATGAAATTGGGCGGTGCTGCTGCTAGCAGGCGAACGGTCGCTATGGGAAGTGCGGAGGGGCGAAGCCCCGGAGCCTGTCCTGAGCGAGGCCGGAGGCCGAGCCGAAGGGCCGGGGGTTTCAGGGGGTGTCCCCCTGAAAAAACCATTTTCAACACGCCCCGGGGCGGGCACGGTGGGTCGAACCACCTGGGGCAGGGTGGCCCGGGAGGCATCCCGTGATCCTCCTCCTCGATAACTACGACAGCTTCACCTACAACCTCTACCAGTACCTCGGCGAGCTCGGCGCCCAGGTTGAGGTGGTGCGCAACGATCAGGCCACGGTCGAGGAGCTGGAGGCGATATCCCCGGAGCGCATCGTCATCTCCCCCGGGCCCTGCACGCCCAAGGAGGCCGGCATCAGCGTCCCCCTCGTCCGCCACTTCGCCGGTAAGACGCCCATCCTCGGCGTCTGCCTCGGCCTCCAGTCCATCGGCGTCGCCTTCGGCGGTACCGTCGCCGGTGCGGGCGAGATCCTCCACGGCAAGACCTCCATGATCCGCCACAACGGCGAAGGCGTCCTCCGCGGCCTCCCCGACCCGTTCGAGGCGATCCGCTACCACTCGCTCGCCATCCAGCGCGATGGCTTCCCGGAGGACGAGCTTGAGGTCACCGCCGAGTCCGATAGCGGCGTCATCATGGCCGTGCGCCACCGCCGCTACCCCATCGAGGGCGTGCAGTTCCACCCCGAGTCCATTCTCACCGAGGTCGGCCACGACATCCTGCGCAACTTCCTGGAGACGAAGCCGTGATCCGCGAAGCGATCGACGCCATCATCTCCCACGGCCGCCGCCCCGCCTGTCATTCTGAGCGGCCACCGCGCTATGTCGCGGTAGATCGCACCTTCGCGAAGAATCTTGGGAGGGGCAGACCATCGCACGCACGACTTGGAGCCCCTATGACCATCCGCGAAGCGATTGACGCCCGCGTCTCCCACGGCCGCCCCGCCTGTCATTCTGAGCGGCCACCGCGCTGTGTCGCGGTGAATAGCGTCTTCGCGAAGGAATCTGGGGCGGGTCGAAGCGTCGCACGCAGGATCGGAGACGTGACGTGATCCGCGAAGCGATCGACGCCATCATCTCCCACGGCCGCTCCCTGTCCGAGGACGAGGCCGCCGACGTCATGCGCGACATCGTGTCCGGCGAGGCCACTCCCGCGCAGATCGGCGCCTTCCTCGTCGCCCTGCGCACCAAGGGCGAGACAGTGGACGAGATCACAGGCATGGCCCGCGTCATGCGGGAGCACGCCCTGGCCGTGCCCACCGTCGGCCTTTCGGGGCTGGTCGACACCTGCGGCACCGGCGGCGACGCCTCCGGCACC
>CAZYOV010000304.1:0-1590 GCA_964649215.1 uncultured Dehalococcoidia bacterium
ATCCTCACCAACGACTTCAACCTGAACCGCATCGCCGAACTGGAGGACGTCAAGGTGCTGAACATCAACGACCTGGCCAACGCCGTTAAGGTCGTCATCCTACCCGGCGAGGAGATGGCCGTGCGCATCATCCAGGAGGGGAAGGAGGTAGGCCAGGGCGTCGGCTTCCTAGACGACGGCACTATGGTGGTCGTCGACGGCGGCCGCCGCTATCTCAACGAGCAGCTTGACGTCATCGTCACCCGCATCCTGCAGACCGTAGCGGGGAGGATGATCTTCGCCCAGCCCAAGGGCGCCGCCTAGGCCGATCGTGAGCGCTTTCTCATCTGCAGGTGCCATCATCGTTGCCGCCGGCAGCAGCGCCCGCATGCATGGCGCCGACAAGCTGTTCGCCCCGCTGGCCGGACGCCCCCTCCTGGCCCACGTCTTGTCCCGCTTCCAGGAATCGCCTGCCGTGGACCGTATCGCGCTCGTCCTCTCGTCCGAGAGCCTTGAACGGGGCCGTGACCTGGTGACCCAATACGGCATGACCAAGATCTCCTCCATCTGCCTGGGCGGGCCCCGCCGCCAGGACTCCGTCCGGCTGGGACTGGAGGCCCTTGGCGAATGCGATTGGGTGCTCGTGCACGACGGTGCCCGTCTACTCGTGAACCCGCTCATAACGGAAGGGCTGGAGGCGGCGCAAGAGACCGGCGCTGCCGTCCCCGCCGTGCCCATCACCGACACCGTCAAGTCGGCCGGCCCGGACGGGACCGTGGAACGCACGCTGGATCGCAGCCGCCTCTGGGCCGCCCAGACCCCGCAGGTCTTTCGTTATGATCTCCTGCTCCGCGCCCACCGAGAAGTCAGCGCCGACGTGACGGACGACGCCGCCATGCTGGAGGCGTTGGGGCTGCCGGTCAAGCTATACCTGGGCTCGCCCTTGAACATTAAGGTGACCAACCTGGAAGACCTCCGCACGGCGGAAGCGCTGCTGGAGGGCGCGGCAAGCCCATGAGCCATCACCCCTAACCTATCGCGGATCGACATGCGCATCGGCATCGGCTATGATATACACCGCTTTCAGGAGGGGAGACCCCTCGTCCTGGGAGGCGTGACGCTGCCCGGGGAGACCGGTCTCGGCGGCCACAGTGACGCCGATGTCCTCCTCCACGCCGTGATCGACGCCCTTCTCGGCGCCGCCGGTCTGGGTGACATCGGCCAGCGCTATCCGCCGGACGACCCCGCCTGGACGGGCGCCGACAGCCGCTCGCTCCTGGCTGAGGTGAGGGCCGCGGTGGAGGAGGCCGGCCACCGCCCGGAGAGCGTGGACGCCACGGTCATCGCCGAGCGGCCCAAGCTCGGCCCGCACCTATCGCAGATGCGACAGGTGATCGCCGAAGCGCTGGGGCTGGACGCGGGCCGGGTCAACGTCAAGGCCACCACGAACGAGGGGATCGGCGCCATAGGCCGCGGCGAAGGCATCGCCGCCATCGCCGTAGCCCTCCTGGGAGAAGCGAAACGATGAACAAGCAACGACACAGACAACCACCCTCCCTCAGCGAGGGGCCGGGCCTCCGTCCCAGCGCCGCCCTGCGCTGCGCCTGTAAT
>CAZYOV010000305.1:0-1143 GCA_964649215.1 uncultured Dehalococcoidia bacterium
GACCCCATTCTTCATGATCGCCGTCGGCGGATACCTGTTCGCGCTGCCGGCGGCGATCGGCGGGGAGCTGGCGGAGAACGGCGCCTCCGCCAATCTCCAAAACCTTACGGTTGTGGGATTCTCCTTCAACCCGAACTCCGGGACCGGCATACTCGGCGTCTATTTCATGATTGCATTCCTGGTTGGGCTCGGCTCCGTTCTATGGCACGCCGGTTGGCTAGCGTGGACGAAATATGCGGTCAAGGGGTTCTCAATCAGATACTATCTGACCAGATACTGGATCCGGATCTATCCGCTCCTCTGGGCCACCTCCTCGGAGGCGCTGTCCGCGCCGCTCAACCTGTACCTGGTGAAGAAGCATTTCCCTCAGGTCACTCCTGAAGTGAGACGCCTCGTCGTTGGCATGGGGAGCTACCTAAACATAAACGGCACGCTGATCGCGGTCTTCGTCTTCATGGGGGCGGTTGCCAAGATCGTCGGGGCCGAGATATCTCTTCTGCAACTGTTGCTCGTGGTACCGCTGGTGTTTCTATTGGCGTACAGCGTTCCGGGCATACCGAGCGAGCTGTTGCTATTTGCCGGCCCGCTGGCCGCCTTTCTGGCTCTTGATGGAGCCACCCTCTCCGCCTTCTTGCTTCTCTATATCGGACTCCAAGTCGGCCTGTCGGATTCCTTCCGCACCGGAAACAACTCGACGGATGATTGCCTGTTCGCGCTGCAGATCGAACGAGCCCGTGAGACAAGGGGGTTGACATAATGTACAATTCAGGCGCGAGCAGCATGTTGATGCAGAACGACGAAGATCTCCGCGGCAGACTAATAAAGGAGATATTCGCCAGGGCGGAGGAGGTCGCCGACCTTCACGCTGCGATAACGTCGCCCAGAGGTGACCGGTTCCGGGCGCGACTGCTTCATGTTCTCGAATCCAAAATGGATACCGCCACGGTACAAGAGATGGCGGAAGGAACCGGCCTGCGTGAGTACCGTCGCCATCTTAACAAGCTGGCGAAGCTCGGCCTCATTCAAATTGAGCCGACTGCGCAAGGTGAAGACATTGTTCGGACACCACTGGGTGAGCAGGCCGTAAACGCGATTAGGGAATTCGAACGTCGGCTCGGCATCGAAGAAGCCAGAACGCTGTAC
>CAZYOV010000305.1:1153-1581 GCA_964649215.1 uncultured Dehalococcoidia bacterium
GCCTCCCTGGGCACCAATTCGATTCGCCTCTTCCTGCGGACATACTCATCCGAAAAAGGGGTCGACTGGGACAACCTCAAAGTCAGATTCACGCCGGCAGAGATAGGCCGGTTGAGCCTGTTTCTGCCTCGCAGCATTGAGGGGATCTCTGCCGTCGATAAGCTCAATGAGGCTGGGCTTGTCTCCTATGAGGACGACGGATTCATCTACGTGCGCCCTAGGAGAGCTCGCGCCTTCTACCAGTACTTGAGGTCCCTTATCGAGATATTGCAGGGGAATCAAGATGCGGCCTAGTCAGCCAGCCAACCAAACGATGTGCCAGCGAAAGGGCAATACACCGTCGTGACCATCAAAGAGAAAGCCCTCCGTTTTCGACAAAAGGGGGAGAGCATCACCCTCTACACAACGGTCCTCACTGCCAGTCAGAT
>CAZYOV010000306.1:0-1567 GCA_964649215.1 uncultured Dehalococcoidia bacterium
CGCCTCCGTCGGGCGGGGGGCCAGAATGGGACCCTCCCCTTCCTCCAGGGGCGGCGCCTCCATCACCTCTTCCGGCTGCTCGACGGGGAGGAGGTCCATCTCGTTCAGCTTGTCCTTCAGCTCGTCGTAGGACTTGCGGCCGAAGTTGCGCAGGGAGAGAAGCTCCTCTTCGCTATTCTCCAGCACCTGACCCACCGTCATGAGGCCGCTACGGCGCAGGCAGTTGTACGCCCGCATAGAAAGGTTCAGGTCCTCGATGGGCATAGTGTACTTCTCGGGCGTAAGGGTTACGCCAGCACCCAGGCCGCGCTCCACCACGGGCAGAGGCGGCTGCCCCATGTGAGCGAACAGCTTGAACTGCTCGATGACGATCTCGGCGCTATCGCTGACGGCATCGACGGCGCTGATGGTGCCGTCGGTCCAGATCTCCATCTCCAAACGGTCGTAGTTGGCCTCCCGACCGACGCGCGTGCGGCCAACCTTATAGTTGACCTTGCGCACCGGCGAGAACATGGCGTCCATTGGAATCACGCCCAGGGCCAGGCCATCGGCGCGGCCAGCGGGCACGTAGCCGCGGCCGGGCTCAACGTTTAGCTCCACGCGGAGTTGGCCCTTGGGCGAATCCATCGTCGCCAGGTGGAGATCCGGATTCACCACTTCGTAGTGCTCCGGCACCTGAAGATCAGCTGCGGTGATCTCACCATCACGACCGCTGACGTCCAGTACCAGCGTCCCGGGCCGGTCTGAAGCGGCCCGCAGGCGCAGCTCCTTGACGTTCAGGAGGAACTCAATCACGTCCTCCTTTACGCTTGGTATCGTGGAGAACTCGTGCTGTACGCCATCGATGCGCACAGAGGTCACCGCCGCTCCGGAAAGTGAGCTAAGGAGCACGCGCCTGAGCGCGTTCCCCAGCGTGATGCCGAAGCCGGAAAGCAACGGTGCCGCGATGACGCGGGCGAAATCCTCCCTGCTCTCCTCAACCTCGATCTGAGGCTCGAAGGACGGCTGCTCCACCGCGGGTGGAGCAGGCACGCCACCTTGGTATACCTGAGACTCTAGCATTAACTATCCCCTACCGTGAGTAGTACTCGACGACTGTGGCGGAGCTAAACTTGGCCCCGATCTCTTCTATCTCCGGCTGCATCAGCACACGACCGATCATCTTCTCCTCTTCAACGCTCAACCACGAAGGTGGACTCTTGCTGGCCAACTGCTCCTTAATTATCTGGAAGTACTCCGAGTTCTGTCCCCGCGACGTCCAGCCGATGACATCGCCCACTTTGAGAACGTGTGATGGGGTGTGTGCTTTGCGGCTGTTTACGGTGATGTGCCCGTGCAGAACGACCTGACGGCCCTGGGCGCGCGAATCGGCGAAGCCCAGGCGGAACAGGAGGTTATCCAGGCGCAGCTCCAGAAGCCGCAGTAGATTGTCGCCGCTCACGCCGGGGCGGCGCACCGCCTCCGCGTAGTAGCGCCGGAACTGCTTCTCCAGCACGCCGTATATCGCGCGGGCACGCTGCTTCTCCCGCAACTGAAGACCACGGTCAGACACCTTGCGACGGCGCGT
>CAZYOV010000307.1:0-1564 GCA_964649215.1 uncultured Dehalococcoidia bacterium
CCCAATATAATATGTGTTTGCGGTCACAAACGGCCGACACGCCAAATCTGCGTAAAGCAGACCGGGGGACAGGCATTGGGGTGAATCTCGCCTCCGGGCGAGTAGGGTTAGCCTTTCAACCCGAACCCGTCAACTAACCTCGGCGGCGGCAGAAGGGCCACACCGGTTTGCCGGTGGATGGCTTTTTTGTTGTAACGCGAATAGGAGGTGGGGTCGATGCAGACTGCTCCGCCACGGAGTTGTCCCCGATGCAGCGGGTCTATGCTGTTTGAAGAGGACTGGCACGGCGCTTACAGCACATGCCTCTCCTGCGGCTACGTATATGAGTTCGGAGCCACCGCCGCTCTGGAGCTGGAGGCCGAGGGCGAGCACCGCCAAAGGCGGCGCCAGCCCTCACACGGCAAGCTTCGGCTGTAGACAAACGCCCATACGAGATGAGGGGCGCTCCTGGACGATAGGCGTGCCCCTTTCTCATTGCCGCCGCCTTTCACTCGTCATACTGGCCCTACTTCTCTTCGCCCCATGAGCTTCCAACGAGGCCGTCCGAGCGCGCACGATACCCAGAATCAGTACGCGCGCCAGGCCCAACGTTACGCCGAGAGCAGCCTGCACCGTCGCGGCGAGAGCCTGGAGACGGTGCGTCGCCTGGCGGCGGCCACCGGCAGCGACACGGTACTGGATCTGGGCACTGGAACCGGCTTCACGGCGTTCGCGGTGGCGTCCAATGCCGCTCGTGTCATCGCCGCCGATCTTACGCCGGAGATGCTGCGCCAGGCACAGCGCTTGGCTCTGGAGAAGGGGCTGGACGCGAAGCTGGAGTGGACCCTGGCGGCGGCGGAGAGCCTCCCTTTCGCCGACAACACGATTCCCGTGATCACCTGTCGCTACGCCAGCCATCACTTCCACGACCTTCCCCGCGCGTTGCGCGAGCTAGCCCGCGTCACGCCGCCCAGGGGCCGTTTGGTGCTGTGCGATGTTGTAGCGCCAGAGGCGGCGGAGATGGTGGAGCTGATGAACCAGCTGGAGCAGCTCCGCGATCCCACGCACGTTTGGGACTATCCCCTTTCCCGGTGGCGGCAAGAGCTCCTTCCGGCCGCCGGCTTTGAGGTGCAAGAGGTGGTGCGCGGGAAAAACCCGCAGCTGTTCAGCGAGTGGGTGCACCGCGCGGGCACACCCCGCGATGCTGTGGTGCAGCTCAACCAGATGTTCGCGGCGGCCTCGGAGGAGGCACAACAAGCGTTTGAGGTGCGCCGGCAAGGAGTGGAGATCTACTTCTCCTGGGACAACGCCACGATTCTAGCGGTGAAGAGATAGGCATTCAGCGTCCGGGTCGCTCAATAACAAGCCGATCCGCACCCCAACCCTTAAACGGCTGCCGATTTTCTTCCACATCCCCTCTGCGGCTATCTACGTGTCAACGTTTTATTCACCGTTCCCCTGCCGCAGCAGGCTTGCGTTCCTCTGATAAGGCCGATACCCTAAGAGACGGATAGTGTTCGATACCTGACAGCCGGAGTTAATATGAAGGGCATCGAAGAGTCCAAGGGAGGAATGGACGAGATGG
>CAZYOV010000308.1:0-1557 GCA_964649215.1 uncultured Dehalococcoidia bacterium
CTTGATCGCCTTCACCAGATCTTCCGGGCTTACGTCCTTCATCAGGTAGCCGCTGGCCCCGTACCTCAAGCAATCGAAAACATACTCGTCGTCATCGTAGTTGGTGAGAGCGATGACATGCACCTCGGGGAACCTTGCCCTTATTTCCCGCGTCGCCTGAACCCCGTCCAGTTCGGCCATCCTGATGTCCATCAGAACGACGTCGGGCCGAAGCTGCTTCGTCATCTCAATAGCTTCTCGTCCGTCCGCGGCCTCCCCAACGACCTTGATGTCATCCGCCATATTGAGCAGGGCGATTAAGCCTTCCCGGACGATGACGTGGTCGTCAGCGATGAGAACCTTGCATTCGTTCATCTAGCCGCGCTTCTGTGGGGTGCTTAGGGGAATGACGGCGGATACTTCGGTACCGCTTTGCGGGGCGCTCTGCACGTGCAGACTGCCGCCCAGCAGGTGCGCCCGCTCGTGCATGCCCACCATACCGAATTTCTTCTCCTCCTCCGCCCTGGCCAGCGTGGGCTCAACCTCGAACCCGATGCCGTCATCCTCGACGGCCACCATCACCTGCTGCTGATCAAAGCTCACGCGCACCTTAATGCGTCCGGCCTTCGCGTGTTTGGTGGCGTTCAGCAAGGCTTCCCGCACGATGTAGTACAAGCTCCCAGCGATAGACAGGGGCAGGTCCGCCCGTGCCTTCGTCGCCTTGAATGCAATGGCGATGCCTTTCTCCTGGCTGAGTTCGTCGCAATGGCGGCGCAGGGCCTTCACCAGCCCCAGCTCCTTCACCGCCGTCATCCGCAGGTCAAACGTCAGCTGTCGCAGCTGGTGCAAGCACTTGCGGGCCAGCTTCTTGGCGCGGCTCAGGGGAGCGAGGACCTGACTGGAGTCCTTCGTATAGACCTTCTCGCAGATCTCTAATTGCAGCACCGCCCCCGTCAGCTCTTGGATCAAGCCATCGTGGATCTCCTGGGCAAGGCGCTGCCTTTCGCCCTCGATGAACTTACCGTTCCCGTCATGGCGCTGAGTTGGGGCCCGCGTCTGCTTAACTATTACCTTCATGTCGCCTCTTTTCAATTGGGAACTAATGTTAGGATGACCTCTCCACAATCTGAGGACGTATTGCTACTCCGCCTTGTTGCATAGTTAATCCGTCAAGTTACTCCATCCCCCACAGCTGCCTCCAGCGCTGGGGATCGCAGTGGGGCTCAACACTCATTCGCACCTGGAGAGGTTAACCCCCCGACCTAGTTCGGCCAAGGCTAAGGCAGCAAGTTCTCACGAATGTTGGCGCAGATTGCTACATTCTCGCGTGGTGTGGGAGTGCCTGGTTGACCGCCCGGGGCTTGGCGCCCCGAATGCTTGCATCACCTACGACAGGTGGTCGAAAGAAGCGTCCAGCCAACTGAAAAACTTCTCATCACTTGCCACCATGTTGTCGCCCTGCTGGGCGACAAGCCCCCCAACGAAAGCTACTAGGACGAGCCGACGGGGCCGGGGAGGACGATGGCCAGCCCGCCAGCGATGACCAGCCAACAGCTACTAACCAACCGTCATACGATG
>CAZYOV010000309.1:0-1547 GCA_964649215.1 uncultured Dehalococcoidia bacterium
ATCGCCATTATCCTGCTCCAGGTGAAAGGCGAAGGGATAGGCGGCCTGCAGAGCGGCTCATTTGTGCGAACCCGCCGCGGCCTCGAGAAGACCCTCTTCCAGATGACCATCGTTCTGGTGGTCATCTTCTTGACCGTCGCCGCCGTAAGCGTAGTGGCGTCCCGATAGCCGTCCCGCCGCCCTCGCCCCATGAGCCAACAACGCATCCCACACCCGCAATGGCCCCTTCTGACCGTCCTCTTCCTGGGTGTCATCGCCATAGCAACCCTGGGGTTCATCCTCGCCAACCCCCTGGGCTCCTCACCTGAGGAGCAGCGCGAGCAGCGATACGTTGAGGCGATCGTCGGTTCCCCCGCCCGCGTGAACCCTCTATTCGCACCCCTCAACGATACGGACGCGGATCTGGCGTCGCTGGTGTTCTCAGGCCTCACCCGCCTCGGCCCGGAGGGTCAGATCCTTCCCGACTTAGCCCAATCCTGGGAGATCAGCCCGGACGGCCTCAACTACACCTTCAAGCTACGCCGAGATGTAAAATGGCATACCGGCGCCGCCTTCACCGCCGAGGACGCGCTGTTCACCTACGAGCTCCTCGCCGACCCGGACCTGCCCAGCGACTCCAGGTTGGAGCAACTCTGGCGCCAGGTCTCCTGCAACGCCCCTGACGAATTCACCCTCATATGCGAACTGTCCGCGCCGTTTGCGCCGTTCCTCTCCTTCACCAACATCGGCCTCCTGCCTAAGCACATCCTGGAAGGCACCACCGCCGCCACTATTTCCGATAGCCCTTTCAACCAGGCGCCGGCGGGGACTGGGCCGTTCCGGCTCGCCCAACTGGATCAAGCCAAGGCTATCCTGCGGGCCAACCCCACCTACTACGGCGAACGCCCGGCCATAGACGAGATCGAGTTTCGCTTCTTCCCCAACCCTTCAACGGCCGCGGCCGCGCTCAGTCGCGGCGAAGTGCAGGGACTCCTGTTGGGGCCCAGCGCCAGCCAGGAAGACTTCAACCTTCTCACGTCCAGCCAGAGCCTGCGGGCCTACACCACCAACCGATCCGCCTACGCCGTACTGTTTCTGAACAACAGTCAGCCCCCCTTCGACGACATGACTCTCCGCGAAGCCGTGGCTCTGAGCGTGAATATAGACGACATCATCAGTGAACTGTTGGGCGGCCGGGCGGTCCGTGCCGACTCCCCGATAGTCCCGGGCACCTGGGCCTATAACCCAGAGCTGGAGCCCCGCCCGTACGACCAGGGTGCGGCCAGAGAGTTTCTTGAGGAAGCCGGCTGGGAGATGACCGATGAGGGCGTCCGGCAGAAGGACGGGAAGGAGATGCGCATCTCCCTCATGACCGACCAGGACCCCCTGCGCATCGCCATCGCTCAAATGGTCGCCAACCAGTTGGCGGAAGTGGGCATTCAAGTCGCCGTCACCCCGCAGAGTTCCACCGACCTTGTGCGAGAGTTCCTCGTTCCCCACCAGTACCAGGCAGCCATCTTCGGCTGGGACCCCGGCCCCGACCCAGACCCTTATCCCGCCTGGCATAG
>CAZYOV010000310.1:0-1546 GCA_964649215.1 uncultured Dehalococcoidia bacterium
ATCGAGGAGTTTCTGCAAAACAACTACGAGCGGGTGGAGGAGGTCTCGCGTTTCCAGGGGGAGGCGCTGGTGGGACTTTATTACGAGTCGTTGTACGACCCGACGGCCTGGGGCGTGCAGGCGATGTGGTTCGATCCGGGGCAGGACGGCCGCTTGGTGACGGTCGAGAAAGGGCAGGCGGTGGAGAGGGCGTACACGGTGATCGCAGGGGAGTTCGTATCGCTGAGCGACGGCACCGGTGTGGTTCACATCGCTCCCGCCTTCGGCGGCGAGGACTTCCAGATCGGCAAGGAGCTGGGCCTTCTGTTCCTCCAGCCGGTAGACCTGCGGGGCGAGTTGCCGGAGGCCGGCCCCTGGCCGGGTCAGTTCGTCAAGGACGCTGACGGACCGATAATGGACGAGCTGGCAGAGCGTGGGCTGCTGCTGCGGCGGGACGTCATCCGCCACACCTATCCCTTCTGCTGGCGCTGCGACACGCCTCTCCTCTACTACGCTAAGCCCACCTGGTACATCCGGACGACTGCGGTGAAGGACAGCCTCATCGAGGCGAACGAGCGGGTGAGCTGGTATCCGGCGCATATCAAGAAAGGCCGCTTCGGCGATTGGCTGGACAACAACGTGGATTGGGCTCTCAGCCGCGAGCGCTACTGGGGTACGCCGCTACCGATCTGGCAATGCAGCGCCTGTGGCGCACAGAGCTGCATCGGCTCTCGGGAGGAGTTACGCTCCAGCGCCGCCGACCCTGCTGCCGTCGACACGCTGGACGACCTGCATCGCCCCTACATCGATCGCGTCGAGCTCAAGTGCGACTGCGGCGGCTCCATGCAGCGGCTTCCCGAGGTGATGGACGGCTGGTTCGACTCCGGCGCCATGCCCTACGCCCAATGGCACTACCCGTTCGAGAACCGCGAGACGTTCGCCCGCAGCTTCCCCGCCGACTTCATCTGCGAGGCGGTGGACCAGACCCGCGGTTGGTTCTATACGCTGCACGCGGAGGCGGCGCTGCTGCACGCCGCCGGCGCGGTGCCGGGGAACCTCTGCTTCCGCAACGTCATCTGTCTGGGGCTGATATCGGACGACAAGGGCCGCAAGATGAGCAAGTCCCTGGGCAACGTGGTGGAGCCGATGGAGGTGCTGGACCGCCACGGCGCCGACGCCCTGCGCTGGTACCTGTTCACCGCCACCCGCCCGGGCGAGGCGCGCCGCTTCTCCTCGAACCTCGTGGCGGAGTCTCTGCGGCGGTTCCTGCTCACCCTGTGGAACACCTACAGCTTCTTCGTGACCTACGCCAACATCGACCGCTTCGACCCAACGCAGGCGGTGCAGGGGGAGCGTTCGGAGCTGGACCGCTGGGTGCTGTCGGAGTTGCACACGCTGGTGCGGCGCGTGACCGAGCAGTTGGATGAGTACGATCCCACGAGCGCCGGCCGGGCGATACAGTCGTTTGTGGGGGATCTCTCCAACTGGTACGTGCGTCGTAGCCGCCGGCGCTTCTGGAAGTCCGAGAGCGACGCCGACAAGCTGGCTGCTTATCACACGCTGCACG
>CAZYOV010000311.1:0-1542 GCA_964649215.1 uncultured Dehalococcoidia bacterium
CTTGTGGCCGGGTGCAAGCTCTACGTTCAGGTTCACGCCTGTTCGATTATAGGCTCTGGGCGACCGCTAAATACAGAGGAGGCCGCGAGAGCGGCCTCCTCAAGTGCGTTGACGTTGGTGCCCTAGACGAGCAAGGCCTCTCCGGACCTTGAGCCGGATGCGGCCATCCCATCTTCATCCTCAGTAGCGGCCTTGGGGCTAGGCTGTGCGCGGCCCAAGCCGCCATAGCGTGAGCCGGACGATGAGGAATCGTCGTCCCAAATGTAGTCGTTAGCGGAGTTGCGAAACTCCCGTTCCTCACCACAGATCTTGCAGCGGCCGCCGCTGAGGGCGCCTTGCGGCCTCTCGATGATCCAATGGTGCCTGCACTCGTCCGTCTGGGCGGGGGCCTTCGCCTCCGGCCTGCGTTCCTTAACTGCTGTCTTACTACCCATCACTAGCCACCTCCGGTAGATGCTTTACTCCTCTCTAAGATGATCCTTACCGTTTATACGTTACATACAGGGCCTTGGATTATAGGCCCACCTTCGAGAGGTGTCAAGGTTTCTTCTGTATATAATTGCTAAACCCCTTACTTTGACGATTCGGCCATTGTATACTTACTAACGGATTCAAGCCCGAAAAGGTTACATGTGAGCCGCACATAATGCTGTTTGCCGTCAACGGCGAAGGTGTAAA
Source organism: uncultured Dehalococcoidia bacterium (assembly GCA_964649215.1). Taxonomy (GTDB): domain Bacteria; phylum Chloroflexota; class Dehalococcoidia; order SM23-28-2; family RBG-16-64-32; genus JADFNQ01. The sequence continues at coordinate 679 of CAZYOV010000311.1, forward strand.
GTTAAGCAAGAGCACGAAATGCCGGGAAAGGAAGACTGAATAGATGGCCGATGACAAGTCCACGGGAGAGGTCAGCAAGAAGGAGGTACTCGCCGCTCTCAGCCAGATCGAGGACCCGGACCTCCATCGTGACATCGTAAGCCTGGGCTTCATCAACGATGAGGACATCAACATATGCGGCGGCAACGTGGCGGTTAGGATCGTCCTCACCACGCCGGCCTGTCCGGTGCGCGAACAGATGAAGCAGCAGGCCACGGAGCTGTTGGAGGCGCTGCACGGCGTCGAACACGCCGAGGTGAATATGGACGCCGACGTGCGGGCAACGACGATGCGGGGCCAGAAGCCGGTCGAGGGTGTGCGCAACATCATCGCCGTGGCGTCTAACAAGGGGGGCGTGGGCAAGTCCACGGTGGCCGTGAACCTGGCGCTGGCGCTGACTAAGTTCGGCGCGAAAGTCGGCCTCATGGACGCTGACCTCACGGGCCCCAATCTGCCTACCATGCTGGGAGTGGACTCCGGCCTGCAGGCCGATACGGGACTATCAATCGTGGATCGCTACGGCGTGAAGCTGGCGTCCATCGGATTCGTCCTCAAGAAAGGGCTGGCGGTGGTCTGGCGCGGGCCGATGATCGGCACCGGCGTCCGGCAGCTCCTCCACGACCTGCCCTGGGGCGCCGACGGCGAGCTGGATTACCTGGTGATCGACCTGCCGCCGGGCACCAGCGACGCTTCGATGAGCATGGCCCAGGAGGCGCCGATCGCAGGTACGGTCATCGTCACTACGCCGAACTCAGTCTCCCTGGAGGACGCGATGAAGGCGGTGATGATGTTCGAGAAGCTGCAGGTGCCCGTCTTCGGTGTCGT
>CAZYOV010000312.1:0-1538 GCA_964649215.1 uncultured Dehalococcoidia bacterium
AGATTCCCGAAGCGATGGCCGGGTCCAGATTGAGAGCGCGCAGGCCGAGGGGAATAGTCGCTCCCAGGAAGCCCGCCACGAACATGTTGAGCATGAGCGCCAGGCCGACGACGAGCCCCCAGGCCGGCGCCCCCTGCCAGGCCCAGGCTGCGGCGCCGATGAGCGCTCCGAATACTAACCCCTTCACCAGCCCGATAGAGACTTCCTTCGCCAGCACCCGTCTCGCGTCCTCCGGCTGGATCTCCCCCAGCGCAAGCCCTCTCACCACTATCGTGATGCTCTGGATGCCGGAGTTGCCCCCCTGGCCGGCCACCACCGGCATGAACACCGCCAGGGCGGCAGCTCTGGCTATCGTGTCCTCAAACACCGCCACCATCGCCGCCGCCAGAAACGCCGTCACCAGGTTTATCGCCAGCCAGGGCAGGCGCCGGCGCGCCGAAACTATAACCGGCGCGAACACGCTATCGTCCGAGAGCAGGCCCACCATGCGATACATGTCCTCCGTGGCCTCCTCGCTCGCCACCGTCATCGCATCGTCAGCGGTGACGATCCCCTTTAGCACCCGATTCTCGTCCACCACCGGCAGCGCCCGCAGGCGGTAGTGCTGGATCAGGCGCGCCACCTCCTCCTGGTCCGTACCCGGCTCCACGGAGATGGCGTCCTTCGTCATCACCTCCACGATGGGCGTTTCCGGCTCGGAGACCATCAGCTCGCGCAGGTTTACCACACCCTGTAGGTGGTTCGCCGCGTCAAGCACGTACAGGTAGTACGCCTCGTCCGCCAGCGGTTTGCGCAGGCGCATGAACGTGATCGCCTGTTGGACCGTCATCTCGGGATGCAGAGCCACGTAGCCGCGTGTCATAAGGCCGCCGGCGCTCTCATCCTCGTGCCCCAGGAGCGGCGTTACCTCCTGGGCGGTGCTCATGGCGGAGAGCACGCGGGCGGCATCCGATGGGGGCAGAGTACGGAGAACGTCTACCGCAACATCATGGCTCGTCTTGTCCAGCACCCGTGACAGGGTGGCCCGCGGCATCCGCGCCGCCACCGCCTCGCGGACCTCCTCCTCCAGATACCCAAGCAGCTCCCCGGCGTCCTCAGCGGAGAGCAACGATAGAAACGCCTCCCCCAGCTCCGGCTCCAGACGCTCGTACAGGTCAGCGCGGTCGGCCGGGTGTACGGAGGCGATCGCCTCCGAGGCTTTCTCCACGTCTGTGCCGCGGAGCGCCTCTTCAATCCTCTCCTTGAGCGCTGCGGTGTCTTGTTCGGTAGCCATATCTCACCTGTCCAGGGCTCCGTTCATTAGAGCACAGCCCCCAATCTGTCACAATGGAGCCTTATTCATAATTCGGGGCCGCTGTCCGGATGCACATCCTCTCGTGGGAATCCGACGGTGACTGGCTCGCCGCCCTCATCCTGAACTCGCTCATATGCCTCAGGTGTGCATAGCAACATACCTGCCCCCATGTCCCTCCAGACGACTAGCGGGAGTTTCCGATTCCTATAGTCCTTGGCGAGCACCCGTGTGCCGCGTTCCACTG
>CAZYOV010000313.1:0-1522 GCA_964649215.1 uncultured Dehalococcoidia bacterium
CAAAAAACTTGGGGTGGGGCAGCATCTGTGGCCAAAGCCGGCCCTGTGCTAACCTGTCCTCTCGAAGGAGGTTCCCCGTGGACATATTCGAAGCCATCAACAGCCAGCGCGCCATGCGCCGCCTCAAGCCCGACCCCGTCCCCGAAGAGCTCATCTGGAAGCTGCTCGACGCCGCCGTCAAGGCCCCCAGCGGCGGCAACCGCCAGCCCTGGAACTTCATCGTCATCCGTGACGACGAGACCAAGGCCAGGATCGCCGAGTGGTACCTCGATGGCTGGAGCAAGGCCTACGGCGCGGTCAAGCAGGCGGCGATGGCCAACCCCGCTGCCGCCAGGACCTACTCCTCCGCGGACCACCTTGCGAACCATCTCGCGGAGGTCCCCGTCCTCATCATCGCCACCCTCAACTCATCCGGCGTCGCTCCCGTCTCCCCGCCCGGCTCCTCCATCTACCCCGCCGTCCAGAACCTTATGCTCGCCGCCCGCGCCCTCGGCCTCGGCACCACCATCACCACCCTTCACCGCACCCATGAGGCCGAGGTCAAGCAGCTCCTCGGCGTCCCCGAAGGGGTGGACACCATGGCCCTCATCCCCCTCGGCTATCCCGTGGGCAAGTTCGGCCCTACCAACCGCATACCCACGGAGAAGGTCGTCTACTGGGAGAAGTGGGGCCAGGCCAGCGAGCGCTGACCGTCCGCACCCGCCCGGCGAGACCTGCTAGCCTGTACTGCCGTACTCCTCTTCCAGTAGCGAGATCAGCCTAGGCGTCTCCTCCTCGATCCCGTCGGCAACCCGCCCCGCCGTAACCGGGATATCCCATCGCCTCACCCCGGCCGGCTCCACCGCACGCTGCCGCCGGTAGGCCCGCAGATAAACCGATGCCATTATCTTGCGAGCGAACATCGCTAACATTCGCAGCACGGCCGGCGAGCCCGGCGGCAGCTCCCCGATCCGGAACATCAGCAGCGTGCGGGCCACATCCGCGTCCGGGTCACCCCGCGTCGCGCCCGTCCAGTCGATTACGACGGGGCCCCCTTCGCTCACAATGATATTCCCGGGGTGAAAATCGCCGTGGCACAGACTCTTCCCATCGGTCAGTCCATCCAGACGTTGCATGGCGAATCGCGTCAGGTGCTCCGGCAGGTTGGCGGACTCGATGTGCCGCCTCAGGACGACTCGTAGCTCCGGCAGCCCGCTCGAGGCGCTCGCCGCGTGAACCTGCGCCTGCACTTCGCCCATGATGCGGGCGCCCCAGAACATCTTCCACGGCCGCTGCGCCACCAGCGCCAGCAGGTCCGGTCCGTCTATCCGCTCCATCACCATGCCGGGCCGTCCCTCAACCGTCGTCAGGTCATGCACCGCCGGTACCCGCACACCGGATGACCGCGCCGCCTCAATCGCCGCCGCCTGCCACTCGTTCAGCCGTCCGGCCTCCGGGTCGCGCAGCAGCCTCAGGATCGTCCCCTCATCCCAGGCGAACATCTCCGCCTCCCGCCCCTCCGCGATCTTCTGGAGCTCTTGCC
>CAZYOV010000314.1:0-1505 GCA_964649215.1 uncultured Dehalococcoidia bacterium
GGCGCTGGCTGACGTTGCCCTGGACGTAGCGTGGGGACAGTTCCTGACTGTGATCGGGCCCAGCGGCTGCGGCAAGTCCACCCTCCTTCGCATCATCGGTGGCCTCCTGCGTCCCAGCGAGGGCGAAGTGCTCATCGAAGGCGCCGCCCCCGTCGAATCCCAGCGCCGCCGCGATATCGGCCTCGTCTTCCAGGACCCCGCCCTCCTCCCCTGGCGCACCGTCCTCAGCAACGTCCGCCTCCCCCTGGAGATCGACCATAGTGCTCGCGATCGGCCCGCCCCATCGCCCGAGGAGCTGCTGGAACTCACGGGCCTCGCCGACTTCCATACCTACTACCCGCACGAACTCTCCGGCGGCATGCAGCAGCGCGTCGCCATCGCCCGCGCGCTGGCCTTCGACCCCTCACTACTGCTTATGGACGAGCCGTTTGGCGCCCTCGATGAGATCACCCGCTCCTCCATGCGCTACGAGCTCCTGCGCATCTGGTCTGCCGGAGGCGGAGCGCCGTCCGGGGCCGAAGGTCGGCCGACCTGGCGCCCCCACAAGACCGTGGTATTCGTAACCCACTCAATTCCGGAGGCGATCGCCCTCTCCGATCGCGTCGTCGTGCTGTCCCCGCGCCCCGGCACCGTCCGCGCGGCGATCGACATTGAGCTGCCGCGTCCAAGGACCCAGGAGATGGAGCGGACCGCCCCCTTCCTAGACTACGCCGACCAGCTCCGCAACCTGCTCAAGGAGGCCCCGGCATGAACCTGATTCTGCGCTCTCTCGCCGCTCACATCCTCCCGCCAGCCCTAACCCTCATCGCCGCCCTCCTCTTCTGGGAGTTCTGGGTACAGTGGCGTGACATCGCCATCATCGTAGTGCCTCCCCCGTCAGAGGTCCTGGAACGGTTCCTGGATGACCCCGCCTTCTTCTGGCGCGAGGGTGGCTGGACGCTGTACGAGGCGACACTCGGACTGCTCCTCGGCTCCTCCTTCGCCCTCGCCCTGGCGATAGCGATGGCCCACTCCCGCCTGACCGAGCGGGCGCTGTTCCCCCTGGCGATTATCATCAAGGTCACGCCCATCGTCGCGGTGGCGCCGGTCCTGGTAATCATATTCGGTTTCGGCACCACCCCCAAGATCCTCGTCGCCGCCCTCCTCTCCTTCTTCCCCATGCTGGTCAACGCAATGACCGGCTTCCGCGATGTCAACCCCGGAGCGCTGGAGTTCATGCGTTCCCTGCGCGCCTCCCCCTGGCAACTGTTCTGGAAGCTGCGCCTGCCCAGCGCCTTGCCTTACCTGTTCGCCGCCCTCAAAGTCACATATCCCCTCGCCCTCATCGGCGCCGTCGTCGCCGAATGGTTCACCGGCGACCGCGGCCTGGGACTGGTGATATTCGTGGCCAACGCCAACCTGGACACGCCCACCCTGTTCGCCGCCGTCGGCGTCCTCGCCCTCACCGGCGTCACCCTCAACGTCCTCCTCTACCTGACTGAGCGACGCCTCCTCTTCTGGCACGA
>CAZYOV010000315.1:0-1504 GCA_964649215.1 uncultured Dehalococcoidia bacterium
AACCGCGCCCACGAGATCAACTGGCGCGAGTGGAGCCCTGAGGCGTTCCAAGAGGCGAAGGCTCAGGACAAACCGATCCTGCTCTCCCTCTCCGCCGTCTGGTGTCACTGGTGCCACGTCATGGACGAGACCTCCTACTCCGACCCCGGCGTCATCTCCTACATCAACGAACACTACGTACCCGTTCGCGTCGACAACGACCAGCGACCGGACATCAACGCCCGCTACAACATGGGCGGCTGGCCCACCACGGCCTTCCTCACCTCGGAAGGGGAGCTGATGACCGGCGGCACCTACATCCCGCCCGAGTCCATGCTTGAGCACCTTCCCAAAATCGCCGTGCAGTACAAGAGCCGCCGCGAGGAGATCGCCCGCAAGATGGAGGAGATACTTCAGCGTCGCGCCGCGACCGCCTCGCCAAAGGCGGAAGCCGACCTCTCCCCAGACATCTTCGACAACATCGTCCGCGCCGTCGCCCAGAGCTACGATCCCGTCTTCGGCGGCTTCGGCGAAGCCCCTAAATTTCCCCACACCGACTCCATAGACCTTCTCCTCTACGCCCACCGCCGTAACCGCGACCCCGACCTGCTGCACATGGCCCGCAAGACGCTGGAGTTCATGTCCGCGAGCGGCGTCTTCGACAAGGAGTGGGGCGGATTCTTCCGCTACGCCACTAATCGCGACTGGTCGGAGCCTCACTACGAGAAGATGCTGGAGGACAACGTTAACCTCCTCCACAACCTCCTGACCCTCTACCGCATCACTGGTGACGAGGCCCACGCCGCGTCCGCCACGGGCGTCATAGACTATCTGGAGGCTAAGCTTCGCGACCCCGAGCACGGCTTCTTCTACGGCTCCCAGGACGCCGACGAGGAGTTCTACAAGCTCCCCGCCGCCGAGCGAGAGAAGCTGCCGGAGCCCTACATAGACCACACTCTCTACACCTCCTGGAACGCCCTGGCCGCCTCCGCCTACTTGGAGGCGTCCTGGACCCTGGACCGCCCCGAGCTACGAGAGGCCGCCCTCCAGGCCCTCGACTTCGCTTGGGAGAACTGCCGCTGGACGGGTGATGGCCAGACGGCTATGTACCGCTATTACGATGGCTCGCCTCACGTCCCCGGCCTGCTGGGCGACCAGGCATACACGGCCCGCGCCCTCCTCGATGCCCACGAAGCCAGCGGCGACTCCGCCTTCCTGGACCGGGCCGAGGAGCTGGCCCGCCTCCTCCTCGACCGCTTCGCCGACAATGACGGCGGCGGCTTCTTCGACGCGTGGGAGGAGGCCGACAGCCTGGGCCGCCTGGCAGAGCGCCAGAAGTCCGTCCAGGACAACGCCGTCTGCGCGGAGCTCTTCATCCGCCTCCACCACCTCACCCGCAGCGAGGAGTACAAGCGAGTCGCGCAGGCCACGCTTGAGGCGTTCGCGCCCTCGTACCACACCCTCGGCTATTTCGCCGCCGGCTACGCCAAGCAGGTGGACCTGCTCCTCAACCCGCCCGCGGAGG
>CAZYOV010000316.1:0-1495 GCA_964649215.1 uncultured Dehalococcoidia bacterium
GCTGAAGGCGATGAAGAAGCGCGGCGAGCGCTTCGCCATGCTCACCGCCTACGATTACCCCAGCGCCCGACTGGTTGAGGAGGCCGGCGTACCCATCATCCTCGTCGGCGACACTCTGGGCATGGTCGTCCTCGGCTATGACACCACCATCCCCGTGACGATGGACGAGATGCTGCACCACGTGAAGGCGGTGGTCCGCGGCACGCGAAAGGCGCACGTTGTCGCCGATATGCCGTTCATGAGCTTTCAGGCCGGCCCCCAGGACGCCCTGCGCAACGCCGGCCGGATGCTTAAGGAGGGCGGCGCCCAGTCCGTGAAGCTGGAGGGAGGCCGGCGCGTCGCCGATACCATCAGCCTCCTCGTCTCGTCCGGCATCCCCGTCATGGGCCACATCGGGTTGACGCCCCAGTCCGTGAACCAGTTCGGCGGCTACAAGGTCCAGGGCAAGACACCGGCCGCCGCCGTCAAGCTGATCAACGACGCCGTCGCCCTGGAGCAGGCGGGCGCCTACGCCGTCGTTCTGGAGACGATTCCCGCCCAGCTTGGCGAGGTGATCACGGAGAAGGTGAGCATACCCACCATCGGCATCGGCGCCGGGCCCCATTGCGACGGCCAGGTCCAGGTGTTCCACGACCTGCTGGGCCTGTTCGATGAGTTCGTCCCCAGGCATGCGAAGCGCTACGCGCAGCTGGGTGAGGTCATCAAGGAAGCGGTCGGCCGCTACGCGTCGGAGGTCAAGGAAGGCGCCTTCCCCACTGAAAAGGAGAGCTTCTTCGTAGACGAGTCAGCCCTGGCGGAGCTCACGCAGGCCAGATAGACGACGCAGCTCCTTGCTGTACATTGCCCCGACAGTCTCGGGGCGACATACACCCTCGGCCTACAATTCCGCTCGTCCTGCGCCTGTCGAAGGATGACCGCTGCGGGCCCTCTACTGAAGCCGACCACATGAGAGTCGTCGAGACCGTCGCTGAGATGAGCCAGGCGCGCGCCGCCATGGTCGGCGGCGTCGGCCTCGTACCCACGATGGGCGGCCTGCACGAGGGTCACCTCTCCCTCGTCCGACGCGCCCGCAGCGCTGACGACCACGTCGTCGTAAGCGTGTTCGTGAACCCCTCCCAGTTCGGCCCCAGGGAGGACTTCGACGCCTACCCGCGCGACCTGGAGCGCGACCTCCGCCTGCTGGAGGCCGAGGGCGTGGACGTTGTCTTCGCGCCCACCGTCGAGGAGATGTACCCGTCCGGCTTCGACGAGTGGGTGGAGGTGCGCGGCCCGCTCACCGAGAGGCTGGAGGGCGCCTTCCGGCCGCGGTTCTTCCGTGGTGTCACCACCGTGGTGGCGCGGCTGCTTCGCATCGTCCGGCCGCAGCGGGCCTACTTCGGCGAGAAGGATGCCCAGCAGTTGCGCGTGGTGCGCCGGATGGCGCTCGAGCAACGCCTGCCGGTGGAGATCGTCGGCCTGCCCACGCTGCGGGAGCCGGACGGCCTGGCGATGAGCA
>CAZYOV010000317.1:0-1485 GCA_964649215.1 uncultured Dehalococcoidia bacterium
GCGCTGGGCTTCCTCTGGTACAACAGCCATCCGGCGCAGATGTTCATGGGCGACACCGGCGCCCTGGCGCTGGGCGGCGGTCTGGCTACGGTCGCCTTCATGACCGGCCAGTGGCTGGTCCTGCCGCTGATCGGAATCGTCTTCGTTCTGGAGGGTACCTCCGACGTCATCCAGGTGGGGTATTACCGCCTGAGCGGAGGCAAACGGATCTTCCGCATGGCGCCGCTGCATCACCATTTCGAGAAGCTGGGCTGGAGCGAGCCGCAGGTGGTGCAGCGGTTCTGGCTCATCGGCATCCTGGGAGCAGTCGTGGGTACGATTCTGGCGATGGAGGTCTAGCGTGATAAACCTTGACCGCCTGTCCGATCTGGATTTCGCCGATAAGCGGGTCACCGTCGTGGGCCTGGGCGTTGAGGGGGTGGACGCCGTCCGCTACCTCGCCTCGCGCGGCGCCGACGTGACCGTTAGCGACGCCAAGCCTCGCGAGCGGCTGGCGGAGCGCGTGGAGGAGGTGGCCGACCTGCCGATCCGCCTCTCCCTGGGCGGTAACGATCCAGAGGCGGTGAGAAACGCGGACGCCCTGTTCGTCTCCCAGGGCGTGCCGCTGGACCTACCCGCTCTGGATGACGTCCTCCGCGGCGGCATCCCGGTCTGGTCGATGTTCACCCTGTTCATGGAGCTCTGTCCCGGCCCCGTTGTCGGCGTCACCGGCTCCAGCGGCAAGACCACCACCACCGCCCTTCTGGGCGAGATGTTCCGCGCCGACGAGAAGCCCGTATTCGTCGGAGGCAACATCGGCGTAGGCATCCTTGACCACCTGGCGGAGATCCGCGCCTACACCTGGGTAGTGCTGGAGGTCAGCCACACGCAGCTTCAGATGACCTCGCGCAGCCCGCACGTTGCCTGCCTGCTCAACGTCACGCCCAACCACCTGGACCGCTTCTCCTGGGATCAGTACCGCGACCTTAAGCGCAACATCTTCCGCTTCCAGTCCATGGAGGACGTGGCGGTCTTCAACTACGACGATACCGAGGCGCGAGCGCTGGCCGCCGCGGCCCCGAGCGCCCGCGTGTGGTTCAGCCTGGGTGAGAAGATTCCCGGCGACGGCGTCTACGTCCGTGGCGATGAGGCACACTACCGCCAAGGCCGATACGACCAGCCGCTGTTCCCCCTGGACTCTCTGCCCCTTCGCGGCCGCCACAACCGCGAGAACTCCGTGGCCGCAGCCGCTGTGGCCTCCGCCTGCGGCGTGACGCCGAAGGCGATCGCAGACGCGGTAGAATCGTTCGCCGCCGTGCCGCACCGGCTGGAGCACGTGGCGACGCTGAACGGCGCCGACTACTACAACGATAGCATCGCCACTACGCCGGAGCGCACCCTGGCCGGCATCCGCTCCTTCCAGGAGCCGCTGGTGCTCCTGCTCGGCGGCCGCGACAAGGACCTGCCGCTGGAAGAGCTGGCGCAGGAAGCGCTGCGCCGCTGCCG
>CAZYOV010000318.1:0-1462 GCA_964649215.1 uncultured Dehalococcoidia bacterium
GCCGCCCCTGGAGGAAGGGGAGGGTCCCATTCTGGCCCCCCGCCCGACGGAGGCGGCGGCTGAAGCCGCTCCCGCCGTTACGGAGGCACAGGAAGCGGTCGAGGAGGTGTCGGAGGTGGCCGAGGCGCCGGCTAAGAAGCGCGCCAAGGCTGCGAAGGCCGAGCCGGCCGCCGAGGCTGAGGCTGAGGATGAGGAGATCCCCGATTGGAAGCGCAAGCTGATGGAGATCACGGGCGAGGAGGGCGGCGAATAGGATGGCTCACCGCATTGCCGGGCGCAAGCTGGGCAGGCCGACCGACCACAGGCTGGCTCTCTTTCGCAACCTGGTGACCGATCTTCTACGACACGAGAAGATCATCACCACGGAGGCGAAGGCGAAGGAGGTGCGGGGCTTTGCCGAGCGCATAATTACCCTTGGCAAGCGGGGCGACTTGCACTCCCGTCGTCAAGCGCTGCGCTTCGTGTACGACAAGAAGATAGTGGAGAAGGTGTTTGATAGCCTGGCCGAGCGTTATGCGACGAGGCCGGGCGGCTACACGCGAGTAGTGAAGCTGGGGCTGCGGCATGGAGATGGCGCCCGTATGGCCCAACTGGAGATGGTAGCGGAGGAGGGCTAGGCGGCGCTGCTCCGCCTTAGGCGGAATGGTAAGGGACACATCAGTCCGCCGGCTGGCCTTGCTCCTGGAGTACGAGGGCACCGGTTTTGGGGGCTCTCAGTACCAGAAGAACACGGAAACGATACAGGACGCGCTAGAGCGCGCCCTGCGCAGCTTAACAGGCGAACCAATAAGGGTGGCCCTCGCAGGGCGAACCGATGCCGGTGTCCACGCCAGAGGGCAGGTGGCGGCGTTCACCTCGGGCAGTCGTCACGGACCGGATGTGTTCGTGAGGGCTCTCAACCATCACTTGCCGGAGCAGATAGCGGTGCGGAAGGTCAGAGAGGTTGCTCTGACCTTTGACCCACGCCGACAGGCGGTCAGCCGCTGGTATCGCTACACCATCCACAACGGCCGCCAACGGCCCGCGCTCATGCGAGCCGTTGTGTGGCAGGTAGCGGCGCCGCTGGATGCGGATGCGATGGCTAAGGCGGCCGCGTCTCTCGTGGGTGAGCATGACTTTGCCGCGTTCACGCAGCCTTCTTTCGCCGGTCGGCGGAGCACTTGCCGGCGGATGACGCGGGCGGAGGTTCAGCGCTGCGGCCGCCGCATCTTGGTGGAGGTGGAGGCGAACGCTTTCCTTCCTCATCAGGTACGTCGTATAGTAGGGTCGCTGGTGGAGGTGGGAAGAGGCAGGCTCTCGACAGGAGAGTTCGGGAGTCTCCTCCGAGAGGCCAAGCCGGGGGCGGCGAGCCTAAGAGCACCGGCGCGCGGGCTCTGCCTGATGAGGGTTCGCTATGAGGATGGGTTGTTTGACGATGAAGACGATGAAACGGATGAAGACGTATAGCCTGAAGGGCGGCGAG
>CAZYOV010000319.1:0-1419 GCA_964649215.1 uncultured Dehalococcoidia bacterium
CGATATCGACTACCCCTCACGGGTGATCCTGCGCCTGGCGCGCAGCCTGCCAGCGCTATGGCCGCTGATGCGGCTATCGTTCCGCCGTCCGCTGGCCTCTCTCCAAATGCTGCGGGCGCTTCTCCCCGGCGGCTAGGGCAGGCTTCACCCGCGTTAACCCAGTTCGGGCAGCGTGCTATAATCCCGCTTGATAATGGCACCAACCCAACGGGCTGCCACCCACGCCGCAGGCGGGCAGCTGGCACCCCTTGCTTACGCCGGCCTACAACTCCGCATTGTGGCTTTTCTCCTGGATATCCTGGTCATCGTCTCCTTCGGGATGCTGTTCGCGGCCGCCGCCGGCGGCTACCTCGTGGTGGACAGCCGCTTCAACGATGGCAACCTTTCGGACCAGGCACCCTATGTGGCTGCAGCCATCTTCCTGGCTTATCTCTTCGTGTTTGTACCAGCATACTTCGTGTTCCTCTGGAGCTGGAGGGGTCAGACCATCGGCATGATGGCCGTGCACATCAAACTTCTCACCCGTGCCAATGGGCGGGTTTCTATCAGCCGGTCCGTCCTGCGCCTGCTGGGCTACGCGGCTTCGGTGGCGCCGCTGTTCCTGGGTCTCGTCATGGCCCTGTTCGACCGCGAGCGTCGTGCTCTCCACGATCACTTGGCCGGGACGGTAGTGGTGGAGCTGCCGTGACCGCGCCGTCCGCCGATAGCGGCTCCACCCTAAGGCCGTTGCTTCGGGCCGCCTCTCAATGGCTGATCGGCGCTTCCCTGGCGGTGATGCTTACGCTGCTATTCCTGGCTGTCACCGCCGTTCAGCTCAGCTCTCAGAGCGTTGGTGAGCGCATCCTTCGTAGGAGCGTCGCGGTGAGCACCAACATAGATGCGATCCTGCCCGAGCTGCAGGTCGCGCTGGAAGCGGAGGCGCGGGAAGGAGACGCGGATCAGGTTCGCGTGCCCGATTTTCCGATTCCGGTGGAGCTCTCACGCGATGAGGCTCTCTCGCTGGAGGGGAGGGCGCTGCGAGAGCGTATCTTGAGTGAGGCGGGGGCCACGCTCTACCGGGATGGGATGTCGGCCTGGGCGGACGCGGACGATGACGGTGTTCAGAGGATAGAGACGATCTCGGTTGCCGGGGCGTTGAAGCAGGGCCTGGGACTGATAATGGACAAGAACCATGACCGTATGGTGATCGCGGCGGTTGTGCTGGGCTTCCTATCAGCGGTGCTGGCCGCGCTGCTTGTGGCGTCGGTTCGCTCATGGGGGCGGCTGGTCGCCCTCGGCGCGGCGGCGGTAGCGGCGGCGCTCCCCTTGCTGGCAGCGGCTGTGGGCGTTCGCTTCGCCTTTCGGACTGCCCAGGAAGAGGCCGACCCGTTCGTCTACGGCCTCCTGGAGTTGGGCGTGGAGGCTATGTGGGTGCCCATA
>CAZYOV010000320.1:0-1412 GCA_964649215.1 uncultured Dehalococcoidia bacterium
CCTCAGCGAGGGGCCGGGCCTCCGTCCCAGCGCCGCCCTGCGCTGCGCCTGTAATCAGGCCTCGACATCACAGTCGAGGCCGGCAGCAGCGGACACCTGCGTACACTCCAGAAAAGGACGGACGGCCAATGGGGCTCTTACAAAGCATTAGAAGTGACATACAGGCGACCAAGGAGCGCGATCCTGCCGCCACCTCCACTCTGGAGGTCATCTTCGCCTATCCCGGCTTTCACGCCAGACAGCTGCACCGCCTCGCTCACGTTCTCCACACGCGCGGGCTGCGCCTGCCTGCCCGCCTCATCTCACACCTGGGCCGCGCCCTGACCGGCATTGAGATCCACCCCTGCGCCCAGATCGGCGAGGGGTTCTTCATCGATCACGGTATGGGCGTCGTCATCGGGGAGACCACGGTCATCGGCAACAACTGTCACCTCTATCAGGGCGTCACCTTAGGCGGCACCAGCACCAAGCGGGCCAAGCGCCATCCCACGCTGGGCAACGGCGTCGTCGTCGGCGCCGGCGCCAAGATCATCGGCGCCGTTAACATCGGCGATGACGCCAAGATCGGCGCCGGTTCCGTCGTCGTGACCAACGTACCCCCCAACGCCACCGTTGTCGGTGTCCCCGGCCACATCGTCGCCTACGCCGACCCCGGCAACGAGACCATCCTCAAGCTGCCTGACCCTGAGTGGGACGTCATCCAGAGGCTGGAGAATCGGGTCGCGGAGCTCGAGCAGCGCATCGTCGAGCTGGAGAGCCGCGAGCAGACCGCCTCTGCGCCGGTGGAGGACGAATAGAGACCCTTGAAACTGTACAACACCCTGAGCCGCCGCCTGGAGGAGTTCTCTCCCTCAGGCGACGAGGTGAAGATGTACGTCTGCGGCCCCAACGTCTACGCCCCCTGCCACATCGGCCACGCCATGAGCTACATCGTCTTCGATGTCCTCCGTCGCTACCTGGAGTACCGCGGCTATAAAGTGAAGCACGTCCAGAACTTCACCGATATCGAGGACAACATCATCAACCGCGCCCGTGCTGAAGGCACCTCGATCGATGAGCTGGCCGAACGACACATCGAGCAGTTCTTCGAAGATATGGCCCCGCTGAACGTCCTCAAGGCGCACCTCTACCCCCGCGCCACCCACGAGGTCCCCGCCATAATCGAGATGGTCCAGCGGCTCATCGATAACGGCCACGCCTACGAGGCGGGCGGCGATGTCTACTTCCGCGTGAAGAGCAGGGCGGACTACGGCAAGCTCTCCGCCCGCGACCTCGATTCCATGCTGGCAGGCGCCCGCATCCAGCCCGACGAAAACAAGGAGCACCCCGGCGACTTCGTACTCTGGAAGGCGTCCAAGCCCGGCGAGCCCGCCTGGGACAGCCCCTGGGGCAAGGGCCGCCCCGGCTGGCAC
>CAZYOV010000321.1:0-1404 GCA_964649215.1 uncultured Dehalococcoidia bacterium
CACCGTTGAATACAGGTTCACATCCTTCCGCTTCTGGCGGAACCGCACCGCAAACGCGCGCAGCGCCTCCTGGGAGGCGCTCTGCTGATCCTGTTGGGCAACCAAAGTGGAGGTTGTCATCGGCCCCTCCTCTCTCTGTGCGTCATCCGATAAACTCTTAGAACAGTTGAGCGTTTTATCAATACTTTAGGCGCATCCGGGCGGCATTTCGCCGTCTTTGCCGATGCTATACTGGGGTCACCACGATGACTATACGCGAATCCAGCGGTAGCGCCAAGATACTACTCGCCGACAACGCCCGCGTTGTCCTCGAGCGCCGCTACCTGGCTAAAGACTCCGAAGGCCGGCCGGTGGAGACGCCGGAGGAGATGTTCCGCCGCGTCGCCCACAACATCGCACAGGCGGAGCTGCTCTACGAACCACTGGACGGTTCTTCGACTGGCTCTCCGAGCAAAGCACCCGACTCCGCAAAGGGGACAGGACAGGCTCTCGACGCCGCCGCTCGCTGGGAACAGCGCTTCTACGAGCTGATGGCACAGTTGGATTTCCTCCCTAACTCCCCCACCCTGATGAACGCCGGCCGCGACCTCCAGCAGCTCTCCGCCTGCTTCGTCCTGCCCGTTCCCGACAGCATCGAGGGGATCTTCCAGGCGATTAAGGACACCGCCCGCATCCACCAGTCCGGCGGCGGCACCGGCTTCTCCTTCTCGAAGTTGCGGCCGGAGGGGGATCGCGTCCAGTCCACTATGGGCGTGGCCTCAGGCCCCGTCTCCTTCCTCAAGGTGTTCGACGCCGCCACAGAGGCGATCAAGCAGGGCGGCACCCGCCGCGGCGCCAACATGGGCATCCTCGCCGTCACCCACCCCGACATCGAGCTGTTCATCACCCTCAAGAGCGATATGCGCACCCTCACAAACTTCAACGTCTCCGTCGCTATGACCGAGGAGTTCATGCGCGCTGTCGAGAAGGATGAGGAGTACGAGCTGATAAACCCCCGCAGCGGCGAGGTCGCCGGCCGCCGCCGCGCCCGCCACGTCTTCGACCTCCTGGTGGCCAACGCCTGGCGCAACGGCGACCCCGGCATCGTCTTCATCGATCGCATCAACCGCGATAGCCCCACGCCCAACCTGGGGGAGATAGAGGCCACCAATCCTTGCGGTGAGCAGCCTCTCCTCCCCTACGAGTCCTGTAACCTGGGCTCGCTCAACCTGGCGAAGTTCGTAAAGGGGAACGGCAAGCAGGGCTCCAAGCGCCGCCTGGACTGGCAGCGGCTGGCCCAGGTTATACCTCAGTGCGTCCGCTTCCTGGACAACGTCATCGACATGAATCGCTACCCGATCGAGGAGATAGACCACGCCACCAAGCTCACCCGCAAGATCGGCCTGGGCATCATGGGCTGGCACG
>CAZYOV010000322.1:0-1396 GCA_964649215.1 uncultured Dehalococcoidia bacterium
TGGAGGGTGTGATCGTGGCGCGCGATCACCGGCGTGGGGGCGTGGGCGCGGCCCTGATGCGGGCGGCGGCGGAGACGGCGCGGGCTGTTGGGTGCTACAAGCTGGACCTAACGTCCATATGGCGCGGAAGGGGGCGCATCGCTTCTACAGTCGCCTGGGCTGGAAACGCAGCCACTTCGGGTATTCGCTCGAGCTGTAGGAGGCTGTTGCTGGCGACAGCAGGCCTAAAGCCTGCGCTACAGGGTTTGCAGGTAGCCGTGGATCGCCTCGGCGGCGCGACGGCCGTCGGCGAGGGCGGTGACTACGAGGTCGGCGCCGTTGACGTTGTCGCCGCCGGCGAACACGCCTTTGCGGCTGGTGCTGAAGTCCTCTTGGATGCGGATCAGGTGGCTGCGCTTGTCCGTGTGGAGGCCGGGGGTGGTCTCCTCCATCAGCTCATCGGCGTTGTAGCCGATAGCCAGCACGACCGTATCGGCGGGGACGGTGAACTCGGAGCCGGGGACGGGCTCAGGGCGACGGCGGCCGCTCTCGTCGGGCTCGCCGAGGCGCATGCGGACACACTCGGCGGCGGTGACGCGGCCGTTGTCGCCGAGGAAGCGGGTGGGCACGGTGAGGTACTGGAACCCGACGCCCTCCTCGCGGGCGTGGCGGCGCTCCTCCTCGCGGCCCTTCTGCTCGTGCTCCGTGCGACGGTACATGCAGGTGACGCTGTCCGCGCCCAGGCGGACGGCGGTGCGAACGCAGTCCATGGAGGTATCGCCGCCGCCGACGACGAGGACGTGCTTGCCGATTGGCAGCGGCTCGCGCATGTCCTGCGGGAGCTGGTGGGGCTGGAGGTTGCCGCGAACGAGGAACTCGGTGGCCTGATAGACCTCGCCTAGCTCCTCGCCGGGGATGCGCATCTGGCCGCCGACGCCGGCGCCGGTGCCGATGAAGACGGCGTGGTAGCCATCTCGGAACAGGTCGTCGACGGTCACGTCGCCGCCGATGCGGATGTTGCAGACGAACTCGATACCCAGGTTGCGGAGGAAGGCGAGCTTCTCGTCCAGGATCTCCTTGCGCATCTTGAAATTGGGGATGCCGTAGAGGAGGACGCCGCCGGGCTCCGGCCAGGCCTCTAACACGGTGCAGGAGTGCCCTTCCTTGGTCAGGTCCTCGGCGACGGCGAGGCTGGCGGGGCCGGAGCCGACGATGGCGACCTTCTTGCCGCTGGGCGGCGCCAGCTCCGGCATCGGGAAGCCTTCGCTGCGGCGCTGCTGGTCGGTGATGAACGATTCGAGCTTGCCGATCGCCACCGGCGCCTGGCGGCCCATGTCCGCGGTGCGGATGGCGAAGCCGACCACGCAGGCGCCCTCGCAGAGGGATTCCTGGGGGCAGAGGCGTCCGCACATCTCGG
>CAZYOV010000323.1:0-1393 GCA_964649215.1 uncultured Dehalococcoidia bacterium
CCCTCTCTCAGGCTGAGCTGACCGCTGTCGCCGCCCACCTCAACTCCCTCTACGCCGGGCGCACCGTGGACGAGATCCACGCCATGCAGATGGAGCACCGCTCGTTCGAGGCCCAGACCGTGCACGCCGCCCTTGACCTGATGGAAACTGAGGAAGCAGAGTCATTCGGTGAAGCCTATCTCGAAGGCCTCCGCGACATGCTCCTGGAGCCGGAGTTCTCCCAGGGAGACCGCATGCTGGCCCTCATGGACCTCCTCGGAAGCTCCAACCTGGACAAGGCCATACCTTTTGCTCGCGCTGCCGGCGATCAGCCTGTCCCCGGACGGGGGCCCGTCTGGGCCCGCCTGGGTGAAGTGACCGCCATCATCGGCAGTGAGCACCCCCAGGACGCCATGCAGCAGTGCAGCATCGTCATCTCTCCCTACGGCGGCCCCTCCGGCCTCCGCGGCGCCATCAGCGTCGTCGGGCCTACGCGCATGAACTACTCCAGGACAGTCTCCATGGTGCGCTACATGAGCAGCATCATGGAGGAGCTTCTGGACGCCTACTTCGGCTAGACTTCCCCTGGAGCCAAGACATGACTGACAACCCCCGTAAGAAAGAACCTGCTGAGCCGCCGGAGGCCGATTCCGCCCCGCCTGAGCCTGCCGAAACCGGCACCATCGAGGAGCAGCTTGCCACGGCCAAGGAGGACGCCCAGAAATACCTGGGCAACTGGCAGCGCGCCGAGGCCGACTTCCAGAACTACAAGCGGCGCGTGGAGCAGGAGCGCAGCGAGAGCCGTCGCTTCGCCTCCGCCGCCCTCATCATCAACGTCCTCCCCATCCTCGACGACCTGGAGCGCGCTCTCGGCAGCCTCGACGCCCGCCTCGCCGGCCTCACCTGGTTCGAAGGCATCGTCCTCATCCACCGCAAGCTACTCGTCCTCCTCGATAACGCCGGCGTCACCCCCATCCAGACCGAGGGCCAGCAGTTCGACCCCAGCGTCCACGAGGCCGTCACCCACGTCGACGGCGAGGACGGCAAGGTGCTGACGGAAGTCCAGCGCGGCTACAAGCTCCACGACCGCGTCCTCCGCCCCGCCATGGTCGTCGTCGGCAAGGGCAGTGGACAGGCGACAGAGGACAATGGACAGAGGGAAGAGGGAAGAGGGAAGAAGGAAAAGGAGGAAGAACAAGACCGGCCAGGTAGCGACACACACAGCAGTGAGGCATGAAACTGGCGCAGCTACCTGACTATGAGCCGCTTGTGTTCATTAGTTACGTCCATTCGGAGGCGCTCGAATACGCTACAGACGCGAAGATCGTTTTTTCGGAGTGCGGTTTTCGGACGTGGGCATGGCATTTTGACCACCCCCCCGTAGGTCGCGCCAAGCTTGTAATGAAGAAGTACG
>CAZYOV010000324.1:0-1383 GCA_964649215.1 uncultured Dehalococcoidia bacterium
CGACGAGCTGTCGCTGGCCCTGGGAGAGGTTCTGGCCGCGCTCGTGGAGGACGGTATCGTAGCCCTGGGGCAGGCGCTTGATGAAGTCGTGGGCGCCGACGGTGCGCGCCGCCTCGACGATCTCCTCTTCAGAGGCCTCGAGGCGGCCGTAGAGGATGTTATCGCGGACGCTGCCGGAGAAGAGGAAGGGGTCCTGAAATACGATGCCCAACCGCCGCGCCAGCGACTCGCGCTTCAGGTCGCGGATATCGACGCCGTCGATGAGGAGGCGGCCCTCGGTGACGTCGTAGAAGCGGGCGACGAGGGACGTAAGCGTGCTCTTGCCGGCGCCGGTGCGGCCGACGATGGCCAGAGTCTCTCCCGGCCGGACGCGCAGGTCGATGTCGTGCAGCACCTCAACGTCGGGGAGGTACTGGAAGTGGACGTGGTCGAAGGTAACCTCCCAGCCGGGCACGGCGCCGCGGACGTCGGAGAGCTCCACGGCGTCGGGCGCATCGACGATCTCAGGCTTGGTATCTAGGACTTCGAAGATGCGCTGGCCGCCGGCCATCGCGCGCTGGAGCTGGGTGTACTGGAGGACGAGGTCGCGGATGGGGTCGAAGAAGCGCTGGACGAAGAGGGCGAAGGCGATGACGACGCCGATGCCCAGGGAGCCGTCCAGCACCCGCATGCCGCCGAAGATGACGACGAGGGCGGTGGCGGCGGCGACCATCAGATCCATCAGGGGCATGACGGCGGCGGTCAGGCGGCCGGCCTCCACGTTGGCGCTCCAGTTGTCGGCGTTGACCTGGTCGAAGCGGCGGCTGTTCTCTCCCTCCCGCGACAGGCTCTGGACGACGCGCACGCCGGAGACGTTCTCCTGGAGGTTGGCGTTCACCACCGCTATCGCCTGGCGGACGCGGACGAAGGCGCGGCGGGCGCGGGACTGCCAAAACGCCATCGCCAGGATGAGGACGGGGATCACGGTGAAGGTGATGAGGGCGAGCTCCACGTCCAGGTACAGCAGGAAGAAGACGACGAGCCCCAGGCCGGCGAAGTCGGCGAGGATGGTGAGGAAGCCGGTGGTGAGCAGCTCCTGGAGGACGGTGACGTCGTTCTGGACGCGTGACATCACCCGCCCCACCTCAGTACGGTCCAGGAAGCTGAGGGAGAGCTTCTGGATGTGGTTGAACATGCTGGTGCGGAGGGTGAGCAGGACGTTGTGGCCGATGAAGGCGGTCTGCATCTGCTGCAGCGACTGGCCCGCCCAGCCCAGCAGCGCCAGGCCGATGAGGGCGGCGCCGATGGCGTTCAGGCCGGCTATGTCGCCGGAGGGGACGAACTGATCGATGGCGATGCCGATGAGGAACGGCTGGGAGCTGGAGGCGGCCGCGAACACCAGCA
>CAZYOV010000325.1:0-999 GCA_964649215.1 uncultured Dehalococcoidia bacterium
CCCGCATTCCGTCCGCAGTATACCCCGCGCTGTTCCCCGTTACGACGTGTTGCTATACTTGGTCAGCCATGCCTGAAAGCGCCCTGCCTCCCGTCATACGTGCCCTGCTCGACCCCGCCGCCTATCCCCACCCCGTGGACCGCGTGAAGCTAATCCAGACGCATATCTCATACGTGCTCCTGGCCGGTGAGCACGTGTACAAGGTCAAGAAGCCGGTGGACTTCGGGTTCCTGGACTTCTCGACGCTGGGGAAGCGGCGCTACTACTGCCGCCAGGAGGTGATACTTAACGCCCGTCTCTGCCCCGGCAATTACCTTGGCGTGTCCAAGATTCGGGAGCGTGTCAGCCCGGACGCCTCTAGGCGGAGCCGCATCACAGTCGACGGCGCCGGAAAGGTCATTGAGTACGCCGTGCACATGCGCCGTCTCCCCGACGAGCGGATGATGGATCGTCTGCTGGCTTCGGGTGAGCTGACGGGTCAGATGGTCCGGGCGCTGGCGGAGCGGCTGGCCGAGTTCCACGCTAGTGCCGAGACGAGCCCGCGTATCGCTGAGTACGGCGACTGGGCGATACGTCACGCCTGGGAGGAGAACCTGCGCCAATGGGCGGAGTACATCGGCGATACGATCAGCGAGGAGCAGGACCGCGTCATTCGCGCCTACGGCGAGGCGTTCTTCGCCCGTGAGGCCGAGCTACTGCGGCGGCGGGTGAGCAATCTGCACATCCGCGACTGCCACGGCGACCTCCGTTCGGATGCGGTTTGCTTCACCGACGGCATCTGCATCTACGACTGCATCGAATTCAACCGCCGGATGCGCTACACGGACGTTGCGGGCGACGTTGGCTTCCTGGCGATGGACTTGGACTACCGCGGGCACGAGGGCGTGGCGGTTGAGTTCGTCAACGCCTACCTCAGGGCGTCCGGCGACTCAGACCTGCACCGCGTCATCGACTTCTACAAGTGCTACCGTGCCTGCGTGCGGGGAAAGGTGGAGGGAT
>CAZYOV010000325.1:1009-1375 GCA_964649215.1 uncultured Dehalococcoidia bacterium
CGGCGTCTGACCGAGCTGACCGGCATCGCCGCTATCTCCTCGGACGTCGTGCGCAAGCGACTGGCCGGGCTGGCGCCTTCGGACCACCGCTTCGAGCCGTTTCAGCGCGGAATCTACACGCGGGATTTCACGGAGCGGACGTACGCGGCGCTGCTGGAGGATGCCCGTGAGCGTTTGCATAGGGGCCGGTCCGTCATTCTTGACGCGTCTTTCCTGCGACGACGGCACCGCCGCTCCGCCGCCCGCCTGGCGGCCGAGGAGGGGGCGCAGTTCGCTTGCCTCGAGCTCCTCGCCAGCGATGACGCCGTCCGCAAGCGGCTGGACCGCCGCCTGCGTGAGGGCGGCGACCCCTCCGACGCCCGCTGG
>CAZYOV010000326.1:0-1364 GCA_964649215.1 uncultured Dehalococcoidia bacterium
TTTCTCATAAGCGGCCTGCACCGCCTCGATGAAGGCCAGGCGCATGCCGGCTTTCTCCAGGGCCCGGAGACCCTCAGTGGTGGTGCCGGCGGGCGAAGTGACTTCGTTGCGCAGGTCAGCTAGGTGCTTGCCGGTCGCCTCGGCGTATCTGGCCGAGCCCAGGACGGTCTGGATGATCATGCGCTGGGCCATGTCGCGGCGGACGCCGATGTGGACGGCGCCGTCGATGAGCGCCTCCATGACTAGGAAGATGTAGGCGGGGCCGCTGGAGCTGACGGCGGTGGCCATGTTGACGTACTTCTCGTCGTCCACGTAAAGCTCGTGGCCCAGGACCGCGAGGACGCTCTGCACCTCGTCGCGGGCGGCCTGGGGGACGGCGTCCGTGGCGGTCCAAACGGTCATCCCCTCGCCGATCCGGGCGGGCGTGTTGGGGATCGCCCGCACGATGGCGTCGTGCTTCAGGGCGTCGTGGATGGTAGCGATGGTGACGCCGGCCATGATTGACATAACGGTCTGCTCGGATTTAATCGATAGCTCCCGTGCCGCCTGCGGAAACTCCTGCGGCTTGACCGCGAGGACGGCAATGTCGGCGCCCTCAAGGATCGGGGCCGGCTTGTCGAGCGCCTTGATCTCGTACGTTGAGCTGAGATAGTCGCGGCGCTGGGAGAGGAGGTCGCAGACGGCCACGTCCTGGGGCTTCGCGAGGCCGTTCTTCAGCACGCCGCTGATCATCGCCTCGCCCATGACGCCGCCGCCGATGAATGCGAGTTTCATCGCCCGCTCCTCTCGCCGAAGATAGCGCGGCCGACGCGCACGATAGTGGCCCCTTCCTCCACCGCCACCTCAAAGTCATCTGTCATGCCCATAGACAGCTCTCGCAGCCTCAAGGAGTCAGCGAGGCGTCGCAGGCTGCGGAATACGGGCCGCAATTCATCGTCGCCCCCGGTCATGGGGGCGATGGTCATCAGGCCGCGGACCTCTAGCCCGGGCAGGTTGCGGATCGCCTCCGCCTGGGCGGGCAGCTCCTCGGGCGAGAGGCCGTACTTGGCGGGCTCTCCGGCAACGTTGACCTCAAGAAGGACGGGCACCCGTACTGATGGAGGCGCCCGTCTGTTGATCGCTTCGGCAAGGTGGAGGGAATCCACGGAATGAATTATATCAAACAGGCCCAGCGCCGTCTTGACCTTGTTGGTCTGGAGATGGCCCACCATATGCCAGGTGGGCCGGGGCGATATGTCCGTCAGCTGCGGCAGCTTGGCCTGCGCCTCCTGGACGCGGTTCTCGCCGAAGTGGCGCAGGCCGGCGGCTGCGCCCTCACGCACCGCCTCCGACGTAAAGCCCTTGGTCACCGCCACCAGCGTCAC
>CAZYOV010000327.1:0-1360 GCA_964649215.1 uncultured Dehalococcoidia bacterium
TGAACTCCGGCGGAACGTCTCTGGACACCCCGCCGATTCGCATGTAGTTTGTCGTCAGCCGGGCGCCGCAGGCCATCTCGAACAGGTCCAGGATCTTCTCCCGCTCGCGGAACATGTGCATGACCGGCGTCTGCCAGGTGCCGCAGTCGTTGGCGAAGACGCCCACCGCCATGGAGTGGCTGGCGAACCGCTGCAGCTCCGACATGATCACCCGCAGCCAATGCGCCCGCTCCGGCGGCTCTATCTCGCACAGCTTCTCCACCGCCAGCACGTAGGCCAGGTTTCCGGTCATCGCCGCCACGTAGTCGGTGCGGTCCGTGAAAGGAATGTTTTGGGTGTAGCTGCGCTCCTCGGCCAGCTTCTCCATGCTTCGGTGCAGGTAGCCGATCACCATGTCCGCATCGATGATCCGCTCGCCGTCCAGCGTCAGGCGCATGCGGAACACGCCGTGGGTGCTCGGGTGCTGCGGTCCGATGTTGACCACAAACGGCTCCGTCTTCATCGCCACGGGGCAGCTCCTCCGGACCCCGGCCTGGAGGCCGGGGCATCGTGAACACTCGATTCCGCAGCCTTCAGGCTGCGGTGGTGCCACCCAGCCACCGTCTTCATCGCCACCGCTAACCCCTCCCCTCCAGCTTGCCACCCGGTTCCCCGGGATAGCGCTCCAGACCGGCCATCTGGCCGCCGGGGAAGTTGAGCCAGTCCTTTCGCAGGGGATGGCCGGCGAACCCCTCCCACAGGAAGATGCGCCGCAGGTCGGGGTGGCCCTGGAAGCGGATCCCCAGAAGGTCGAACGCCTCCCGCTCCTGCAGGTGGGCGCCGCGCCAGACCGTCACCACGGACGGCGCCTCCGGGTTGTCGTGGTCGTCGCAACGGGTCTTCAGTGTGGCCGCCTGATTGAGGCTGATCGATAGCAGATGATAGACCACCTCGAAGTGGTACAGCCGGTCCACGCCTGTGAGGGAGCTGAGGAAGCGGAAGTCCAGCTCAGGGTCGTCTCGCAGGAAGGTACAGACCTCCAGCAGGCGGTCCGGCTTCACCTCCGCCCACTCTGGTGTAGCGTCTACAACCGCGTCGGGGAGCTTGGGCTGGAGGCGGTGCGCGAGATCAAATCCGGACAGCACCGTCGTCATGCGGTGGCGCCCCCGCCCCGATCCGATTGGGGCGGCTCCAGGCTCTCAACCATCACGCCGCATTCCCCACCTACCGGCAGGCAGGCTTTCGGGTGCGGTCTCACGTCACAGCCACTCCAGGGCTTTCTTGCGCCACGCGTAGGCCAGACCGATGGTCAGGATAACTATGAATGTGGCCACCGCGATGAAGCCGGTGACCGCGGTCTCGTCGAGCGAGACGGCCCAGG
>CAZYOV010000328.1:0-1330 GCA_964649215.1 uncultured Dehalococcoidia bacterium
TCCACATCTACGGCATGACCGTGCTCATGGCCTGCGGCTTCGCCATCGGCGCAACGCAGGTCGTCATGTCCCGCTTCGATCCCGCCCTCTGCCTGGAACTGGTCCAGCGGCACCGGATCACCAACCTCTTCGTCGCTCCGCCGGCTCTGCTCGCCATGGCGAACTTCCCGGAGATCGACCGCTACGATCGCTCCAGCCTCGAGTTCGTCCTCAGCGGCGCCGCGCCGCTGCCGCCGGAGGTGGCCCAGCAGGGCGGCCGCGCCCTCCAGTGCACCGTCCTCCAGGCCTACGGCATGACCGAGACCAGCCCCGCCACCAACGTCAGCCCCCTCCACCGCATCAAAGACGCCGCCGTCGGCCCCCCTATCCCCGACACGATCGAGAAGGTCGTCTCCTTGGAGGACGACCGCGAGCTGGGAGCGGGCGAGAGCGGTGAGCTGCTGATACGCGGTCCCCAGATCATGCGCGGCTACTGGAACCGCCCCGAAGAGACCGCCGACACGATCACTCAGGACGGCTGGATCCGCACCGGTGACATCGCCCAGTTCGATGAAGAAGGTTATGTCTACATCGTGGACCGCAAGAAGGAGCTCATCAAGTACAAGGGCTACCAGGTCCCGCCGGCTGAGCTGGAGGCGCTGTTAATGGAGCACCCCGCCGTCGCCGACGTGGCCGTCATCCCCAAGGCGGACAAAGAGGGCGGCGAGATCCCCAAGGCGTTCGTCGTCCTCAATCCCAACGAGGAGGCGCCGGCCGACGAGATAATGGCCTGGGTCGCGGAGCGTGTGGCGCCCTACAAGAAGGTGCGCGATCTGGAGTTCGTCGACGCCATCCCCAAGTCGCTCTCGGGGAAGATCCTCCGCCGCGAGCTAGTGGAGCAGGAGCGCGCCAAGGGCGACGACTGAATCGACCGGCGACCAGATACCCCAACCCTCATCCCCTTCCCTGTCGCCCACTAGACGTTCCATGTCGAGGCGCCCTTATAGGCCCTCCGTTTTCTATTTCTTATTAGCCGAACATCAACTGCATTGTAATAATTCGGGGCGTTCGTTGTTTTAGAGTTAAGTTTTGCGATAAATGGGGTATAATCCGCCGATGCTCCATTTCAGATGGGGAACAAATGAGGATCAAACATGGAGTCCTCGCTGCCGCGACGCTGACCGCCCTGGTGCCCGTCCTCATGACGTTTGGCGAGGGGGCGGTTAGCGCCGGCACGACGCCAGCACCGGCTGCGCTCAACACGAACGCCGCGACCGACTCGGGAAGGGACAGCAGTCCCCAGGTGGCGACCGACGGTGCCGGCAACTGGGTAGCCGTCTGGGCTTCCCAG
>CAZYOV010000329.1:0-1092 GCA_964649215.1 uncultured Dehalococcoidia bacterium
CAAGAGGCCCAACCTGTAGGAGGAACGTATGCCAAGCGGAGTACTTGTGTTCGGGGAGGCGGTGGAGGGAGGCGGCGGTCTGGCCCCGGTTACCGGAGAGCTACTGGGTGCGGCCAAGAGCCTGGGCGGGCCGGTGACGTGTGTCCTACTGGGCGCCGGCGTGGAGGGTCTGGCCAAGGAGTGCGGGACCCTGGGCGCCGATAAGGTGATCGTCGTTGATGACGAGGTGCTCAAGGACTACCAGGGCGACGCTTACGTGCCCGTTGGGGAGCGCATCTGCAAGGAGGCCGATCCATCGGTTGTCCTGTTCGGCCAGACGGCGATCGGCCGAGACATGGCCCCGCGGTTGGCGGCGCGATTGGGCACCGCAGTTGCGATGGACTGCGTGGAGCTATCGCTGGACGGCGAGAAGCTGCAGGCGAGCAGGTCCTGCTACGGTGGCAGCGCCCGCGCCCGCTACACGATCAACGGCATGCCTCAGATGGCCACGATACGAGCCAAGGTCTACGATCCGCCGGAGCGTGATGACTCTCGTCAGGCGGAGGTGGCTAAGCAGTCCGCCGACGTGAGCGCGGACGTCATCCGCACCCGCATCGTCAGCAGGCGCAAGGAGGAGGTGGAGGGCGTGCGGCTAGAGGACGCGCCGGTGGTGGTGAGCGGCGGCCGCGGGCTGGGTGGGCCGGAGGGTTTCCAGCCGCTGGAGGAGCTGGCGGGGATCCTGGGCGGCGCCGTGGGCGCCACTCGCGCGGTCTGCGACATGGGCTGGTACCCTGTGGCGGCGCAGGTTGGGCTGACAGGCAAGGTGGTCACGCCGGACCTGTACATCGCTGTGGGCATCTCGGGGGCCAGCCAGCACATGGCCGGCATCTCGCAGGTGAAGAATATCGTCGCTATCAACAAAGACTCAGAGGCTAACATCTTCCAGGCCGCGCGCTTCGGTGTCGTGGGCGACTGGAAGGAAGTCGTACCGGCCTTCATGGAGAAGGTGCGGGAGCTGAAGGCCGAATAGCGCGGGGGCAGGGCACACGGAGCAAGGAACAGCGAGCCTCTCAGTAGGTCCCGCCTCGCCCGCCGATGAAGAGGCCGTCCTAG
>CAZYOV010000329.1:1102-1321 GCA_964649215.1 uncultured Dehalococcoidia bacterium
CTCCCTGGAGCGCGGCCGCGAGGGGTATCGATACGCGGTGCAGCACGCGGACGCCGATGTACTGCTGGCGCTTGACGGCGATTCCATTGTAGGACTGGCCAGCGTCTACCTTGAGCCACCGTTCATCCGCTTCGGTAAGCGTTGCTGGCTACAGGACCTGGTAGTGTCTTCGTCGCGGCGCAGCCAGGGCATAGGTGCGTTGCTGCTGGACGCGGCTAC
>CAZYOV010000330.1:0-1315 GCA_964649215.1 uncultured Dehalococcoidia bacterium
GCGACCGTAGAAGTGATAGTGCCGCCGTTAGTGTCGCACAGGACCACGCAGTCCACCCCGGCCCCGGCCGCCGTCTTCAGGCACTGCAGGGCGTACTCACGATCGGAGACAAGGCCGTCGAAGAAGTGCTCGGCGTCGAAGAACACCTGCAGCCCCTGCGACTTCAGGTAGCGCACAGAGTCGGCGATCATCGCCAGGTTCTCCTCCGTAGTCGTCTCCAGGATGCGCGTCACGTGCCGGTCGTGCGCCTTCCCGACGATAGTGACGACGGAGGTGCCGGCGTCCACCAGCGCCCGCAGGTTGAGGTCCGTCTCCGCCTTTGAGCCGGCGCGACGCGTGGAGCCGAACGCCGTCAGCTTGGCGTTCCTGAGGGTGAGCGCCCGCGCCTGCGCGAAGAACTCGGCGTCCTTCGGGTTGGAGCCGGGCCAGCCGCCCTCGATGTAGTGCACGCCCAGCTCGTCCAGCTTGCGGGCGATCTTCAGCTTGTCCGACACAGACAGGGATATCCCCTCCATTTGGGTGCCGTCGCGGAGAGTGGTGTCGTAAAGCTCGATGCGAGCAGCCATTGCGAGGCTAGTTTAGCTTAAACGAGGAACGCGAGGAAGTAGCGGAAGCCTTCAGGCTTCCACATGGAGCCCTAAAGGGCTCCCCTACGTCCCTTCTCGCAACTGCACGAACACGCCGCCCGCCGGTCCATGACCCACGACACGCGTGATGTGCCCCTTTCCCGACACGTCTTCTACCAGCACGACGCTGCCCGGCCCGAAGCGACGCCTCTCGCCATCGCCAGCTTCGACCTCTAGCTCACCGTCGAGCTGCATCCAGAATTGCCGGTGCGGCGCCGGATGCCAGCCGCCGTCCCAGTTCCGCGGCACGCTCCAGAAAAGACATTGCGCGACGGCAAACGGCGCGGAAACGTTCAGCGGCGCCGCTGGTGGCGCAAAGTCGGCCTCAGACAGCTCCAATTCCAGCTCCTCGAAATGCGAGATGCCCTGGTCGTCGGCGTAGAGTCGTGTGTACTTCACTCTGCCCTAGGCGTACTGGACGCGCGGCTCCATCAGTCGCCCTCCCGCTCCCGCACCACGAACAGCCGCTGCGGCTCCGCGATGCCCTTGAGCGTCTGCTCGCCCCGGTCCTCGAAGACCACGCCCGCCGAGGTGCGCGCCAGACCCCGCACGGTGTCCGACACCAGCACCTCCGCCGGAGCCGACGCGCCCGCTATCCGCGCCGCGATGTTCACCGCGCCGCCGTAGACGTTGTCGCCCTCTCGGATGACATCCCCTGCGTGGATGCCCAGATGCAGCCGCAGGTCAAG
>CAZYOV010000331.1:0-1296 GCA_964649215.1 uncultured Dehalococcoidia bacterium
AGGCGGCGATCGTCTCGATGCCCACCGGCCCGCCGTCGAACTTCTCGATGATCGTGCGCAGCACCTTGTGGTCCACCTCGTCCAGGCCCAGCTCGTCGATCTCCAGGCGGGCCAGCGCTTCGCGGGCGACCTCCGACGTGATGATGCCCTCGGCCCGCACCTGGGCGTAGTCGCGCACGCGGCGCAGCAGGCGGTTGACTACCCGCGGCGTGCCCCTTGAGCGTCGCCCTATCTCGTCGGTCCCCTCGTCCTCGCTAGCCACGCTCAAGAGAGCGGCGCTGCGCCGGACGATGGCGGCGATCGCCACCTCGTCATAGAAGTCGAGCCGGTACACCGCGCCAAACCGGTCTCGCAGCGGCGGGCTGAGCATCGCGTAACGCGTGGTGGCGCCGATCAGGGTAAAGCGCGGCACGGAGAGGCGGACGCTGCGGGCGCCCGGCCCCCGGCCCAGGACGATATCCAGCGCGAAGTCCTCCATCGCCGGGTAGAGCACCTCCTCCGCCGCCCGCGGCAGCCGGTGCACCTCGTCGATGAACAGGATGTCGCTCTCCTGCAGGTTGGTGAGAATCGCCGCCAGGTCCCCCGCCCGTTCGATCGCCGGCCCCGAGGTGACGCGGACGGACACCGACATCTCGTGAGCGATGATGTGAGCGAGAGTGGTCTTGCCCAGCCCGGGCGGCCCGTACAGAAGGAGGTGGTCCAGCGGCTCGCCGCGCTGCTGGGCGGCGGCGATGCTGATGCTCAGGTTGTCCTTGATCTTCTCCTGGCCGATGAACTCCTCCAGCCGGCGCGGCCGCAGGGCCGTGTCGAGGGCCAGGTCGTCTTCCTGGAGCTTGCCGGAGGTGATCCGCGGCGCTGGTGCATCCATAGTCGAATAGTTGTGCTATTCGCTGCCCATTATAGCGGTCTAGAGCGGCTTGTCCAACAGCGCCGCCGCATATCGCAGCGACGGGGAGCCTTCAGGCTGACGATCCTTCGACAGGCTGAAGCCTGTCCCACCGAGGCTTGGTCACACCCCGCCCAACCCCAGCCGCTGCTCGTAGGCGGCCTTCGCGCCCGTCGAGTAGCGCAGCTCGATCCCTAGCACCCGGCGCTTGGCGGCGCTCAGGCCCGCGCCCGCGTCCGTCACGTCTACAACGTCGTACAGCTCCTGGCCGCAGTTCACCGGCGCCGCTATCTCGCCGTCCTCGGCGGTTAGCGCCGCCTTCCGCAGGACGGCGTCGCCGCGGTCCTCCGCCTGTGCCACCGTCGTCAGGTTGAGGTCGTGCACCTGCGCCAGCCGATCGTACGCCGCCT
>CAZYOV010000332.1:0-1292 GCA_964649215.1 uncultured Dehalococcoidia bacterium
GTGGAGATCGTCGGCCTGCCCACGCTGCGGGAGCCGGACGGCCTGGCGATGAGCAGCCGCAACGCCTACCTGACGGGTCGGGAACGGCAGGCTGCGCTGGTGCTGCCCCGAGCGCTGGAGCTGGGCCGCACGATGGTCGAATGTGAAGGAGTCCGAGATGCGGACAGGCTAAAGGAGGCGCTGGCGGAGTGCATCCGCCGGGAGCCGCTGGCCCGCATCGACTACGTCGCCGTGACGGACTACGAGACGCTGGAGGAGCTGACCGCCATCGACCGGCCGGCGCTGCTCCTGCTGGCGGTGCGCATCGGCTCCACCCGCCTGATCGACAACACGACGCTTACGCCACCTCGCTCGCCCTGAGCCTGTCGAAGGGTCACCCTGAGCCCACGATGTAGCGGCGACCTTCAGGTCGCCAGGGGTGGGGGGGTGAAGCCCTGAAGCTCATCGCAGTCCCGCACCCTGAAGCATGGCCGCCTCTGGAGAGTACGCGGCTACAGATGGTCGAAGCCGCCGACTTCAGTCGGCGGTATACACCCCTTCCTACATTGCTGGCGGCGGGGTGTTGGTGTTCCAGATGTCCACGGCCAGCCTCCATGGGCCATCGCCTTGGCGCTTCCAGACCACCACGTATTTCCCCTTGTCCGTTGTGGCTTCGCCGCCCTCCGGCTCGATCTTCATGGTATAGGCGCCAACCTCGTAGGCCGTATCGCCCAGGTAGTCCACATCTACGGTTTCGAGGGTCGCTTCCCTTATACCCATCTGCATCCCGGCCTTGAAGAACGCCTCAATCCCTTGCCTGCCACGGATCGGTTCGGTGTTAGGTGCAAGCAGCGTCGCATCCTCAGTGTAGAGGGCAGCGACTGACGCCGGGTCCCCGCGCTTGACCGCTTCCATCCACTCTCGGTTAGTGTCCTGGACCGCCTGCTGGAGCATGCTGGTACCTCCTTCTGTGGCTCCCGCCCCTGGTTCGGAGAATCGCAGTGATTCTCTCTAGCGGCAGCATTCTACGCCTTGCCGACGAAGGCGTCAACAGCATCCCGCATGCCCCAGCCTTCAGGCTACGGTAGCTTCTCCCGCCCATCGCCCCCCCGTCTCGTTGTGCTAAAATACGTCCGAAACCATGGGCGGACATTCGCACTGGTCCACGATCAAGCGCCAGAAGGGCGCCTCCGACGCCAAGCGCGGTCAGCTCTTCACCAAGCTCTCGCGTGAGATCACCGTATCCGCCCGCGAGGGTGGCGGCGATCCGGCGATGAACTCTCGCCTGCGCCTCGCCATCGACAAGGCGCGCG
>CAZYOV010000333.1:0-1269 GCA_964649215.1 uncultured Dehalococcoidia bacterium
CCGCTTGCGAGTACGGCATCACGCCTCGCGTCCACCTGGAGGACTGCACCCGCGCCGACATCGACGGTTGGGTGCTCCCCTTCGTGCAGACGGTCCTGGAGGCCACGGAAGGCCTTGCCAGGTTTCGCGTCTGCGACACAATCGGCTGGGGCTCCCCGGACCCGTACGTTGCTCTCCCCCAGGGCGTGCCGCGTCTCATCTCTACCCTTTTCGCCGAGACCGGGGCCGAGCTGGAGTTCCACGGTCACAACGACTTCGGACTGGCCACCGCGAACTCGCTCGCCGCATGGCGCTACGGCTGCCGCAAGGTCAACGTGACCTTCGGCAGCCTGGGTGAGCGCACCGGCAACTCCTCCCTTGAGCAGGTGCTGGCTGGATACGTGCGCCTGTACGGCGACCCCGGGTTCGGGCAGACCGTCCTGGCGGAGATGAAGCGGATGGTCGAGGAGTATCTCGTGCCGCTGGCGATCACCGCGCCCATCATCGGTGATGTGTTCACCACTCAGGCCGGCATCCACCAGGCCGGCGTGGCCCGGCAGAAGGACGCTCCTGGAGGCCTCATCTACCTCGCCTATGACCCGGCGGTTGTGGGCAGTGAAGGCGCGGAGCGCAGCGTCGTTGGCGCCCTCTCCGGCTCGGAGGGCATCGTATCGATACTGAACCGCGAGGCCGAGGTGCGCGGGCTTGAGGTGCGCTTCTCCGGCACCAACCGTGTCGTCAAGGAGATTTACGACCGCATCCAGGCGATCTACGACGGCGAGTACGACGAGTCCGCCGACGCCTGGGTGAACTACCGCACTACATTCTTCCAGCCGGACGAGATCTGGCGGATGGCGGTGGAGCTGGGCGCCGCCGACAGCGGCTAGCGCGGCAGATTGCCGTGAGCCAGCGCAATTTGGCACGGCGTTCAGCAAATTCTGGCGCGCCTCATTCGCTAGGCAGTTGCCTATCCTGCGCACCTGAGTAGAATGGATATGGGCTGGGCGCCGGTTCGGCTGAGAACGATAGGCGAAGCTCACGACAGGTAGGAGGTCTAGAAAGATGCCTTACGCCCAAGTAGCGGGCTGGGGTATGGCTGTTCCCTCACGGGTTGTCACCAACAACGATCTTGTGGAGACGGGGCTGGAGACATCCGAAGAGTGGATTGAGACGAGGACCGGCATAAGGGAACGGCGGTTGCTGGCGCCCGGCGAGGCGACCTCGGACTTGGCCGTGACGGCCGCACAGCGCGCCCTTGAGGTGGCGAACGTCCATCCCGCGGATCTGGAC
>CAZYOV010000334.1:0-1266 GCA_964649215.1 uncultured Dehalococcoidia bacterium
GCCCGAGCCTGCGGGCGGCAACTAGGCGCTGGTGGCCGCCGATGACGGTCTTGTCCTTGCGCCGAGCGATGATCGGGTCCACGAGGCCGAACTCCCGGATGCTCCGGGTGAGAGACTCCAACTCGTCGTCCGAGATCCGGCGTGGGTTTGACGGGTCCGGATGCACGTCGACGATTGGGACGTGGTCGATCTCCAGCCGTGCCGTCTTCGGTGTCGGCCCCCGCCTACTCATGGGCCACCCCCGAAAACGGTTTCAAAACCCGCGGCCATGTGGGCGCGGTAACCCCCTGGTGACGCCTGCTGCCAGGCTCTATCCTTGACTCTGATGACCATTCCTTGCCCACCTCGCTATCGCCTCAAGATCCGTGCGGGCGCCTAGGGCTAGGCGTACACCGCGAAAGGTCCGGTATACAAGGCTCGGTGTCACCCCCCAGGCTTCCGCGATCTCAGGTATTGTCTGACCTCTGCTCAGCCTGATGAGGAGATCAGTTGCATTCGGCGTCAGCGTGTTCACTTCCTGAACCCTTGCTATCTCCACTGTTCATTTTTTGAACCCTTGCCTTCCGGCCCCTGCTGGGGGAGGGAGGGCTTTGAGCCCAATCTCCCAATCCCGGTCACTGACCAGAACCCCTGAATCGCACGGCTCAATCCCTGCCAGGAACAGTGACCAAAGAGCCTCAGGTCACCGTGCTATTCGCTTATCGGGTCCTGGTGCTGCAGGCAGCCAGCGTTCCCTCTTCACACGCTCCCATCCCACAGCGCCTTCCCTGGTTCCCCTTGCAGCTCCCGCCGCTTGACCGCCTGGGGATCTAGGCGGCTGTTTTTCTAGAGGTGTCCTTCCTCCGGGCCAAAGACGCCATGTCGCGCCCAGACCCCACACGCCGTCTAGGCGCGGTACAATGGCCTCAATGGTGGGATTCAAAGCCGTACGACCCTCCGCACGGTGTAGTTCTGACCTGCAGGGATGCCCCTGCGGCTTCAACGGCGACCCGACGAAGCACTGCACCTGCTCCGCCTCCATGGTGACACGCTATCAGCACCGTATCTCAGGCCCGCTGCTGGACCGGATCGATATCTTCGTCGATGTGCCGCGCGTGGAGTACGACAAGCTGACGGATGAGGTGGCAACCGAGAGCTCTAGCGAGGTGAGCGAGCGGGTGGAGGCGAGCCGGACGCGGCAGCATCTGCGTTTCTCCGAATCCAAGCTGGTATGCAACGCGGAGATGGGGCCGGTGGAGGTGCGCGAGTTCTGCCAGCGCCGCCTGG
>CAZYOV010000335.1:0-1263 GCA_964649215.1 uncultured Dehalococcoidia bacterium
CTCGCCCGGCGATGTATCCGAAAGGGATCGACCCCACAAGATACGAGATGGCGATCACCGCCGCGAACTCTAGCAGCATCAGTCGCGGCCTCTACTGCGGAAGATGAGCCGAATCGCTGTCCCTTCAAACCCGAAAGCCTTGCGCACCGCCTTCTCCATGTAGCGTTTGTACGAGAAGTGTAGCAGGCTGGCGTCGCTCACGAAAAACACGAACGTGGGTGGGTTCACCTCCGCCTGGGTCACGTACAGGATGCGCAGTGCACGCCGGCCCTTGGACGGTGGCCGGTGCTCCGCCACCGCCTTTTGGACAACCGCGTTCAACTCCGGCGTGGGCACCCGCTCCATGCGCGTCTCGCGGACCTCAAGCGCCAAATCCAGCAGCCCATCGATGTTCAAGCCGGTCTTGGCCGATAGGAACGCCAGCGGCGCCCATGGCGCGAACCGAAACCGGCGCAGTTCCCTGCTCGCGAACCGTTCGCGGCTCTCCTCTGTGTCCTCCACAAGGTCCCACTTGTTGGCCACCACGATGAGCCCCTTGTGGGCGTCTGCAATGTAGCCCGCGATGTGCAGGTCCTGCGCCGTCAGCCCCTCCGATGCGTCCACTACCAACAGCCCGATGTCCGCCCGCGCCAGCGCCTCCTGCGCTCGCATAACGCTGTACTTCTCGATGCCGCGCGTAACCTTGCCGCGGCGGCGGATCCCCGCCGTATCGATAAGCACCAGCTCCTGCCCTCCGTACTCGAACGGCGTGTCTACCGCATCGCGCGTGGTGCCGGGCTCCTCGCTCACCAGCACCCGCTCCTGTCCCAGGATCGCGTTCACCAGCGCCGATTTGCCGACGTTGGGCCGCCCCACGATAGCCAGTCGCAGCATCTCCGTGGGCGCCTCCGGCTCCACCGGCGGCAGCAGCTCCTCCAGCCGCTCGCGGAGGTCGCCCACGCCGATGGCGTGATAGGCGCTAACCAGGATGGGATCGCCCATCGCAAGCTCGTAGAACTCAGCGGCGGCCTCACGGCGGCGGTCGTTGTCGGCCTTGTTGGCCACCAGAAGCACCGGCTTGTCCGTTTGCCGCAGGAGCTGCGCGATCTCCTCATCCGCGGGCGTGCAGCCGGAGACAGCGTCCACCAGGAACAGGATAACCTCCGCCTCCGCCATCGCCGTCTCAACCTGAAGGCGGATCAGCGCCGGGTAGCCTTCGTCCGCGGCCGGTACGAGCCCGCCGGTATCGATGACGGCGAACGAGAGCCGGCCCAGCTGCACCTC
>CAZYOV010000336.1:0-1260 GCA_964649215.1 uncultured Dehalococcoidia bacterium
TTCGCCGCCGGCTACGCCAAGCAGGTGGACCTGCTCCTCAACCCGCCCGCGGAGGTCAACATCGTCGGCGCGCCGGAAGACGAGGGCACCCGAGCCCTCCACCAGGCCGCGCTCACGATGGACCTCCCCTACCGCGTCGTCCAGCTCCTGCACCCGGAGCGCGATGCCGCCCGGCTGGAGGCGCTCTTCCTGCCGCCGGAGCCCGTGCCCGCCGCCTACGTCTGCCTTGGCACCACCTGCTCCGCCCCCGTGACAGAGCCCTCCGCCCTGCCGGACACCATCGAGAAGATGCGCTCATCCGGCATCCAGACGCTCGAGTAGGGAGCCGCCCATGCCCGAACAAGACGAGATTAAGGCCGTGATGGACGAGATGCCCTACGGCCTCTACATCATCGGCTCCACGATGAGCGACGAGGTCAATTGCATGATGGCCGACTGGGTGATGCAGGTCTCCTTCGTCCCCCGCCTGATCGCCGTATCCTTCGAGAACGACGCGCAGACGCTGGCCAACGTCCACGACAGCAGCGCGTTCACGGTCAACCTGCTCTCCCAGGAGAGCATGGAGCTTGCCGCCCGCTTCGCCCAGCCCTACCACGGCGACAAGGTGAAGGGAAGGCCGGAAGAGGAGGCCGCAAAGCTCCACCACAAGCTGGAGGGCATCCCCTACACGGGGTCCGCCCGCGGCTGCCCCATTCTGGAAGACGCGATGGCCTGGCTGGAGTGCGAGGCGGAGCAGTTCCTGCCCGCCGGCGACCACACCCTCGTCATCGCCCGCGTGGTGGACGGCCGCGTGCTGAAGCCCGCCGAGCCGCTGACCTCCACCTATACCGGCTGGACCTACAGCGGCTAGCGCCGGGGGCGCGCCCACGATGTAGCGGCGACCTTCAGGTCGCCAGAACTAGCATGTAACGGGAGGGAGATATGACACCGGAAGAACGTAAGGCGTTTCTCCGGGACTACCTGGTCGACCTCCCAGTCGTCAGACCTATCTGCTCAGATCATGCAAGGTCGAAGCGATCGAGATTCATGACCTTGTTCCACGCAGCGACGAAATCAAGCACGAACTTCTGCTCGGCGTCGACACTCCCGTAGACCTCGGCGATCGCCCGGAGCTCAGAGTTCGAGCCGAAGACGAGGTCGACGCGGGTGCCGGTCCACCGGAGCTCGCCGGTCTCGCGACTACGGCCCTCGAACACCTCCTCGGAGTCCGAGGTCGCCTTCCACTCCGTCGCGATGTCGAGCAGGTTCACGAAGAAGTCG
>CAZYOV010000337.1:0-1257 GCA_964649215.1 uncultured Dehalococcoidia bacterium
CTCTCGGCCGACGAGGTGGTTCAGGGGGACGTTGCGGGTGACGATGTTGCGGCGGGCGTCGCCGGGGCTGAGCTCGAACTTGTAGTCACGCTCCAGCGCCTGGATCGTCTCGATCTCGATAAGGGTGACCTCGCGATCGGGTCCGTGCCTGTCAGAGTAGGTGCCTTCGCGGTTGAAGTACCGGTCGCCCTCCAGCCCCTTCCCCGGGACTGCGTGCGCCTCTTCCAGGGATACGGTGGGTTCGCTCGCGACCGGAGCGATGTGTATCGAATCGACTGTGCCCTCAAACATGATCGCTCGAGCCTTTCCAGCGCTACTTGACGGAGAGCATTCGCTCCAGGGCGATGTGGGCGTCGCGGCGGGTGTCGTCGTCCAGCTCGACGCGGTTGACGATGCGGCCTTCGGCGAGCTCTTCGAGGGCCCAGCAGAGGTAGGCGGGGTGGATGCGGTACATGGTGGAGCAGGGGCAGACGACGGGGTCCAGGCAATAGACGAGCTTGTGCGGGTTCTCGCGGGCGAGGCGGGAGACGAGGTTGATCTCGGTGCCGACGGCGAACTGGGAGCCGGCGGGGGCCTCGGTAATGGTGTTGGCGATGAAGGCGGTGGAGCCGTCGGCGTCGGCGGCCTGGACGACCTCCATGCGGCACTCGGGGTGGACGATGACGGTGATGCCGGGGTGGTCGCGCCGGGCCTTCTCGATCTGCTCGACGGTGAATCGGTTGTGGACGGAGCAGTGGCCCTTCCAGAGGATGACGCGGGAGCGCTCGAGCTGCTCGAGGGCGTTACCGCCCAGGGAGCCGTAGGGAAGGGTGTAGTCCCAGACGGCCATCTGATCCAGGGCGATGCCGCGCTTGAGGCCGGTGTTGCGGCCCAGGTGCTGGTCCGGGAAGAAGAGTAGACGTTTGCCACGCTGGAACGCCCAGTCGTAGACGTTGGGGGCGTTGGAGGAGGTACAGACGATGCCGCCGTTCTTGCCGCAGAAGGCTTTGAGGGAGGCGTCGGAGTTCATGTATGTAATGGGGATAACGTCCGTGATGCCGGCCTCGGTTAGCTCGTCCCAGCAGGCGTAGACGTCTTCGGGGTCGGCCATATCGGCCATGGAGCAGCCGGCGGACATGTTGGGGAGGACGACCTGCTGGTGGGGCTGGGAGAGGATGTCGGCGGCCTCGGCCATGAAGTGGACGCCGCAGAAGACGATGAACTCGGCCTCGGGTCGCTCGGCGGCCCACTGGGCGAGCTTGAAGGAGTCGCCGCGGA
>CAZYOV010000338.1:0-234 GCA_964649215.1 uncultured Dehalococcoidia bacterium
TGCGCTGTTCGTTCTTCCGGCTAGAGTGGTACGCATTCGCCCTTTCCTTTGATCCTCGGCGCCTGCAAGGCCGGGTTTGGCCGATGGCCTTTGGGCAGACCGAGGGCTAGCACTGGATTTAGGACGAACAATAGACGCCGGAATAGGCACTGCTGTTACACTTTTCTGATGAGGGTATTGTTTTATCTTTGACAAGCGACTGATATCCTGAATTGTGCGCCTCTAGTAAATGCT
>CAZYOV010000338.1:244-1251 GCA_964649215.1 uncultured Dehalococcoidia bacterium
CCTCAGACCGCTTCAGGCATTCCTGCGGTTGTGCTTCTGGGGAAGCGATCGCTGCCCGTGTTCAGTATTGCACTGGGGCGGCGGCGTAGCAGTTAAGCCACGGATAATATGGGTGAACAGCCGGTGAATTCAGGTCTAACTGCTATCTCGCTCTACGGCGAACAGGCGCCACTCCTCAGGGACTCCTTTTAGGGCGCGGGAGCCCATGTCCTCGAACTGAATTCCCGATCCGGCCACGAGGTCCTTGACCGTACTGGAGACCAGCACCTCGCCGGCCGTGGCCTCTGCCGCCACGCGGGCGCCGATGTGAACGGCGATGCCGCCCACGTCTTCGCCCATCATCTCGCACTCGCCGGTGTGCAACCCCGCCCTGATGGCGAGCCCAAGCTGCCCGGCCGCCTCGCTGACGGCGCAGGCGCAGCGGATGCCGCGGGCGGGGCCGTCGAACGTGGCCAGGAAGCCGTCGCCGGTGGTCTTGATCTCGCGGCCGCGGAAGCGGTCCAGCTCTTTCCGTGCCAGGCCGTAGTAGCTATCGAGCAGGTCCCGCCAGCGGCGGTCCCCCAGCTCGACGGCCCGCTGGGTGGAGCCGACGATGTCGGTGAACAGGACGGTGGCCAGGACGCGGTCCGGCTCGGGCGCTGGCCGGACACCAGTGAGGAACTCCTGGATCTCGTCCAGGATCGCGTCCGCGTCGCCGGCGGACGCGAAATGATCATCCCCAGGCAACTCGACGTACTTCGCTCCAGGGATGCGTTCGGCCATGTACCGGCTCTCCATCACGGACACAGCCTGGTCGCCGGTCCGGTGCAGGATGAGCGTGGGGACGCGGATGGCGGGCAGGACGTGCCTGATGTCGATTTCCGCGGCCATACGGAAGAGTGAGACAGCCGCGCCGGGACTACCTCCGAGGCGCTCAAACCGAGCTCCCCACTCCTTGAACTGCGGGTCGCCAGCGCGGCTCGGGGCCCACATGGGCCAAGCCATCCCTTGGCCCCAACTTCGCTCGA
>CAZYOV010000339.1:0-1242 GCA_964649215.1 uncultured Dehalococcoidia bacterium
CGAAGCCGCCGCTGGCGGCGGGGCGGCAGGCTGCCCGCCTGGAGGTGCCCTGCGCTATCGATGTGTCCGACGGTTTGCTGCAGGACCTGCGCCACATCTGCGATCTGTGCGAGCTGGGGGCGGTGGTGCGGGCCGACGCGGTACCGCTGAGCCAGCAACTGCGCAGCGCTTACACCGCTGAGGAGGCGCTGGCGTTTGCCTGGGGCGGCGGCGAGGATTACCAGCTCGTATTTATCGCGCCGCAGGAGACGATGCGCCTCCTTCGGGCGACAGCGCAGGTGCGGGTCACAGCCATCGGCGAGATGGACGAGCAGCCGGAGCAGCGGCCCCGCCTCATGGACGCCTCAGGCGTGGAGATCAAGCTGCCCGAAGCGGGCTGGGACCACCTGCGGGCGTGAGTAAGCCTGCTCCGAGCGAGGCCGAGGGGACGGTTAGCTTCACCAGCCGCGGCCCCGGCGAGACGCGCCGGCTGGGGGCGCGGTTAGGACGGCTGTTGCGGTCGGGGGATACGGCGCTTCTCTCCGGCGACCTGGGCGCGGGGAAGACGGTGTTCGTGCAGGGGATCGCCCGTGGCATGGGGTTCAAGGGGTCGGTATCGTCCAAGTCGTTCGTGCTAATGGGCGAGTACCAGGGGCGTGAGTTCAAGCTGTACCACGCTGATCTCTACCGGCTGGAGGCGCCGGAGCAGGCCGAGGAGCTGGCGATGGAGGAGTACTGCGAGGACGGAGCGCTGGTGGTGGAGTGGCCGGAGCGCGCCCCGCACGTCTTCGCGCCGGATAGCATCCGCGTACGGTTCGAGGTGAGCGGGGAGCGCACTCGCGGCCTGGTTCTGGAGGCGAACGGCTCTCGCAGCGGCGAGCTGTTGGCGGGACTGAGGCGCTGACGTGGAGCTCTCCATCGACACCGCCTCCGAGACCGCCTCCGTGGCGCTATCGTGGGAGGGTGTCTTTCAGGCGGAGGTCACCTGGCGCTGCCGTCGCAGACACACGGTGGAGCTGCTGCCAACCATCGAGCGGCTTCTGTCTCAGGCGGGGGCCACG
The DNA here is from genome assembly GCA_964649215.1 of uncultured Dehalococcoidia bacterium. Classification (GTDB taxonomy): domain Bacteria; phylum Chloroflexota; class Dehalococcoidia; order SM23-28-2; family RBG-16-64-32; genus JADFNQ01. Next base: position 1,041 of record CAZYOV010000339.1, read on the forward strand.
AAAGGGGAGCTATCCGCCATCTTCGCCTGCATAGGGCCGGGGATGTACACCGGGTTGAGGGTGGGCGTGAGCACCGCCCAGGGGTTGGCTTACGCCCTCAAGCTGCGGGTGGTGGGGATTGGGCGGCTGGAGCTGGATGCCTACCAGCACGCCGCCTTCCCGGGCCGGATTGTGGCGGTGCACCGCGCCGGGCGGGGTGAGC
>CAZYOV010000340.1:0-1241 GCA_964649215.1 uncultured Dehalococcoidia bacterium
CCTTCTGCGAGAGCCGCACCTGCGGCCCGGTCATGGACACGGTGATGGACCCCCTCTACGAGATGTACTTGGACGAGGCCGTCTTCATCCACATCGAGCCGTTCCAGCTCAAAGAGCTCCGTGAAGGCATCGAGCGCATACCTGTTGAGGCGACGGCCGAGTGGGGTCTGGGGACGGAGCCCTGGCTGTTCGTCATCGATGCGCAGGGGCGAATCGTCGGCAAGTTCGAGGGGATCATCGCCCTCGATGAAGTGGAGACTGTCCTGATTCGGGTGCTGGAAGGGTAAGGTCAGCCGGACACCGGGCGGCGCTTGACACTCGCTGCTGATTTGTGATACCCGTTACAATTGAAATCCGAGGCCACCTTGACCCGGCCCAACCGAAAACGCCTATCCCAGTTTCAGGTTGGCTGAACAGATGGAATACATACAAACCGTCCTCGTCCAGATACAGGCGACCATGACGGATGAAGCGTCGCGCCCTCAGGGTCTTCTCGCCGCGCTGGATGACCACAGGAGCTTCCTGGAGCAGCAACCCGGCTTCCAGGACATGCGCGTGACGCGCTCGATCAACGCTGAAGGAAACGTTCTGCTGGTGATCGAGACCCACTGGAGTGATGACCACAGCCTGGTGGAGTACGAGACGCGAGAGCCGAACGTGATGAGCATCATCAACCGGCACCAGGAGATCATCGTCGTGGACAGCCTGCAGGTGCTGGACATGGAGGCGCTGAGGACCGCCGCCCGGCGGCCTCCCGACGCGGCGGCGGAAGCTACAGAACGGTTGGCCCTGCCCCTGCTCATACCCCTGGGTATTATGGCGTTCGCACTCCTGGTGATATACGGCCTCTCCCGTATCTATCTGGAGGTGTCCAACGAGGTCGCGACGGGCCTGGCCGTGGGCATCGCTCTGGGGATTCTGTTAGTAGCCTGGTATGTAGCCAGCAGGCCCAGCGTCCCCGGCTGGCAGATAGCCTCCATCGCCGTATTGGCCACCGCCCTCCTCGCAGGCGGAGCGATCTTCGCCGTCGTTGAGGATGACGAGGGCGAGGCGGTCGAAGAGACCCCCACAGCCACCGCTTCACCGGACGACGGCGCTGCTCCCGATGGCGCGCCGGACAGCCTGGCGGTGTCCATGGGTGACAATTTCTTCGAGTTCGAAGGCGAGACCGGACCCACCATCGCTGTGGCAGCCAGCGAGGAGATCACCATCGACCTCACCAACGGCGGCCTCGCCATCCA
>CAZYOV010000341.1:0-1229 GCA_964649215.1 uncultured Dehalococcoidia bacterium
GCCACCGCCTCTATCTCCACCAGCATCGCCGCCTCCGCCAGCCGGCTCACCTCCACCATCGTCGCCGCCGGCTTCACCGCCGCGAACGCCTCCGCGTGCGCCCGCGCCGCCTCCTCCCAGCGGCCGATGTCCGTGAGGTAAATGCGAGTCCGCACCACATCGCTCAGCGAAGCGCCCGCCTCAATCAGCGCCCGCTCGATGTTGCGCAGCGCCTGCCGCGCCTGCCCGCGCGGGAGAAGCCGATGACGTCCTCGTACGGACTATTCGATGAGATGCGTCTTCGTTCTGTCATGACCGGAGAAGAGACGGCATCGCACTAAAGCGATGACGATGGATATGTGCGGGCGCTCCCGAGTCCGTGCCCGCGCGGGAGGGTGCGCATAGGGACTCCGAGAGCGCCGGTACCTCGGACGGTGCGGCCTGCCGAGGTGCGTAGAGTATCGCAGACGAAGGCATGTGAGAGTCAAGGAGTAGGATCACGAAATTTGTGGAATAGTCGGCCTGTTTTGTGGAAAACAGCCGCCCTACTTCTCCGTCTTCCCTGCCTCGATGTCTATCGCCACCATCACACCCTCGGCAGCCCAGCGTCGGTGCGCCTCTTCGATCTTGCGGCGAGTCGGGAAGCCCCAGTGGTAGCCGGCGTAGTCCACGTAATCGAAGGACACGATCTCGCGCACGAAGAGATCGGCGGCGGCGTTCAGCTCGGCGGGGTCCGCCAGGTCCCGCACGCGCGCCTCGAACCGGCGCGACCCGAGCTTAACGGTGATCTCCGGTTTGGCGCGGGCGTTGCGCAGCCAGTCGGAGCGCTCGCCCAGGAGGGCGACAGCGTAGAGGGTATCGTCGCGGCGGATGGCACGGACGGGCCGAGTGCGGAGCCGGCCTGTCTTACGGCCGGTGACTGTGAGGAGGGCGAACCCCGCGGGCATGGGGCCTAGGCGGAACAAGGGGGCGACAAAGGCGTTGCCCAGGCGGTGGAACCAGCGGCTGAGGGCGAAGGGGTTGGCCACGCGCTACTCCAGCAGGCGCTGCTGGAGCTGCGGCGGGGCCTCCAGCCCCAGGTGCCCGTAGGCGTGCCGCGTCGCCACCCGGCCGCGCGGCGTGCGCTGAAGGAAGCCCACCTGCATCAGGTACGGCTCGTACACGTCCATGATCGTGTCCGCCTCTTCGGAGATGGAGGCGGCGATCGTCTCGATGCCCACCGGCCCGCCGTCGAACTTCTCGATGATCGT
>CAZYOV010000342.1:0-1221 GCA_964649215.1 uncultured Dehalococcoidia bacterium
CTGGAGTGGCAGTGACGTGAGAGCGCACCCGAAAGCCTGCCTGCCGGTAGGCAGGAATGCGGCTTGATGGTTGGAAGCCTGATGCAGCCCCAATCTGATTGGGGCTGGGGTGCCATCGCATGACGACGGTACTGTCCGGATTTGATCTCGCGCACCGCCTCCAGCCAAAGCTCCCCGACGCGGTTGTAGACGCCATGCCCGAGTGGGCCGAGGTGAAACCGAACCGCCTGCTAGAGGTCTGTACCTTCATGCGAGACGACCCTGAGCTGGACTTCCGCTTCCTCAGCTCTCTCACAGGCGTGGACCGGCTGGACCACTTCGAGGTGGTCTATCATCTGCTATCGATCAGCCGCAATCAGGCGACCACCCTGAAGATCCGTTGCGACGACCACGACAACCCGGAGGCGCCGTCCGTGGTGCCGGTCTGGCGCGGCGCCCACCTTCAGGAGCGCGAGGCGTTTGATCTGCTGGGGATCCGCTTCCAGGGCCACCCCGACCTTCGGCGCATCTTCCTGTGGGAGGGGTTCCCCGGCCACCCCCTGCGAAAGGACTGGCTCAACTTCCCCGGCGGCCAGATGGCCGGCCTGGAGCGCTACCCCGGCGAGCCGGGCGGCAAGCTGGAGGGGAGGGGCTAGCCGTGGCGATGAAGACGGAGCCGTTCGTGGTCAATATAGGGCCGCAGCACCCGAGCACCCACGGCGTGTTCCGAATGCGCCTGACGCTGGACGGCGAGCGGATCATCGACGCGGACATGGTTATCGGCTACCTTCACCGAAGCATGGAGAAGCTGGCCGAGGAGCGCACCTACACACAGAACATTCCCTTCACGGACCGCACCGATTATGTGGCGGCGATGACCGGAAACCTGGCCTACGTGCTGGCGGTAGAGAAGCTGTGCGGAATCGAGCCGCCGGAGCGGGCGCAGTGGCTGCGGGTGATGATGTCGGAGCTGCAGCGGTTCGCCAGCCACTCCATGGCGGTGGGCGTCTTCGCCAACGACTGCGGCACCTGGCAGACGCCGGTCATGCACATGTTCCGCGAGCGGGAGAAGATCCTGGACCTGTTCGAGATGGCCTGCGGCGCCCGGCTGACGACAAACTACATGCGAATCGGCGGCGTGTCCAGAGACGTTCCGCCGGAGTTCATGCCCGCAGCTCACAAGCTCATCGAGGAGCTGCCGAAGCGGATGGGCGAGTATGAGGACCTGCTGCTGGAGAACGA
>CAZYOV010000343.1:0-1166 GCA_964649215.1 uncultured Dehalococcoidia bacterium
GCTCAGCGTCCATACGACCTTGCCCGTGGTGATCCTGGCCGCCTACTCCCTGGGCAGGTTGTTCGAGGGGATGACCAGCCCAGCGGGCCTCCTGCGCAACGTTCCCGCGCTGCTGCCCTTCGTCGCCGGCGCCCTGGGCCTGGCCGCGATCTCCTTCGCCGCATTTGGGCCTCTGGGCAGCGGGGTGCCGCGGCTGGTCCTGGTGGCGACAGCGCTGGCGCTGCTGCTCCTGTTGCTGCCGCCGCTCGGCCGCAGGCGACTGGCCGTAGTGGCGGCCGCCGCGGTGTTCGGTGGGCTGGCGCTGTTGAGCGTACGCACGGCCGTCATCGCCTCCTTCGAGCACGGCGACGTGCCGCGGGAGGTGCTGGTCTATACCCAGACCTCACCTGATGTGCCGGACGTGATGGAGCGCATCGAGGGGATCGCTCAGATCAGCGGCCGCGGTCTGGATCTTCCCGTAATAGTGGACAGTACCTATACCTGGCCCTGGGCCTGGTACCTGCGCGACTACAACATCACGTACGACAGCATCGATGAGGGGTTCGAGCCGCCGCCGGACGCCGTGTTGCTAATCGCCCGCGAGAATGAGAGCAAGGTGGCGCCCTTCCTGGATCGCTATCAGGAGCCCGTCCCATACCGGCTGCGCTGGTGGTTCCCCGAGGTATATCGCAGCATCGGCCGCGATAACCTCTGGCTGGCGATGCGAGACTTCGGCAGCAGCCTGGCTCAAGGAAGCACCTGGCAGAACTGGTGGCGCTACCTCCGCGATAGGGAGCCGCCCGCCGAACTGGGCTCCGTTGACTCCAGCGCCTACTTCCCGCTGATATACGACCCCTCGGCAGGCGCCGACATCGAAGGTCGACTCATCATAGGCGGGAGCGGAGACGCGCCCGGTGCGCTGGCCAACCCTTCAGGCGTGGCGGTTGACGGCGAGGGCAACCTCTACGTCCTGGATTCCGGCAACGCCCGTATCCAGAAGTTCGCCCCGGACGGCCGCCCGCTGAAGACGACGGGCGACGCGGGCAGCGGCGAGGGCGAGTTCAACCAGCCCGCCGATCTGTCTATCGATGCTGAGGGCGACGTATACGTCATCGACACCTGGAACCATCGCGTGCAGAAGTTCGACGCCGATCTCACCTTCATCACTGCCTGGGGCGGGCCGACGA
>CAZYOV010000344.1:0-1149 GCA_964649215.1 uncultured Dehalococcoidia bacterium
CCCAGACGGGACAGATCTTCCGGCGCGAAGTGGACGGTCGCACACTCACCTTCGAACTGATGTCGCTCAGCGATGGTGACGTGATCGTGCGCGACCGGGAGACCGGTTCGACGTGGTCGGGCCTATCAGGGGAGGCGCTGGAGGGCCCACTGGCGGGCCGCACGCTCCAGCAGATGCCCGCCTTCTACGCCTTTTGGTTCAGTTGGAAGGACTTCTTTATCGAGGCCGAACTCTACGAGAAGCCGACTTCAAGCTGACCTGAGGCTTGTGTCGGACTGACGGCCGGCCCGGACGTGCGATAATCCAGTGTGATGCCACCTCGTCGAACCAAGATCATCGCCACCATCGGGCCCGCTTCCCGGAGCGAGGCTGCGGTGCGCTCGCTCATCGATGCCGGCGTCGACACCTTTCGCCTCAACTTCTCCTACGGCAGCCACGACGAGCACGCCGAGGCGTTCGACCTCATTCGGCGGCTGTCCCGCGACGCAGGCCGGCCGGTGGCCATCATGCAGGACCTCCAGGGGCCGAAGGTCAGGGTAGGCAAGCTAGCGAACGGGCCGTACCGGTTGGAGCCGGGCGAGGAGACGACGTTCACGACCGATGATGTCAGAGGCGATGCCGCTAGCGTCCCGGTCAAGTACGCCGCGCTGCCGCAGGTCGTCAAGGCGGGCGACCGTATCCTGCTGGGTGACGGCGAGGCGGAGCTAAGGGTGGAGTCGGTCGCGGGGCCGGAGGTGCGCGCCCGCGTGATCGAAGGCGGTATCCTGAAGGAGAACCAGGGAATGCACCTGCCGGGCGTGGCCCTCAGGGATGAGGCGCTCAGCGAGAAAGACCTGGCCGACCTCCGGTTGGGAGTCCGGCTGGGTGTGGACTACGTCGCCCTCTCCTTCGTGCGCAGCGGCGATGACGTTCGGCGCCTGAAGGAGCTCATCAAGGAGCAAGGGGCGCGTATCCCGGTCATCGCCAAGCTGGAGAAGAAGGAGGCGATTGAGGCCCTGGACGAGATCCTCGCCGCCGCCGATGGCGTCATGGTCGCCCGCGGCGACCTGGGTCTGGAGCTGGGCCCCGAAAAGGTGCCGCTCCTGCAGAAGCGGATCATCCGCCAGGCGAACCGGCGCGGGATCCTTGTGATCACCGCCACCCAGATGC
>CAZYOV010000345.1:0-1148 GCA_964649215.1 uncultured Dehalococcoidia bacterium
CCGAAGGCATGACCATGACCGAGATCGCGGACGCGCTGCGGCAGGCGAGGCCGGAGCTACGGCTCCGCGTGCTGCATACGCCCAACGGCGCCACAGTCCTGGACGATAGCTACAACGCCAGCCCCCAGTCCATGCTTGCCGTCCTTGACCTCCTGGCTGAACTGCCCGCCCGCCGCATCGCTCTCCTGGGAGAGATGCGAGAGCTAGGCGCCGCCGCGGATGAGGGCCACCGACAGGTGGGCGAGCACGCCGCCGCCTGCACCGACCTCCTCCTTGTCGTCGGAGAACCGGCGCGGCCGCTATACGAGGCCGCCTTGAAGGCGGGAGCCGCCGAAGCGCGCTTCTTCGACTCCCCATCGGACGCGGTGCCCGTCCTTCGAGACGAGTTGCGACCGGAAGACCATCTGCTGGTGAAGGCCTCACGGGCGGTCGCCCTGGAGGCCGTAGTCGAGGCGCTGGTGGCGTCATGATCTACGCCTTGACCGTGGGAGCGATGACCCTTACGGCGACGACGATAGCGGGAAGGCCCTTCCTGGAGGTGCTGCGTCGCCTGAAGGTGGGCAAGCAGATCAGTGAGTGGGGGCCCGAGAGCCATCAGGCTAAAGCCGGCACGCCCACCATGGGCGGCCTGCTCATCCTGGCCGCGGTCATCGGGTTCAGCGTCGCCGCCAACCTGTTCGGGCGATACTCTATCGGCCTGCCGCTGGCGGTGATGGCGGCGCTGGGCGCGCTCGGCTTTCTGGATGACCTGGGCTCCCTCCAGTCCGCCAAAGGCGGATGGGGCGCTCTTAACAAGAGGGTGAAGTTCGTCGCCTTTGTCGCCATCGGGTTCGCCGCCGCCTACGGCCTCTACGAGGGGCTAGGTCTGAGCGACGTCAACGTGCCTTATGCGGGCCGATACGACCTCGCTGCCTGGTACATACCGATCGCCGTAGGCGTCATCGTCCTCACCGCCGGCGGCGTGGCTGTCAGCGACGGTCTGGACGGCCTCTCCGCGGGCACCTCGGCCGTCGCTTTCGCCGCATACGGCTCCATCGCCCTGATGCAGGACCAGACGTTTCTGGGCACGTTCTGCTTCACCGTGGCGGCTGCTGCGCTGGGCTTCCTCTGGTACAACAGCCATCCGGCGCAGATGTTCATGGGCGACA
>CAZYOV010000346.1:0-1122 GCA_964649215.1 uncultured Dehalococcoidia bacterium
CAGGCTCAAGGCCCCTATCGTGCCGTACGACCGCCAGCACGCCATCAACCCCATCCTCACGTGCTACAAGTCAGGCGACGGCCGTTGGTTCTGGCTTCTCCTTCTTCAGGCGGACCGTCACTGGGGCGACCTGTGCCGGGCGATCGAGCGGGAGGAGCTGATGACGGACAAGCGGTTCGAGAACATAGAGCAGCGGCGGACTAACGGCCCGGCCCTTGTGACGGAGCTGGACGCGGTGTTCGCTACGAAGAGCATGGCCCAATGGGGAAAGATATTCGACCGGCACGACGTGTGGTGGGCGCCGGTCAACTCCATCAACGATGTAGTGGAGGACCCGATGGCCCAGGCCGCAGGCGCCTTCGCCGAGATCCCGGGGCCAGACGGCCCCATCCCGGTTGTGGCCACACCAGCCGATTTCACCGACACGCCCCAGGCGCCGCGAGGCGCCGTGCCGGAGCTGGGGCAGCACACGGAGGAGGTGTTGCTGGAGATGGGTTACAACTGGGATCAGATCGTGGCTTTGAAAGAGCGTCGATCGATTCCATGAGGCGGGAATAGCGAGAAGCGGACCAGTGCAGGCCCGCTTCTCAGCGGAGCTAACGCGGCGTCAAAATTACCTTCTTGACGCCAACGCCCAAAGGGGATACGGTGAACCAAGTTGCCCACCGTCTAGGGCTGTCGGTAGGAGGACCCCTGGCCCCCTGAGGGACGGCAGATACCTCAGGCCGCGGCCGGCCCCCCTTGCGGCGATCTTGCCGACGGTCCTAGACGGTGGGTAACTTTTGTTGCCGCTGTCCCCCCATGGATGATTCGTCCCTTACCTCGACTTAAGCTGTCGCCGCCAGTCGATGCGGGTTCAGGTTGGCAGAGCGAGAGTTCGCGCGCTAATCGGGGTTCTCCCGATTACACTGCCACAATGCTATGGAAAGCTCTTTAGCCTTGCAAGGATAAAGAGCCGTCTTTTAACCGTTTTATGTGAAGAGGCTGTGAGAATCGTGTGAAGGGTATGCCCACCCTACTCGTAACGCAAAGCTTCGGCGATGGGGACGCTAGCGGCCTGGCGCGCAGGAACGATCGTCATCAGAAGCGAGGCGAAGAAGGCGAAGGCGGAGATGAGCGCTA
>CAZYOV010000347.1:0-1119 GCA_964649215.1 uncultured Dehalococcoidia bacterium
CGGTACAACGGTTTTCGAGACCGCCCCGTTCAACCACTCCGGCACCCCTCCGGATTCAGTTTAGCAGAGGGGGCAGCGGACTTCACAGCCTACCTGGGATTCTTGCCGTAAGAGAGCGTTACCGCTCGGGCTTGGACACCGTGCGCTCGTACCGCTGGCGCAGCTCCTTCTCCGCCTCCTGGGCCGCCTGCCGCGCCTCCCCCCACGCCTCCTGCACCTGCTCCTGAAGCCCCTTCATGGCGCGGCGCAGACCGGCCATGCTGTCATGGTTCTCGCCGAATCCTTCGCTGGTCGTCTCTTCGTCGGACGGAGCACCCTCTCGCAGGCGGCCCCTCTCCGGCGCTAACAGCAGCGCCGCCGAGAAGCCGATGCCCAGGCCGAGCAGCAGGCCGATGATGAATCGCATTGATGACCTCCGTTAGTCGCCGGAGCGGCGGGTGAACCGGCTGACCACCACCACAAACCGTCTGGCCCCGGCGAAGATTCCATACGTACGCACCACCGGCGTCACCGCGTAGTCCGAGATGAAGGCCACGGTGCCGCGCACGTTCTCCGTCGTCTCACGCACGTTCTCCAACGTGGGCTGAACGTTATCGCCGATGACCCTCCTCACCTTACGCACCGTGGCGAAGGCCATCCCGCCGACAACGATGGTGAACAGGATGCCCACCAGGAACAGGAGGGTCCCGGCCACCATAAAGGCCATGATGAAAACGTCACGCCAGTCCTGGGGGGTGTTTACCCAGCCGATTTCCATGCGGAGCTACCTCCTGTGGGGGCGTTGGGCGGCCCCGCCTATAGCGAGGACGCGGCCCATTATAGCATGCGAACGCTATCCGGCCACCTTGCGGACTATCGTGCCGCCGCCGACTACCCTCTCACCATCGTAGAAGACCACAGCCTGGCCCGGCGTCACTGCCCGCTGCGGCCTCTCGAAGAGAACCTCGGCCTCGCCGCCCCGCGCCCTGACCGTCGCGGCCGCGGGCTCGCTCCGATAGCGGATGCGCACCTGCGTCTGGAACGGCTGCTCCGGCGTCTCGCCGGACACGAACGAGAGTTCATCAGCGATGAGACCGTGCGCAAGCAGCTCCTCCTCCGGCCCCACCGTCACCTCGTTCG
>CAZYOV010000348.1:0-1090 GCA_964649215.1 uncultured Dehalococcoidia bacterium
TGTAATCCACCCGCACCAGCACCCGCTTGCCGTCAACATCGATGTCGCGGACCGTCTTCTTACGCATCGCCCCCATGCTATTACACCGCGACCGCTCTAGCCTGCGCCAGGGGTCCCCTACTCCGCGCCCGTGCCGTCGCTCCCCCGGGGCTGCAGCACCAGCCGTCCCCGCGCCTCCCGCTCAACCGAAGGCCGCTCCCACAGCATCGGGTGATACTCCACCTTCTGCCACATCCGGATCATGTCCCCGTAGTGACGGCTTCCCGGGTGGCCGGATTGGCCGGAGGGGATCACCGCCAGGCTGTTGTCGAAACCACCCAGATCGATGATCTGGCGGTAGGAGGCCGTCGAGCCCCGGAGATCGTATCCGTGATAGGGCGCGTAGGAGGCCTGCCACACTGTGTTGGAGTCGCCCCCTACCGGCACTGGCCCGCGGTTGAACAATCGCGATAGTGCCCGCGTCTGCCCCATGACGTGGCGGAACGTCTGCCGGTGCACGCGGCCCCACTGCCACTGCGACACGTCGTCGCCCATAAGCTCCCGCAGCTCCGCCGTCGCCGATGCCAGCGCCTCCTCCATCGCCTCCGTCCAGCTCTTCCCCGCGAACCACTTCTTCCTATCCTTCATCTTCGACATGAGCCAGGAGTAGCAACTGACGAAGAATTCGCCGCCCGGCTTCAACGGGTGGATGCCGCGGCCCATATAGAAGTCTGACCAGGAGCCGATCTTCTCCTCCAGCGCCTTCCGCACCAGGTGCGTGTAGAACACCTCAAACACGCAGGCCGCCGCGCTGTCCGCCGCCACCACGTAGTCCCACGCCCGAATGAAGGTGAGCGCCCGTCTCCCCCACTCGTCCTGGGGCTCAAGCTCCAGCATACGAGGCACCAGCTCCCGCGCCGGCAGCGACAACTGGTCCGCCTGCATGCGCCGGAAGTCCTCGATGGAGAGCTTCTCCTTCTCCTCCAGCATCTCGATGATGCGCTCCTGGCGAGGGCTATCGATAGACTCGGCGCTCAGAAAGTGAGGGTAGTCGTCGTCCACTATCTTGTTGTTAGCGCTCGCAATCCAGTTCGTGGACGGGTTCAGGACT
>CAZYOV010000349.1:0-1087 GCA_964649215.1 uncultured Dehalococcoidia bacterium
GTCCCGGGGCGATGAGGTTGGCCTGGATGTTGCGGTCGGCGTAGGTCATGGCCAGGGAGCGGGTGAAGTTGATCAGGCCCGCTTTGGCGGTGGTGTACATGAAGTTGTCGCGGCCGCCGCGCAGCCCGAAGCCGGAAGTGAGGTTGATGATCTTGCCGCCGCCCTGCTGCAGCATGTGGGGGATGACGGCGCGGCAGCAGTAGAAGGTGCCGGACAGGTTGGTATCGATGCCGAGGCGCCACTCCTCGTCCGTGACCTCCTCCAGGGGCTTTCCCATGCCGGCGGTGGCTCCGCCGGCGTTGTTCAGCAGGATATCGATGCGGCCGAACTCGGCGATGGTGGCGTCCACCATCGCCTGCACGGAAGCCGGGTCGGTGATGTCGGTGGGAACGACGAGGGAGCGGCGCCCCTTAGCCCGCACCAACTCCGCCGTCTCCTCGATCTGGGGACGGGTGCGGGCCGCCGCCACGATGTCGCAGCCGGCATCGGCGAGTGCGAGGGCCATTGCGCGGCCGAGGCCGCGCCCGGCGCCGGTCACGACGGCGATCTTGCCGTCCAATCGCAGCTTGTCCAGAACAGCCATGAGTAACGCCCCTCCTTCGAACTGCTTCCGCTCGCCTCAACGCGCACGCCCACCCTAGGCGGGCACGCGTAGCTTACAGGCTGGTGGGGGCAGGTTCAAGGCAGCCGTTCCAGCATCTCCCGGGCCCAGGCTTCGTCCGGCTGCGGCGGTAGATCGAGGGCGAGGACGCGCACTCCCTTCGGCTCGTACTCCGCGGCGAGCGCGGGGATGTCCCCGGCCGTTCCTCCCGGTAGGGCGATCACGATGGTGCCGCCACCGGCGCGGGCGATCTCCCGCGCGGCGAAGCGGGAGGCCAGGACCAGGGCGTCCGGGTTGCCATCGGCCAGATCGGCGCAGAAGAGCAGCAGGTCCAGGCCGCCCAGCCTCTTCGATAGCTGGCGAGTCATCACTCGCAGCGCCATCTCGTTGGTAGCGTCGATCGCCTGGGAGGTCGCGCCTATGCGGCGGGAGAGGCGTTGCACTTCGAATGCAACCGCGGCGTCGGCTCTGGCGGCGACGATGGCG
>CAZYOV010000350.1:0-1072 GCA_964649215.1 uncultured Dehalococcoidia bacterium
ACGAGAGCCACCCGCCACCCAAGTTCACATACGAGTCGTTCTTCCTGGGCGACGCTGTGGGACACGAATATGGGCCTCATCACGAGGCAGTGCACACGGCGCTGATGGAGACGGACAAGCGGATCGGGGAGATCCTTGCCCTGATGGAACGACGCGGGCTCCTGGACTCGACGCTGTTCGTGGTGACTGCGGACCACGGGATGGCGCCGATCGACACGGGGCTGGCGGCGAACCAGGTGCAGGCGGTGCTGGGCGCCGGGCTGAAGGCCGTCATACCGGCCCCGCTCGTATACCTGCTGGACATGGATGTGACGCTGGAGCCGGCTATGGACGGCCGCACCGTAACCGTGACCGTATTGGAGAACGACGCCGACATCCATGGGGAGAAGCCTCCCGTGGCCAACGCCGAGGTGCGGGTGCTGGGGGAGCACGCGGCGCTGCTGGCGGAGGCGAAGACTGACGCCTTCGGCGTCGCCGGGCTGACGCTGCCGGTGGATGCGGACCCCACAAAGCTCGTCGTCTCCGTTCACAGCGACCGGTTCAACCCCCGACACCTTCGGCTGGACGGCACGAACGTGGTGGCGGAGCTGCGAGAGCGGCTGTACGGGAGCTAGCCGAATGGCGTTTGAGACGATCGCCTACAGCGTAGATGATGGCATCGCCCGCATAACCCTGAACCGGCCGGAGCGGCTGAACGCCATCAACGCGCAGCTCGTCACTGACCTGCGGGACGCCGTCGCGGCCGCGAACGATGACCAGTCCGTACGGGTCATCGTGCTGAGTGGCGCCGGCCGGGCGTTCTGCGCCGGCTACGATCTGGACTGGGGCACGAAGGTCGAAGACGCGTCGCAGCGGGCGATGTCCGGCCAGTGGGACCCGGTACGCGACTATCTGAGCATGTCGCGCAACGTGCGGGCGTTCATGTCGCTGTGGGAGAGCCCGAAACCAGTGATAGCGCAGGTGCACGGCTGGTGTGTGGGCGGCGGCACGGACATGGTGCTGTGCAGCGACCTGATATACATGGCGGAGGACGCCCAGATCGGCTATCCGCCGGCGCGGGTCTGGGGCGAGC
>CAZYOV010000351.1:0-1059 GCA_964649215.1 uncultured Dehalococcoidia bacterium
TCCGCTGCGGCGACCTGGAGATGGACCTGGCGAACTACACCGTCCACATAGCCGGCCAGCCCGTGGATCTCACCTACAAAGAGTACGAGCTCCTGCGCTTCCTCGCCACCAGCCCAGACCGCGTCTTCAACCGTGAGACCCTCCTCAACAAGGTCTGGGGATACGACTTCTACGGCGGCAGCCGTACGGTGGACGTACACATCCGCCGCCTGCGCTCCAAGATTGAAGACCGCCACCACACCTTCATAGAGACCGTGCGCAACGTCGGCTACCGCTTCCGCGCGTAAGCCCCTCTTGTCATTCTGAGCGCAGACCACGATCTTGTCCGCGTCCACCATCCTCCGCGAAGGATTCTTGGAGGGGGGGCACACGCATCGTTGCCGAACGATCCTCCACAGGCGCTGTGAGGGCCGGCGGTCGACTGCTGCAGGATGCCACAAGATTCCTCGCCCAGGACCGTTGTGCAAAGGCCATGGAGATACTGGGTAGCTCAGAATGACAGAGCCCCCGCCCGTAACATCGGCTTAATCGCCGCGTAACACGCCCGTAACACAACCTCCCCGCATATCGTGATAAGTTGTCGCAAAGACATATTAGGGAGGGTTATCTATCATGCCCAGTGGAATAGATTCTGGCGATACCACCTGGATCCTCATCTCCGCCGCCCTGGTGATGCTGATGACGCCGGGGGTCGGCTTCTTCTACGGCGGCCTGGTGCGAAACAAGAACGCCAGCGCCACCATCATGCAGAGCTTCTCCATCCTGGCTGTCGTCAGCGTGGTCTGGGTGCTCTGGGGCTATAGCCTGGCCTTCGGGCCAGACGTGGGTGGCCTCTTCGGCAACCTCACCTGGTTCGGCCTCCGAAACGTGGGGCTGGAGCCCGGTCCCTACGCGGACACCATCCCTCATCAGGCCTTCATGGTGTTCCAACTGATGTTCGCCGCCATAACGCCCGCCCTTATCATCGGCGCCTTCGCGGAGAGAGCCAAGTTCAGCACCCTCATGGTCTTCACCGTGATCTGGGTGACCATTGTCTACTCGCCGGTGGCCCACTGGGTA
>CAZYOV010000352.1:0-1045 GCA_964649215.1 uncultured Dehalococcoidia bacterium
GCCCAGACTCATTTACGTGGACGGAGAGAATCGTATCCGGCGCACCGTTGGCGTGCCGGAGGAGGCGTTTGACGCCGCGTCCTGAGCGCGGCCCAACATCAGGAGGAGGCCTAGATGGCGAAACAGACCGTGCTCATAACCGGCTCCAACAGCGGCATCGGCCGCGCCACCGCGGAGCTGCTGGCCGGCCGCGGCAACCGCGTGCTGGCCACGATGCGCAGCCTCGACAAGGGCCGTGACCTGGCCGAGGCGGCGAAGAAAAACGGCTGGGACCTGACGCTCCTCTCCCTGGACGTCTGCAACGACGATTCGGTGCGGGAGGCGTTTCGCCAGGCCGGCCAGGTGAATGTGCTGATCAATAACGCCGGTTTCGAGGTCTTCGGCCCGCTGGAGGAGATCGCCGTCGGCGATATCGCCGATCAGTTCGATACCAACGTCTACGGTCCTCTCCGCTGTATCAACGCTGTGCTACCGGCCATGCGCCAGCGCGGTAGCGGCGTCATCGTCAACGTATCGTCGGGAGCGGGACGGATGGCGACGCCTCTCAACGGTGCCTATGCGGCCTCCAAGTTCGCATTGGAGGCGCTCAGCGAGTCGCTCCACTATGAGGCCGGTCACTTCGGCATACGCGTGCACATCGTCGAGCCCGGTGCCATCGACACCCCGTTTCCGGACAAGCGCCGGCTGGTGGGTGCCGCTGCAGGCGATGAGTCATCGCCTTACTGGCCCCTTATTGGTCAGTGGGAGGAGGCGATGGCGAGGCTTCTGGGTGAGGGCGGCCGCTCACCGGCCGCCATGGTGGCGGACGCCATCCTGGAGGCGATCGAGAAGGGCGACAAGCTGCGCTACCCCGTGGGGCCTGACATCGAGATGGCACTCATGGTTCGCAAGCAAATGGACGACGAGGCGTTCGAGTCGACGATGCGCCAGCGACTGGGGCTAACCTGGTAGGGAGGAGGACGCGATGGAGAGACGTGTATCGATAACCAGGCTGAAGGCGATGAAGAAGCGCGGCGAGCGCTTCGCCATGCTCACCGCCTACGAT
>CAZYOV010000353.1:0-1033 GCA_964649215.1 uncultured Dehalococcoidia bacterium
CCTTTCGGAAGACGGGCCAGTAGCGGCCCACCTGTGCCATCGCCAGGATCACCCACTTACCGTTCTTCGCCTTGTAGTGGTTCCACAGAGGGCTCGTCAGCTTCCGCGATATGCGTGGCAGCGGCTGGCCGGCGTAGGTGCCGCTGGTCAGGAAGCTCGTGATGTTGAACGCTTGCGAGGCGAGCGTCCCCTGTAGCAGCGACCCGTCCAGCGATTGCCCCTGGCCGGTGCGCTCGCGGTGGAACAGCGCCACGGCGATGCCGTAAGAGAGCAAGAAGGCGCTGACCTGGTCCGCGAAGCCGTTGAACGTGCGCGTGGGCGGTGTCTCCGGCTCTCCAGTGACGCTCATCAGGCCGCCCCGCGCCTGGGCCAGCGGGTCCAGGGCCGGGTTATTCGCATCCGGCCCCTTCAGCCCGAACCCAGACGCGGAGCAGTAGATCAGCTTGGGGTTCATCTTTGACAGCGTCTCGTAGTCTATGCCCAGGCGCTTGTTCACCCCCGGCCGGAAGTTCTGTACGACTACATCGGCGTCCTCCACCAGACGGTAGAACACATCCCGCCCGCGCTCTGTCTTCAGGTCCAGGACGATGCCGCGCTTGTTGCGGTTGTGCGTCTCGAAGTAGGCGTTGACGCCGCCTGGCGTGAGCTCGTAGCGGATCAGGGAGCGGCCCGGGTCGGGCGAATCCGGCCCTTCGATCTTGATCACGTCCGCGCCCCAGTCGGCGAGCATCGCCGTGGTCATCGGCCCCTGCTGCCATATCGTCAGGTCCAGGACGCGTATACTCTCAAACGCCTGCATCATGTCACTCCTCCGCGTACAGCTTCACGCACTCGTCCCGCAGCACGCCGGCCGTGTACTCGAACGGGTATCGCACGTGTTGGGCGAGCCCCAGCAGCGAGCCCTTCTCCGGGTGAAAGTAGTCCGGGACGTCCTCCCAGACAGCGCCGATGACCACCCTGCCGATCCCGGCCCAGGCGATGGCCGAGGTACACATCATGCAGGGCTCGCAGGTGGTGTAGAGGGTAGCCCCCT
>CAZYOV010000354.1:0-1026 GCA_964649215.1 uncultured Dehalococcoidia bacterium
CATCCCGGCTAACCGGCGCGCCGTTGAACGTCTTCCGGAGGGCGAGTTGCGCCTCGACGAGCCGCCGCCGCCGGCGGCGCCTGCCGAGGCCCCGAACATCTTTGCTCTATACGAGGAGAACATCGGCGCCATCACCCCTCTCATCGCCGACGAGCTAAAGGACGCCGAGGAACGCTATCCACCGCAGTGGATTGAGAAGGCGTTCCGGGAGGCGGTGAGCCTGAACAAACGTAGCTGGCGCTACATTGAGGCGATCCTGCGCCGATATGAAGCGGAAGGACCTGACGATGAAGAAGCTGGACGAGATACTGAAGCAGACTGGCTTGAGCGCCGTTACGCCCGCGGCAAGCGCGACGCCGGCCGGCTCCGCTGACGAGCCGGCAGACGACGTCTGTCCCTCCTGCGGCGGCGCCGGCTTCGTGCGCAAGAACGTGCGCCTGGGCCACCCCGATTTCGGTAAGGCGTTCCCCTGCCAGTGCACCGAGGACGAGGGCGTCGATCAGCGTCTGGCCCGCCTCCAGCGCTACAGCAACCTGGGCGCCCTGCTGCGTCTCACCTTCGACGACCTGATGGGGCGAGGACGCAGCCCCAACCAGCAGGACCAGGAGCGCTTCGCGCGGGCGGTGGCCGACGCCCGCGAGTTTGCCCAGGAGCCTTCCGGCTGGCTCGTGCTCAGCGGCCCCAGCGGCTGCGGCAAGACGCATCTCGCCGCAGCTATCGCCAACGCCTGCATCGAAGGCGGCCGCCCGGCGCTGTTCATGGTGGTGCCGGACCTGCTGGACCACCTTCGCGCCGCCTACCAGCCGGACAGCGAGATCGGCTACGATGAGCTGTTCGAGATGGTGCGTAGTGCGCCCCTGCTCATTCTTGACGACCTGGGGATGCACAGCTCCACCCCCTGGGCGGACGAGAAGCTGTACCAGCTTATCAACCACCGCTACCAGGGCCGCATGCCCACCGTGTTCACCACCGCCAAGGAGATCAGCGATTTGGACGCGCGCCTACAGACCAGGCTGGGGGACGTGT
>CAZYOV010000355.1:0-1020 GCA_964649215.1 uncultured Dehalococcoidia bacterium
CACGGCTAGGGTTTGACCCTTGATGTTACCCGCCGCTAGTTCCTCTTCCAGCAGGCCGGAAGGAAAATAACGCCTATGTCCACTCAGCCAGAACCATCCGACGCGCCGAAGGATCATAGCTTTTTGTCGAGGATGTTGACAGTCATGGGGTATTTCCTCGTGATCCCCCTCTTCCCCCTGGCGGTAAAGATCGTCCCCGAGTACGAACGGGGCGTCATCTTTCGCCTGGGACGGCTCGTCGGCGCCCGCGGGCCCGGGCTGTTCCTCATCATCCCCATCGTGGAGCGGATGGTGACTGTGGACCTGCGTATCGTCACCATGGACGTGCCGCGCCAGGCTGTGATTACCAGGGACAACGTAAGCGTCGGAGTAGACGCCGTGGTCTATTTCCGCGTCACAGAGCCGAACGATGCCGTAGTCAAGGTGATGGACTACGTCCGCGCCACGTCCCTTGTGGCGCAGACCACACTGCGCAGTGTCCTCGGCCAGTCCGAACTGGACGAACTGCTGATCAAACGAGATCAGATCAACCAGCAGTTGCAGAAGATCATCGACGAGGCCACCGAGCCCTGGGGCGTCAAGGTGACGATCGTCGAGGTGCGCGACATCGCGTTGCCCGCGGAGATGGTCCGCGCCATGGCCAAGCAGGCCGAGGCCGAGCGGGAGCGCCGCGCCAAGATCATCCACGCCGAGGGCGAATTCCAGGCGGCCGAGAAGCTGGCCGAGGCCGGCAAGATTATGGCCGCCACACCCGCCACGCTCCAGCTGCGCTACCTCCAGACCCTCACCGAGATCTCGACGGAGCGTCAGAGCACGATTATCTTCCCGGTGCCGATCGACATCCTGAGCCAGTTCATGCGGGGTGTAGGCGGCGATAGCGGCGGGCAGGGCGGCGGCCGTAGCCAGGTGCCGGTGGAGAAAGAGGAGGAAGAGGGGAGCTAACCGCATATGGCCGGGGAGACCCTCCGCCCCGCCCAGGCGCACAATCGCCGGAACCTGGTCGGAGGACTGGCACCTTCT
>CAZYOV010000356.1:0-1019 GCA_964649215.1 uncultured Dehalococcoidia bacterium
GCGCCGTCGGCTACTTCGACCTCTCCGGCAACCTGGACACCGCCCTCGCCATCCGCACCATCGTCATGAAGGACGGCGTCGCCCACGCCCAGGCCGCCGGCGGCATCGTCTTCGATAGCGTACCGGAGCTGGAGTACATGGAATCGCAGAACAAGGCGCGAGCCAATCTCCGCGCCATAGACCAGGCGGAGCTTATCGAGGAGGCCGTACCCAGCGGCAGCCTGGGCTACTGATATGCAACTCCAGGGCAAAGTCGCCATCGTCACCGGCGCTGGCAGCGGCATCGGACGCGCAATCGCCCACGGCCTCGCCCGCGAAGGCGCAGCCGTGACCGTGGCTGACCTGGAGCCGGAGCGCGCGGCAAGCGTCGCCAAAGAGCTGCGCTCGGCCGGTGCCCGCTCCCTCGTCCAGCAGGTGGACGTCGCCGACTCCGCTGATGTCGACCGAATGGTGGAGGCGACCGTCGAGCAGTTCGGCGCAGTCGATATCCTCGTCAATAACGCTGGCGCCTCCGTCCGCGCGCCCGTGGTGGAGATGACGGACGAGCAGTGGGATCGGGTGATCGCCGTCAACCTGCGCGGGACATTCCTCTGCTCTCGCGCCTCCCTGCGGCACATGATCCCTCAACGGCAGGGTAGCATCGTCAACATCGCCTCTGGCAGGGGCTTGCGCGGCTCGCCCGGGGCCGCCGTTTACGGCGCCTCCAAAGCGGCCATCATCAACCTCACCCGATCCCTCGCCCTGGAGGTCTCCTCCTACGGCATTAACGTCAACGCCATCGCCCCAGGCGTCACCGATACCCCATTCTGGCGCGCCAATCGCTCGCAGGAGGAGATCGACGCCGCTTTGCGGGCGGGGCGTGTCGGCCGGCCGGAGGACATGGTACCCACTGTCATTCACCTGTGCGGCGATGCCGGCGAAATGCTCACCGGCCAAACGATCCATCGTGACATCTTCCTTGGAGGCGGTGAGAGATGATCCTCCTTCTCGATAACTACGACAGCTTCACCTACAACCTC
>CAZYOV010000357.1:0-1012 GCA_964649215.1 uncultured Dehalococcoidia bacterium
GCCTCCAGCCCCGAGTGGGACCACCCTGGCACAGTGCGCGATCTGTTCTTCGCCAGCTACCTGCACCTGCCGGGACACTACCAGGACATCCGCCGCGCCGCCAAGAAGAAGCTGCCCCATTGGATGGAGGCTGGCACCCCGGAGGAGGTGCACTTCCAGCTTGACCGCATTTTCCACTTCATGCCCCTGGTCTTCTGGCCCGACCGCGGCGCCGACATGAACGTAACCTACGCGTTCAACATGGAGGGCGAGGGCGGCGGCCAGTGGGCGCTGCGCATCGGCGATGGCAAAGCGGAGACCGAGGATGGCGCACCGGAGAGCTTCGACATGGAGCTTCGCACGAAGCCGCAGCTCTGGATCGACCTCTCCAACAACGACCTCAACCCGATGTGGGCCATCACAACGCGTAAGGTTCACCTCGGTGGCAACGCTGGCCTGGCGATGAAGCTGGGCACGCTCTTCAAGGTAAGCGAGTAGCCTAGGCGCGATGACCGTCGCCGCGATCCTCCTGGCAGGAGGAGAGAGTTCCCGCATGGGCACCGCCAAGCCGCTGCTGGAGTGGGGCGGGAATACCCTGATCGAGTACCAGCTGACCCAGCTCAAGGAGCCCCCGGTGGAGCGGCTGGTGGTGGTGCTGGGACACCGCGCCGATGAGATTCTGCCCTACGTCCGCGGCATCGGCCCCGAGGTAGTCGCGGTGATCAACGAGCTGTACGCGGAGGGACGCGCCTCCTCACTCCGCCTCGGCGCCGCCGCCCTCCCGGACGACACCACGGATGTCCTCGTTCTCAGCGTCGACCAGCCCCGACCCCACAACGTGATCGCCCGGCTGGTAGACGTGCATCAGCGCTCCGGCAACCTCATCACCGTGCCCACGTACGAGGAGAAGCGCGGCCACCCGCCGCTGCTCGACGGGTCGTTGCTGCCGGAGCTGCGGGAGGTCGACGAGGAGACGCAGGGGTTGCGCGCCGTTATCGAGAGGCACGCGGCGGACGTAAACGAGCTGCCGTTC